>JBFHLR010000114.1:0-8715 GCA_041594735.1 Marinobacter sp.
GCGCAGGCGCTGAGCAGCAGGCAGGCCAGTGCAGTGGCCAGGAATCGGGTTCGAATATTCATGGGCAGCCCTCGGATACGACTGGGATAGCGACAGCCCTATTATGCTACCGAAACCGGCGCGGTTTCCCACCTTAATGTCCTGTCACCTGTCCATAGTCTGCCCTTAGCCACCGCTCCCCTCGACCCGTTCATGAACGAACAAACCTTTACAAAAATTGCCGGCTTTGCGGTTCCCCGATCTGACGACTGGCCATACACTTTCTTTAAACCTGCAGGCAGGTGTTTACGGAGTGGAGGTCCATCACAACTTGTTGTCCCGTATTTTCAAGTTACCACCGGCGGTGGCGCTTACTCTGATAACGGACCTGCCCTCTGGGGTGGCGCGGTTAATCAACAAGGCGATTCAGCAAGCGTCGGGCCGGCGATTCGCCGGTGCCCGAACCGCGGACGTCCCGGAGGTACGGCCATGAGTCTGATTGCCACCGGACTGACGGATATCGGCACCCGCCGCACCTCCAACCAGGACACCCTGGCATGCACCGTGAGCCCCGAAGGTAACCACGCGCTGGCGATGATTGCCGATGGCATGGGCGGTTACCGTGGTGGCGAGATCGCCAGTCGGGTGGTGGTGGACACCCTCATGGACGCCCTCACGCCGGTGCTGGCGAGCACGCCGACGGCGTCGGTTCCGGAACGTATCCAGACCGCCATCACCCTGGCCGCCGAACATCTGGAGGATGCTCGGCGGGATCGGCCGGAGCTGGATCGGATGGGCACCACGGTGGTGTTGGCCTGGGTGCAACAGCAGCGGGCCTGGCTCGGTCACCTCGGGGATTCCCGCGGCTACCTGCTGCGTGACGGCACCCTGTGTCAGCTCACCCGCGACCACACCGTGGCTCAGCGGATGGTGGACGACGGCTCCATCAGCCCGGAGGCGGTGGCGCGGCTGCCGTTCCGCAACGTGCTGACCCGGGCCCTCGGCGCCACCGCAGAGCCGCGGGCCACGGTGACCGAACTGGCGCTGCAGGCGGGTGACCGACTGCTGTTGTGCTCCGACGGCCTCACCGGCGCCTTGCCGGAGAGCGATTGGCTACCGCTGCTGCGGCGGTGGCCGGTGCTGGACGACCAGGTTCGGGGTCTGGTGGACGCCAGCCTTCGTAACCAGGCGGACGACAACGTCTCCGTCGTGATGATTCAGTGTTGCTAGGCATGAAGGCAGCGACTGCGGTTTCCGGCGTACCGGGCGGGTGGCGGGTATGCGTCTGGAACGTGCGCGGTAAACGGCGAGGTGGGCGACGCAATCCCACCTCGCAAAGGTTGACGCTGAGTTATTGAGGGTTATTGAGAGTTATTAGAAAGAGTTATTAGAAAGAGTTATTAGACAGAGTTATTAGAACTTGGCGCCCAGGGTCAGCCACAGCTTGTCGGTATCCACCTTGCCGGCGGCATCGTCACCGGCCATGTAACTGGCGTATTTGATGCCGGCGGAGTAGTGCTTGCCGAAGCCACGGCTGTAGGCCACATCCACTTCGCTGCCCAGGTCGTCGGCAGACGAAGGGGCTTCGTCGGCGCTGAACTCGTGGTAAGCGAGCACCCACTTACCGCCGGCCAGGGAGCCGCTGATGGCCGCCTTCAGGTCTTCCAGGCCGCCGGCCGGGGTGGCCAGGAACTGGTCGGCCCAGCCATTGTGGGCGTGCAGGGTGGCTAGCGGCGTGGCAAAACCGAAGTCGCCATCGTCCGAGCCCAGCACTTCGTAGGACAGTGAGAAGGTCAGCCCCTGGGCCTGAACACCGGCCAGGGCTTTGTAGTAGTCGGTGTCAAAGTCGCTGGCCCCGGTATCGGATTCCTGGCTGGCGTACTCCAGTTCGTACAGCAGGCTCAGGGCGTCCAGAGGGTACTTGCCGGCATAGCGCAGGCCGTAAGTGTCCAGGCTGTTGTCGGTGCCGTTGTCCACCTCCAGCAAATAGGCGTAGCCGGTGAGGGTGCCCAAGCCGGTCTGGTAGCTGATGTTGACCAGGTGATCCTTGGAATCCAGGTCGCCGGCCTCGGCGAAGATGCGATTACGCTTGTCCAGGTAGGCGTAATCCAGGGTCAGCGCCTCCAGCGGTGAGTAGCTCAGGCGCAGGGCATCGAAGGTCTGGCGGTCCTGGCGCCAGCCGACGTGGCCGACGAAGCGCTGGTTATCGTAGGCGATGACCTGGCGGCCCAACTTGGCGGTCACTCCGGCCCTGCTGTATTGCAGGAAGGCCTGGTCCACCTCGGTGGTTTCCGGGTCGGCCACCACGGAGTGGTCGGCAGCCTGGCCCTGGGTGTCGTTGAAGTCGTCGACGCCGGCCACCGTGCGGGCGTCTTCGAATTCCAGTACCCCGGTCAGGCCCTGGTAGTTCCCGGTCTTGTAGCCCAGGCGGGTGCGCAGGGTGAGGGCATTGGCCTTGTCCAGGGCGTTGTCCTGGTCCACATGCTCATAGCGCAGGCGGAAATCGCCGTAGGGGGTGCCTCCGCTCAAGGCTTCGGTGAAGGATACCTCTTCGGCCAGGGCGCTGGTGCAGCTGATGGCGGCGGCAAGCAGGCAGCCGGTCTGTTTGAAAGTCTTACGGTTCATCGGGTGTTCTCCTGAGTTTTAGGAATCGTCGTCGCACACAGTTCGTTGGCGCCAAGAGCCCGGTGCTGGCGGTCCATCGGCACCGGCTGTTGTTGTTCTTCGGGCATAAAAAAACGCCTACCGCCCCGGGATGGACCAGGGGTGATAAGCGCCGTTGCTCTTGGTAGTCGTGTCAGTGGTCGGTGGCGGGTGAGGGCTGTGCTCGCTCCGTCCCGGCGAATGGACGAATGCATGGCACGTGCCACTTTCCGAAGTGGCAATGTAATTACCGGAAAAATAAATAAAAAATACGGAGCGGCCAGTCGAGTCAGTCGCCCAGGTGGCGCCGTTTGAGGGCGGCTTGCACCCGCAGTGCATTAAAAATGACCGGCAATCAGCGGCTTGGAAAATGGTGATCGCGGCCTTTGGCGGCAGAGGCGCGAGCGGGGCTGGCGTCCGCTAGCGTGCTGGGGCAGGATAGCGCCGGTTCCGTTGCCCCGGCAGACTGTCCGGAGTTTTTCAGCGGCTTCTTAACGGACTCTGGATCGCTTGGAGGAGAAAAACACGTGCACGCATGGCACTACCGCAGTTTGGGCCTGATCCTGCTGCTGGCCGGTTGGCTGACAGGCTGTGGCCGACCGGGCCCCGAATTGCAGCTGCGCCTGGAACCGGTGCAGCTGGAGTGGGTCGGACAGCAGATCTTCCAGAACGAGTGCAGCGGCCAGTTTCGCTGCCTGGTGCACTGGAACGAAGGGGAGGCCTTTCCATCCCTGGGCATCGGCCATTTCATCTGGTATCCGGCTGGCGTCGAGGGCCGGTTCGTGGAAAGTTTTCCGGCGCTGATAGCGTTTTTGCAACAACGCAACGTGACGGTACCGGAAGGGTTGGCCAGCCTGTCACCATTCGATGCGCCCTGGCCGGATCGCCCGACCTTCCTGGCCCGCCAGGACCAGGCCGAGGTCATCGAGCTGCGGCGGTTTCTCCAACGCACCCAGGGTGACCAGGTGGCATTTATCTTCGCCCGCGCCGAAGCGGCCTTGGCGCGGGTGGTCGCCGTCGCGCCGGAGGCCCAGCGCGGGGCATTGCGGCAGCGGCTGGCGGCCCTGAGTGCGACCCCGGGCGGGGTCTATGCGCTCCTGGATTACGTCAATTTCAAAGGCGAAGGACTGGCGCCCAGCGAACGCTATGCCGGTGAGGGCTGGGGCCTATTGCAGGTACTGCAGGCCATGACGGGCAGTGATGACGTCAGCGCCCTGGAGCAGTTCCGCGAGGCGGCAGCGGTGGTGCTGGCCCGGCGGGCCGCCAATGCCGCCAACCCGATCGAACGCGAGCGCTGGCTGGCGGGCTGGTTGAAGCGGCTGGACAGCTATCGGGAACCGACGTTCCCCACCCAACCTGCCAGTGCCCTGCCAACGTCCTGAGCCACCGCAGAGTCTCCCAACCGGCGGGCAAAGTTCCGGCACCTGACTTAGACTTGGAGAACGGTTCGCAGGATAACAGGTTCCGACGGAGAACCACTCATTCGTCCGGTGTCGACGGGTAAGCCATGAAAAGAGCTTTGATGGCGGGGGTGCTGCTGTGGTCGGCACTGACGCTTGCGCTGCTTCCTACCCTGGCCAGAAGCGAGTCGGTCACACTGCAGCTTCGTTGGCTACACCAGTTCCAGTTCGCCGGTTACTACATGGCCCTGGAGAAAGGCTATTACCGCGAGGCGGGATTGGAGGTGCTGCTGCTGGAGGGGGGCCCCCAGGCCCGTTGGCCGATCGAGGCGGTCATGACCGAACAGGCTGATTTTGCCGTGACCGGTTCCGGTGTGGTGATCGCCCGGACGCAGGGCGAGCCGGTGGTGGCGGTGGCCGCCATCATGCAAACCTCCCCGATTGTCTGGATTTCCCGCGCCGAGGATGGTATCCGCAGTCCCCACGATCTGGTTGATCGCACGGTGATGCTGATGCCGCCCCCCGAGAGTGCCGAGCTGCTTACGGTGTTCCTGCGTGAGGGCTTGCCGCTGGATCGGATCACCTTGGTGCCCAGTAGCTACCAACTGGAGGACCTGATAGCCGGCCGGGTGGCAGCCTATGACGCTTATGTTTCCAATGAGCCCTATCACCTGCAGCAGCAGGGGGTCCAGTACAACCTGATCAATCCCCGGGATTATGGCATCAATTTCTATGGCGATGTGCTGGTCACCAGTGAGCAACTGGCGCGGCGCGATCCCGACCTGGTGGCGAAATTCCGCGACGCCAGCCTGCGGGGCTGGGATTATGCACTGTCCCATCTCGACGAAACCATCCAGTTGATTCATCAGCGTTACGCTCCGGACAAGTCCCTGGAGCACCTGCGTTTTGAAGCGGAGGCCATTCGGGAGCTGGTGATGCCGGACCTGGTCCAGATTGGCCACATGAACCCTGGCCGCTGGCGGTTCATCGCCGACAGTTACCGGGAGTTGGGCCTGATCAAAGGGGACGTTTCCCTGGAGGGCTTCCTGTTTCAATTGGAGCAGGAAGTGGATTATGCCATTGCCGTGGTGGTGGCGCTGGCCAGCCTGTGCCTGCTGGCGGTGGGCGGTTTCTTCCTGCTGCGCTTTAAGCAGCTCTCCGTCGCCTTGCAGGACAGCAACGCACGTCTGGAAGTGCTGGCCACCACCGACATGCTCACTGGGGTCAAGAACCGCCACGGCTTCTTCGAGCAGGCCAGGCTGGCGTTGAGCCAGGCTCAGCGCTCCGGCTCGCCGGTGTCGCTGCTGATGCTGGATATTGACCTGTTCAAGGGCATCAACGACCAGTATGGCCATGCCGCTGGTGATGCTGCCTTGCGGGCGTTTGGCGCCGCCCTGAGGGAGTTTGGCCGGGAGCACGACGCGGTGGGCCGGATCGGCGGGGAGGAGTTTGCCATGCTGCTGGTCAATTGCGGCCGGGAACAGGCGCACCAGGTGGCCGAACGTTTGCTGATGCACGTACGCGGGCTGTCGATCCAGGTGCCGGATTCCGATCTGTGTTTCCGGTTCACCACCAGTATCGGTCTGGTGGAGGTGAACCAATCGTTGGAGACGGCACAATTCCGCGCCGATCAAGCCCTTTACCTCGCCAAGCGCCGGGGCCGGGACAGGATCGAGGTGGCTGAAGATCCGGCCATGCCGGCGTGAGTCCGGCATTCCTGTCTATACTTGCTGCCAGGGGCATGGCCATCACCGGGCCGGCTGGCGACAGCGACCGCAGGTAACGGATTGACAGATGCAGCGACGATGGGGAACTGGGGGGTGGTTGGCCTTGCTGGCACTGTTGTTGCCCTGTGTGGTTGGCCATGCCAGGCCATCCGAACCACCGGTGCTGGAGATTCAGCATCTGGACAGCCGTCCGCTGCGGGCTCCGGTTGAATTCTTTGTTGCCAGTGCCTACAGCGCCGCCGGCGGGGTGCCGGAAGCGGACTTTGAGCCGCTGACCGAGGCAGGTTTGAACCAGGCGGTGGGGGCCGGTGGCCGCATCTTTTGGCTGCGGGTGCGGCTACGCAATGCCGATCCCCTGCAGTCCAGGGCCTGGGTGCTGCGTCACCAGACGCCACAGACCCACCGGCTAACGGCGTTTTTGGTGGATGAAGGCGGCCAGCCGCAACGGACCCTGCTCACCGATCGCCTGCCGTTCCATCAGCGACCGCTCGACTACCGTACCCTGGCGCTGGCCCACACCACGGCGGCCGCCAGCTACACCGATGTCTACCTGCGCCTGGACTATGACCGGCCCGGGCTGGCCAATCTGGATTTCACCCTCAGCAGCCAGGATCGTTTCCAGGCCCAGGCCCGGGCGGAATACTACGGTTTTGGCCTCTACGTCGGCATGATGTTGACCCTGGTGGTCGCGGCCCTGGCCATCGCCTGGTTGCTGCGCCAGCCGAACTACCTGTATCTGGGCCTGTTCCTGTTGGCGGCTACCCTGGCGTGGGTCATGCGCAGTGGCTTGGCGTTTCAGTTCCTGTGGCCGGAGGCGGTGGTCTGGCACAACCAGGGTATCCATCTGGTTTACCTGCTGGCGGCCGTGAGCGCCAGCCAGTTTTCCCGCGGTTTTCTTAAAACCCGGCTGCACTTTCCCCGCACCGATCGGGCTCTGCTGGTGGGGCAACTGGTGTTGCTGGCCGGGGTGGTGGTGTGGTTGGCGGGCTATTACCTGCCGGTATTCTGGCTCTCCCATGCCGGTCTGGTGGCGTTGGTGGGGCTGGCGCTGCTGGGCTATGGCGCCTACCGCAAGGGGCAACGCTTCGCCCGCTGGTTCGTGCTCGCCTGGCTGTGCTACGGCTATGGCCTGCTGGTGTACCTGCCTGGCAGCGGGGCGGCCGTGCTCACCGGGGGCGTGTCGGCATTGCAAATTGCCCAATGGACCAGTGGCCTGCAGGCGCTGTTATTGATGGTGGCGCTGAGCGAGCGTCTGCTGGGCTGGGATCTGGAGCGACGGCAGGCGTTGCGGCTGGCGCACCAGGACGCCCTCACCGGGCTCGGCAACCGGAGGGTCATCCCCCAGGCGCTGGACAACCTGCGCAACCAGTTCGAGCAGACCGGGTTGCCGGTGTTTCTGCTGCTGATCGATCTGGATCACTTCCGGGGCATCAACGACAGCTACGGCCGGGAAGCCGGCGATGCGGTGTTGCAGGCGTTGGCCGGCCTGCTGATCCGGGTTTGCCGGCCGGAGGACGTTTGTGTGCGTTACGGCGGCGGTGAGTTTGCGGTGCTGCTGCAGGCGCCGGACCAGGAGGCAGCCCTTGATATTGCCAACCGGATCCGCCGGGAGTTTGCCGACACGGCCACCCGCTACCAGCACCACAAGATTCGTCACACCCTCACCGCCGGCCTGACCACGGTGTGCTCCAGCGTGGCCTGTATCCCCGGCAGTCAGGCCATCCAGGAGGCCGCCACCGCCCTGTCCGAAGCCAAGAGCGCCGGCCGCAACTGTTGCCGGGTGTTTGGCCGGGACATCACGCCGCTGCCCCAGCAGGCATAGTGTCTGGATTGCCGATCGGTTGTAGGCCGCTCAGTAACCGTAGGATATCGACAGGATTAGAGCCTGAATGTCCTGCCACTGGGTGTGGTCGGCCGCAACGGTGGCCTGCCAGCGTCGGTAATCCAGTTCCACTCCCACGGCCTCAAGCTCGGGCCAAACTGAGCAGCGTACAGCCAGGCCATTGAGGAATCGATAGCCGCCGGCAACCCCCAGCAGCCCATGAGCAAATTGGTACTGACCGCGCAGGTGAGCCGACCAGGCCCCATGTCGCCACGTAGCCTCAGCCTGCAAGCGGGGTTCCAGGGATTGCGTGATGTCCCTATAGCCCTCGCGACCAGACAGTAATGGCTCGAACACGGCATAGCCGTCTTCGTCATAACGTTTGCGATCGGTATTCGCGACCGCTTCGGTGAACGGCGCATCATCCCAGCGGATCCGGGCGAACAGATCTTCAGCCCGGAAACTGAACGCCCAGCGTTCGCTGGGCTGCCAATGTCCAGCCACGTCGAAGGCCCAGCCCAGGCCATCGGCTTCGTCGACCTCGGGGCGTTTGAATATGACATCGCGATAGTAGGCATAATCCACCCGAGCGCTGAAGTCGAAATCTGAGTCGCTGGTGGCGGTAAAGCGCCCGTTCAGGTCCCCGGACATCAAGTAGCGTGCTCTTAGCAAGGCCGCTCCGCCGGTCAGTGCCCAGGCGCCGCCCTCGTGACGATAGCCCAGGCGCAGTCCCTGGCCGACAAAGCCGTTGGCCCGGACTCGCACAGGGGCTTCGGCACCGGTTTCCAGTGCCTCTTTGCGGACAATTCGGCCGTAGAATTTGACGGCCTCATCATTCATGCGTAGATCCACCAGGGTGCGGGCAAAGATTGACAGCTCGACACCGTTACGTCGAATTCCTGCTTCCAAATGGCTCACTGCCCATTGCCTCTCGCCCCGCCGGAAGTCCTTGCCCCAATCTTCCAGAGTAGTGCGAATAGGCTCCGGCTCGCTGATGATCTGGTTCTCGAAACGGCCAAATGGCTCTACACCAGCATTGGCCTGAGTGACATATCCGATAACGAAAAAAAGGGCGGGGCCGAAGCCCCACCCTGTTTTCCGGCGTTGCCGATGGCTCATCAGAACAGGGACTCGAACTCGGTGA
>JBFHLR010000115.1:0-8660 GCA_041594735.1 Marinobacter sp.
CTGTTGTCAGGGGGTCACTCCGATCAGGGACGACGGCCAGGCCGACCAGATCAGAAGAAAGCTGGTGCCCACCGCAATGGACACCGCGAATGGAAATTTCCGGCCCATCACTTCACCTTCGGCTGGCGCCAGGTAGATTGGACGACCGGTGGTAAACAGGGTCTTGATCATCAGCCCATAGCGTGGCCAGGGCGTTATGGAGCCGGCGCTAAAACTGGCCAGTGCCAAGAAGCCCAAGGCGATGACGCCGCCGACCGCGATACTCGCCAAACCAGCGAGCAACATCTGATAGGGCCCAAGAAAGGTGCCAACAGCCGCCATCAACTTGACGTCGCCGGCACCGGTGGTGCCTGCCAAATAGCCGGGCATCAGAATCGCCAGTCCCACTCCCAAACCGGCCAGGGAATCCAATAAGCCACCAACTCCAGCAAGTCCCAACTGTACGGCGATGCCCACGACGACACCGGAAAGCACCAACCCATTGGGAATACGCCGATAGCGCAGGTCCCAGCAGGCAGCGCTCCAGATCAGGGCAAACACTGGAATGCTTGTGAAGAAGACTTCGGGGCTCATTGGCACAACTCCCTGGTTCGATGAGGACTCCGAGCGGGTCCGGCGCTTCTAAATGCTAGGCCTAGGGCGCAGCGCCACCGCCAGCATTCTCCAGCTCGGTAGCAAGACCACCCAGAAGGCGAGCCGATTCATCACCGATGGTGGAGAAAATTGCGGCACCCACGGCTACAACGAGACCAGCCAAAAGCGCCCACTCAACAGTTTCGGTACCTTCTTCTTCGCGCCAAAAGCGCTGTACACCTGCAAGTAACTTTTTCATGTCCGGTTCTCCATCGTTTTATACGAAGTAGGGCTACTGCTCTGAAGCCCTTGGGAATCAAATCCCACGTCCAGCATGGTCCCCATACCGGCGTTATTCTTGGACTCTGTTGCAGGGCTATAGGACTATCTTGCAGTGCCGAACTTTCCGGCGATGGGTAATTGAACGGAAGCGGTTGCCAGCGTTAGGTTTTCCGACTGGGGAGGAAAAATAGCCAGGCGGGCTACGTTTCATCCTCGGCGTTAATTTTTTACAATTCGCCTCCCCAACAGCAGCCACCGATTGCGGAAGCCTTCATGTCAGCAGCCCAGAAAGACATCCCCAAGCACACCCCGATGATGCAGCAATACCTGAAGATCAAGGGCGAGCACCCCAATGAGCTGGTGTTCTACCGGATGGGGGATTTCTACGAGCTGTTCTATGACGACGCCAAGAAAGCGGCAAACATACTCGACATCACCCTGACCGCTCGCGGCCAGTCCGGTGGCCAGCCAATCCCCATGGCGGGCATTCCCTACCACGCCGCCGAGAACTACATCGCCCGGCTGGTGCGTACCGGCCAGTCCATCGCCATCTGCGAGCAGATCGGCGACCCGGCCACCAGCAAGGGGCCGGTGGAGCGGCAGGTGGTGCGCATCGTCACCCCCGGCACCCTCAGTGACGAGGCCTTCCTGGAGGACCGGCGGGATAACCTGCTGTCCGCCATCTACAGCCATAAGGAACGCTTTGGCTTTGCCTCGCTGGACATATCCAGCGGCCGCTTTGCGGTTGCCGAACTGGACGAGCTGGAAGACCTGCGCGGTGAACTGCAGCGGCTGCGGCCGGCGGAAATCCTGATCAGTGAGGACTTCCCCTACGAAGAGGTGCTGGAAGGCTTTACCGGCGTGCGCCGCCAGGGCCCCTGGCTGTTTGAGGCGGACACCGCCCTGCGCACCCTGACCCAGCAGCTGCAGGTACGGGATCTCACCGGCTTCGGCTGCGAGGACCAGCACCTGGCGATCTGCGCCGCCGGCTGTCTGCTGCAGTACGCCCGGGAAACCCAGCGCACCGCCCTGCCCCACATCCGCAAGCTGACCCGCGAGACCCGGGACGAGGCGGTGATTCTGGACGCCACCAGCCGTCGTAACCTGGAGATCGATACCAACCTGATGGGTGGGCACCAGCACACTCTGGCCTGGGTGATGGACCGTACCGCCACCGCCATGGGTGGCCGCTTGCTGCGGCGTTGGCTCAACCGCCCCCTGCGGGATGTTCACACCGTGGAGCTGCGCCAACACGCCGTCGCCGCCCTGCTGGAAGGGTTCCACTACGAGCCGGCGCACGAGGTTCTGAAAGCGGTGGGGGATATGGAACGTATCCTGGCGCGGGTGGCGTTGCGCTCCGCCCGCCCCCGCGACCTGGCCCGGCTCCGTGACGCCTTCGTGGCGCTGCCGGAGTTGCAACAGACACTGACGGCGGTGAATTCGTCGCACATCGGTACGCTGGCCACCACCATCGGCGAGTACCCGGAGCTGGCTGACCTACTGGAGCGCGCCATCCTCGACAATCCGCCGGTGGTGATTCGGGACGGCGGCGTGATTCGCGAGGGTTTCGACGGCGAGCTGGATGAGCTGCGCAACATCAGCGAAAACGCCGGCCAGTATCTGCTGGATGTGGAAACCCGGGAGCGGGAACGCACCGGCATCAGCACCCTCAAGGTGGGCTACAACCGGGTACATGGCTACTACATCGAAATCAGCCGGGCCCAGTCCGACCAGGCCCCGGTGGACTACATTCGCCGCCAGACCCTGAAGAACGCCGAGCGCTTCATCACCCCGGAATTGAAGGAATTCGAGGACAAGGCCCTGAGCGCCAAGAGCCGGGCCTTGGCGCGGGAAAAGGCGCTGTACGAACAGATCCTGGAAACCCTGGCCGACAACCTGGCCGAGCTGCAAGACACCGCCCAGGCCCTGGCGGAACTGGACGTACTGGCCAACTTTGCCGAGCGCGCCACCAGCCTGCGGTTCTGCGCCCCGGAATTCCGCAACGAGCCCGGATTCGACGTCGAGGAAGGTCGCCACCCGGTGGTGGAACAGCTGCTCACCGAGCCTTACGTGCCCAACGACCTGCTGATGGACAATCAGCGGCGCATGCTGGTGATCACCGGCCCCAACATGGGCGGTAAATCCACCTACATGCGACAGGCCGCGCTGATCGCCCTGCTCGCCTACACCGGCTCGTTCGTGCCCGCCAATCGGGCGGTACTGGGACCGCTGGACCGCATTTTCACCCGCATGGGCTCTTCGGACGACATCGCCGGCGGCCGCTCCACCTTTATGGTGGAGATGACCGAAACCGCCAACATCCTCCACAACGCCAGCGAGCACAGCCTGGTGCTGATGGACGAGGTGGGCCGCGGCACCAGTACCTTCGACGGCTTGTCCCTGGCCTGGGCCACCGCCGAGCACCTGGCCCGGGAGATCCGCTGCTACACCCTGTTCGCCACCCACTATTTCGAGCTGACCCAGCTGGCGGACAGCTTGGAGCATGCGGTCAATGTGCACCTGACCGCCACCGAGCATGATGACAGCATCGTGTTCCTGCACAGCGTCCACGACGGTCCCGCCAGCCAGAGTTACGGGCTGCAGGTGGCCAAGCTGGCCGGCGTGCCCCAGGGCGTCATCGGAAACGCCAAGGCCCAGCTCCGGCAACTCGAAGGGTCGGCCAGCCCGGCTCCGAGCCAAGCGGTCCACGCCCCTGCCGCGGAACCCGGGCAGCCGGAGGTTCAGGTATTCCAGGGTGATATGTTCGCCAGCCTGGAACCCAGCGAGGTGGAACGGGTCCTAAAGACACTGGATCTGGACGACCTGACCCCCAGGGAAGCGCTGAATCAGCTCTACGAACTCAAAAATTTGATCTAGGTATATGAAATTTGATCTAGGTATATGGTTATAGCGGCCAGGTGCTTGCGACCGTAAGGGCCGCTCCCTACAATATCGCGCTACAAATATTAGGAGTGACGACTTTTTCGTTCGGACGCGCCCTTGTCGGCCCTGAACCTGCTCGACCTCCGTACTGATGAGAATGACCACCGACCCAGGAATCCAACTATGACATTTGTCGTTACTGATAACTGCATCAAGTGTAAATACACCGACTGTGTTGAAGTATGTCCGGTGGACTGCTTTTACGAAGGCCCCAACTTCCTGGTCATCGACCCGGACGAGTGCATCGACTGCGCCCTGTGTGAGCCGGAGTGCCCGGCGGAAGCCATCTTCTCGGAGGATGAATTACCCGCCGGCCAGGAGGCGTTCATCGAAATCAACGCCGATCTGGCCGCCAAGTGGGACAACATCACCGAGAAGAAAGACCCGCTGCCGGACGCCGAAGAATGGGACGGCAAGCCCAATAAGCTTCAGTACCTGGAGCGCTAAGGCTGGGCCTGCAGCGCAAGAAAAAATAGAAAAAAGGGGTCAGAACCTAGGTTCTGACCCCTTTTTTCTATTTCAGGACTAGACACAGGACCAGACAAACGCAACCTACCCCTGACTCAACGCCACCTTGGCCCCAATACCGACAAACACACCTCCGGTCACCCCATGCAGCGCCCGCCTGAGCCACCCTGGCGTCACCAGCCTATGGGAATGGGCCACCAACGCCGCCAGCGCGCACTGCCAAACCATCGCCAGCAGGAAGTGAATGGCTGCCAGCACCATGGATTGCAGCAACACATGTCCCGCCGGATCGATAAATTGAGGTAACAACGCCATGTAAAACAGGGCGGTCTTGGGGTTGAGCACGTTGGAGAGCAGGCCTTCGCGGAAATCCCGAAGCAATCGGGGCGGAACCCTGACGGAGGGTATCCCGGGCCCAGCCTTCCCGGAGCGGGCGCACGCCTGCCTCAGACTTGCCAGCCCCAGCCACAGCAGATAACAGGCCCCGGCCCACTTCAACAGCGTGAAAGCCCAGGCGGTTTGTACCAGAATGAGTGAAATCCCCACCACCGACAGGGTGGCGTGCATGAACAGGCCGCTGCAGATGCCCAGGCTGGTTACCGAGCCGGCCCACACACCGGAACGGGCGGTGTTGCGTACCACCAGCAGGGTATCCACCCCTGGCGTGATCGTCAGCAGAACAACGGCGAGCAAATAGGCCGGGAACAGCTCAAAGGTTGGCATAGGGTCCCCAGACAATGCCTCCGGCGGCCTGGGGAGCCGAAAAACGGGACCGGATCAGGCCTCCGGCTGGAGGAGTTTCTTGACGGCCGCCGACTTGTAGAAAGCAGACAGCCGCCGACGCAGTGCCTCCTCAAGATACCCCTCCTCCCGCAACACGTCCACCAGCGGTAATGCGAATGCATCGACCTCCGCCATCACCATGGCCTGGTCGACCCCCACATCCCGCAGCAACTCTGCCAGGGGCTGGTCGCCGTACTTGGCGAACAGGTGATCCACCACCGCCTGACAACAGCCATCGAAATACTCGGTTTCACGGAAGCTCAGCCAGAACTCATACCCCAGCACCACAAACTCCTGCAGCTGGATATCCCCCAGGCCTTCCTTGAGCTCGGAAATGCTGCGGTCCTCCAGGGTCAGCCATGCCGCCATCACGGTATCCCGCAGTTCATCGTCCGTCAGGGCCTGGTGCAGGAATTTCTCACTGCGGCTGATCAACCCCGGCAGGCTGTCTGACAACCAGGCTTTGAGCCGGCGTTCGAAGGTCTCATCCAGTCCCGGCACGGCCTTGTTGGCCATTCGCTTGCCAAACTTCATCATCGAGCCAACAGCGGGTACCGACTTGGTAATCAGGTTGTCCTCGTAGAGGTAATTCACCAGCCCCTGATAGACCACGTTGGACACCAGCTCCTGGTACACCGGATGGGACATGATGCTGCTGATCAGCCGCTCCCGGTGGTGCTTGAGCTCCAGCACCTCTTCCACAAACGCCGTGGTCTGCTCCCGACTGAGCACGTCTTTGAGCAAGGTGTCGGATTGGACATCGGCGTTGAGCACCTCGGTGGCCATCTCGGCCGCCAGTTCCGGAATGCCCGCGTCCAGCTCCATGTCCACCACCAGGCGCCGGATCACCCCCATTACCTGGTCGGTGGAACAGACCCGGTTGAGGGTCAGTTTTTCGCCATAGCCAAACAGTTCCTCCACTTCGTGCTCGATGGCTTTGCGAAGTTTGGCGCCTTTCAAGGCCGACATTTCGTGCTTAACGTGTTGTTCCAGCAGGGTGGCTGCGAGATCTGAGGAGGTCTTTGCCATGAGAGGTGTTCCTGGACGCTGTCTTGGGCCATTGTTGTTGTGGCCTTGTTCAGCGAACAAGGCCCTATACCCACGAGGCTAACATGGCGGAAGCGGCCGGGGCTTTGCCCAAGATGCACCGTCCGCTATGCCCTTCGGCCAAGCCCCTATCGTGCAGGCCTACTGGAAATCGCTAAAGCTGTGAGGCTCGGCTCCCAGTGCCAGGCACAGGCTGCCCGGACCGATGTAGATGCTGCTGGTAATGCCCATTTGCGACAACAGCAGCTCGACGCCATGGTGCTCGCAGGCATCGCGCAACCGGTTGAGACCCGGCAGCGCTTCGATCTCGGCCCAGGACATGCCACAGGACAAGCTGAGGTATGGCGTCAGCAGCCCGGCCTCGATCCGGCCGATGGCATAGTTCATGACCCGTTCCACCGCCACATCGAAACGCCGGGTTTTCGCCACCGGCTGGCCTTCCGCGCCTTGGCCGAAAATAATCGGCGTGATATTCAGCGCCTTGCCAAGGAAGGCGACCAGTGCCGATACGCTCTTGTCGCCCCGACGCCGGGCACGTTCACGGATGTAGTGCAGGTCGCGGGGAATCACACAGGTGTGGATCTTGTCAGCGAAGTTCTCCACCTCTTGCCGCAAGGCGTTCTTTGACAGCTTCTGCTCGATCAGCCTGAGGGTATGGGCCGCCAGCAGGCCCTGACCGGCAAAGATCTGTTTGCTGTCGATCACCCGCATGGAGAACTTGCCGCTGCGACCGGCCGCCTCCCGCGCCTCATGGTAGTGCGCCATGACGCTGTTCATCGCCAAGGTGGCGTTCTGGTAAATCAGTGAGCGGGAACGGGTGACGGTTTCGCAGATGGCGACGTCGAATTGGGTCACGATTTTTTCCATGAACAGATCGTGAATCTGCTGGGTGGTGAACGCTTCCGTCTCGGCGTGGAGGCCTTTTTGCAGCAGGCCCCGCTGGTAAAACTCCTGTGTCTGGACCGGGTCGTGTACGTCGATGTAGGTTTGCCGATCCAGGTGTGCGGTCACCGGCAGGATGAAGAGGTTGTGTTTACGGGTAAATTCGTAAGGTAAATCACAGGCTGAGTCTACGATCAGACCAACTCGCATGGGATGTCTCCGAGGAAGTTGGCGCCGCGTTACCGGCCGCCATTATTATCATTGTTGTGTCGGCAGCCATATTTAACATAGATCGTGAAACAATTCACATAATCATGAATTATCTGTCGACAATCCCGCCTGATTGTGAAATTTCAGTTTGCAATTCCATTCCCCGTTGGCCCCGGACCCAGTTCCTGTACTTGGTGTCTGAGCAACGCCCGATTATCCTGCTGCCAGGGATGAAAGCCCTTTCTGAGATAAGCCAGGAAATCCGGCAAACAGCGGCGAATGATGCCCGGCCGTCCCCACAGGAAGTTCAAACCCCCGAGCCAGGTTTTCAGGCTCCACAGCTTGCCATCGGCCTTGAGCAGGCTGCAGGTGTTGAGAAAGGTGAACTTGATAAAGTTGTAGGTCACGAACAAAAACACGATCCGCCGCAGGCGTTGATCGCCAACGCAGTGGCGGTAGACGTCGAAAGCCACCGCCTTGTGCTCGGTTTCTTCTATGGCATGCCAGCGCCATAACGCCTGCATGGCCGGAGTCGCCCCCGCCATCCACTCCGGGTGGGACAGCAGCGCATTGGCCAATACCGCGGTGTAGTGCTCCGCCCCGCAGGTGCCGGCCAAGCGTCGGCTGGCCGGGAGCCGCCCCACCCAGGCAACATGGCGGTGGAAGCGGGCGTCGATGGCGTCAATATCGTAACCGCGGGCCTTCAGGGCCTGGTTGTAGGCCCGGTGTTCGCGACCGTGCAGAGCCTCCTGACCAATAAAGCCACGAACCTCCGCTTGCAGCTTGGGATCGTCGATACGATCCCGATAGTGGCGAACGGAATCGATGAACTGCTGTTCGCCCTCGGGAAACTGCAGCGATAGGGCGTTGAAGAACGCGGTGCGGAAGGCGTCGTTGCTGTGCCAGTCGGTTTTCAGATCCGCGGACACATCGAAATCCAGGTGACGGGGCGTAACGGATACGTCCTCGGGGGTCGAGCTGATCGTCATCGCTGCCTCCTGTCTTGACTTGGCTTGCCTTGACTTGGCTGTTCACAGAAATGCGCGCGCTACCGTCAAATTAAAACAATCGCCTCGACCTGTACATAATTTGAACGGAATTAGTCCCCATCTGACAGGTAAAGCGCCTACCCCCCACCCGAGGCCAAGGGCACATCAAGGGAAAAAAGAAACGTCGAGACAAGCCGATATGCCCATCGCCGTGCGGGCTATCAAGTCCGGGCCCCAGGCTCTGCTCGTCAGCCTGACGCGGATTCTGACGCCACCTGCTGAGCCAGAACCCCCAGCCGCTGGATCGCCGATTCGATGCGCGGGCTCCAGGGGTTGGCGCCGTTGAGCCGCAGGCAGTTCTCGTACTTGTCGGTGGTGGAGAACATCCGGCCCGGGGCCACGTTGATGTTCTCGTCACGGGCCAGCTGGTACACCCGGGTCCCTGAGGTGGCCTCCGGTAGCTGTACCCACAGTACAAAACCA
>JBFHLR010000116.1:0-8486 GCA_041594735.1 Marinobacter sp.
CCCGGCGTCATTCACCAGCCGGGTATCAATCACCGTGCCCTCTCCCAGATCCAGCACCGCCAGCGCGGTTTCCAGCTGACTCACAATCGCCTCGTTGCGGCTGCCCTGATTGAGGTTGGGGATGTACAGTCGGCTGACCACCACGGTTTCTCCATTAACCGCCACCAGCTGCTCCAGACCGATGGCGATTTCCAGGTTGCCCACCACAAAGCCACCGCGCTGATTGGCCAACACCTCATCCGCCAGTGGCAAGGCCGTCAGACTCAACTCCGCTGCCGACGGTATGGACACCAGCAACAACACGGCCGCGAACGGGGCCCGCCAAGACGGAGGGAGCTTGTGCAGGCATTTGTTAATGGTCTTCATCACACTCACCACTCAACCGAATGGGGCCACAGCACCTGATCATGGCCCAGGGGTAGGTTACCCTCGACGCCGCGCTGCAGCGGCGCACCAGCGATTTCAGGCCAGTGCTCCCGCTCCCGAAACGAGGCCCGGCCCAACTCGACATGACTGCGAATGACGAAGGCGATGCCATCCCACTGACTGAGGAAGGTCTGGTGATCGTAGATCATCAGGCCCCGGGTGGGATCGCCGATCAGTACCTCCTGATCGCTGAGGCCTTTAATAACCACGAAATGACGAAAGCCGTCGATGGTCATCAGTACGATCAGTGGCAGGGCGACCCGCTGGCGAATACCGGCCAGGTCCAGCCGGAAGCCGTCAGCCCGGTAGCCCTTGGTTTCCAGATAGCGCTTCATGTCCAGCATCGAGAAGCCCTCACGCCGAACCTTCTCGACGTCGGCCTGGGCCATCATGGCGGTGAACACCTCCTGCTCACTGACCGGATCGTCGTAATGGTAAGACAGCAGGGAGGCCACCGCTGCCGAACCACAGCTGTAATCGTATTCCTGGCGCAGCACCGAGCCGAACTTTCGCTCCTGAAAGCTCGTCACCTCCAGCTGGAGATCCCCCGCTATACCCGGCACCGATACCGAGCCGGCAAAAGCGGTGGACCAAAGCAGCGCCGTTGCGAGGCACATCCCCCAGCGGACGTGACTGACCATGGCCCACCTCCCCTTCAGTCGTTATTGAACAGGCTGTCAGTAGTTATTGAACAGGATGTTGATTTGGGTGCTGTCCTGGATCACCACGTAACTACCGCTGTTCTGGATCACCGTGGCCGTGCCGCTCATGTTCTGAAAGGCGTTGTCCGAAATCAGGTTGTCACCGCTAACCACGTTGCCGTTCATCACATTGCCAGCCAGCAGCGCATTTTGCTCGGTGTTATTGAGCTGGATCTGCACCCCCTGGCGCCCACTGGAGCCTGCCAGTTCCTCAGCCGCTAACGGCGTGACATCGAGCCACATTCCGTCTTCCGCCTGCACTGACAGGGCCAACATCCACACCATGAAACCCGCCACTGGCCATGACGCTCGTTTGACGACGTTATCCATGGCAGTTCCTCCCCGGCGCCTCAACCGCGCCACTTAGCTGCGGCCCAAGCGCTCCCACTCACTGCGCATTGGTGGTCAGGTTCGACATCACACTGACGTTGGCCTGAGTCAGGTTGCCGTTGCCAGCGGACTGGGCAATCGCCCCCACACCGGTGAAGTTAGCCGAACCACCAGAGATTTCGTTGTGGTTGGTCACTGCGGCCATGCCGCCCTTGTCGCCGTCCAGGGCGTAGGCGGTTGCAACGCCATTGACCACGCCATTCAGCTCCGCCTCGTTCAGGAACACATTCAGATCCACATCGGTGGTGCTGTTATCGGAGTTGTCCGAGTTGTCGTTGCCACTGTCTGCGATCTTGAACGAATCGTTAATGCTGTTGTCGGAGTTGTCGTTACCGCTGTCCTTGATCTTGAACGAATCGGTGACGTCGGTGCTGTTATCCGAATTGTCGTTGCCGCTGTCCTTGATCTTGAAGGAGTCGGTGACGTCGGTGCTGTTGTCGGAGTTGTCGTTGGCACTGTCGGCCACATGAGTGCTGTTGTCCGAATTGTCGTTGCCGCTGTCCTTGATCTTGAAGGAGTCGCTGACATCGGTGCTGTTGTCGGAGTTGTCGTTGGCACTGTCGGCCACATGGGTGCTGTTGTCCGAATTATCATTGCCGCTGTCGGCGATCTTGAACGAATCGTTCACCGCCGCGCTGCCGTCATCGGCATTGGTGTTGGGGCTACCGTCCCCGCCCTGGTTCGCCAGGACAGCTCCGGAATAGCCAAAGCCCAAGGCAATGGCAATTGCTAGCAAGCTTCTTTGAGTTGTCATGATCTTCGTTTCCTTTGGCGTTGTTGGTGGTCTCCTTCCTCCTGACCTGCCATCGGGCGAATGCCATGCGGGCAGGCAAGGTCCTCAGTTCGCTCAGAGCGATTACCGTGCCAACTCTCAGGCGCACCACCTAACCCGCTGTTTCAAAGGGCTTATATTTATCTGATTCGGAATCCGCCCCAAGCACCAGGGCGCTGGTTTGTTTCAGCGCTGGAACAACGATTCGAACCCGATCTACGCAAAAATTGATAAAGGTCAGCAATTCAACAACCTAACATTGACAACCCCGTTGGTTGAGTTGACACCGGCGGAACGGCAGCGGCCCCCTGCGTTGAATGCTTTCCCGGTAAAAATGAAAAAGGGCGACCCCGGAGGGTCGCCCTTTTTCGTCAACACTGGGTGTTGGTCGAGATTAGATGTTCTCGAACTGACCCATGGTGTTGTCTTTACCGCCTGCCTTCAGAGCCGCTTCGCCAGCGAAGAACTCTTTGTGGTCGTCACCGATGTTGGAACCAGCCATATCCTGGTGCTTAACGGTGGCGATACCCTGACGGATTTCCTTACGCTGTACGCCTGCAACGTAGGCCAGCATGCCTTCGTCGCCGAAGTAGCCTTTGGCCAGGTTGTCGGTAGACAGGGCCGCAGTGTGGTAAGTCGGCAGAGTGATCAGGTGGTGGAAGATACCGGCTTCGCGAGAACCGTCACGCTGGAAGCTGGCGGTACGACGATCGGCTTCTTCAGCCAGCTCGGTACCGTCGTAGTCGGCGCTCATCAGACGGTCGCGGTCGTAAGCGGAAACGTCCTTGCCTTCAGCAGCCCAGGCGTCGAATACCTGCTGACGGAAGTTCAGGGTCCAGTTGAAGGACGGGCTGTTGTTGTAAACCAGCTTGGCGTTGGGTACCACTTCACGGATGCGGTTAACCATGGCAGCGATCTGGCCAACGTGAGGCTTCTCAGTCTCGATCCACAGCAGGTCAGCACCGTTCTGCAGGCTGGCGATACAGTCCATAACAACGCGGTCTTCACCAGAGCCGGCCTTGAACTGGAACAGGCCAGAAGCCAGACGCTTCGGACGAACCAGCTTGCCGTTCTGCTTGATCACAACGTCGCCGTTGGCGATGTCTTCAGCGCTGTCGATGACGTCGCCGTCGATGAAGCTGTTGTACTGGTCGCCCAGGTCGCCCGGCTCGTTGGTCACGGCGATCTGCTTGGTCAGGCCAGCGCCCAGGGAGTCGGTACGGGCAACGATTACACCGTCGTCAACACCCAGCTCCAGGAACGCCAGACGAACGGCATTGATCTTGGCCAGGAAGTCGGCGTGAGGAACGGTTACTTTACCGTCCTGGTGGCCACACTGCTTCTCGTCGGAAACCTGGTTCTCGATCTGGATGCAGCAAGCACCAGCTTCGATCATCTGCTTGGCCAGCAGGTAGGTTGCTTCGGCGTTACCGAAACCAGCGTCGATGTCAGCGATGATGGGCACAACGTGAGTTTCGTGGTTGTCGATCGCAGCTTCGATTTCCTTGGCCTTGGCAGCGTCACCAGCGTTCTGGGCAGCTTCCAGGTCACGGAACAGGTGGTTCAGTTCCCAGGCGTCAGCCTGACGCAGGAAGGTGTACAGCTCGCCGATCAGGCTGGATACGGAAGTCTTCTCGTGCATGGACTGGTCAGGCAGCGGACCGAACTCGGAACGCAGGGCAGCAACCATCCAGCCAGACAGGTACAGGTAACGACGCTTGGTGCTACCGAAGTGCTTCTTGATGGAGATCAGCTTCTGCTGACCGATGAAGCCGTGCCAGCAGCCCAGAGACTGGGTGTACTGGGAAGTATCGGCGTCGTAGGCAGCCATGTCTTCGCGCATGATCTTGGCGGTGTACTTGGCGATGTCCAGGCCAGTCTTGAACTGGTTCTGGGCGCGCATGCGGGCTGCGTGCTCAGGCTTGATGTTGGCCCAGGTCGGGTTTTGCTTGATCAATGATGCGATGGCATCAACGTCGCTTGCGTATGGCATGATCTCAGTCCTGTCTCGATAGGTTTGAGGTACTGCGTCGAGTGCTGCCGGACGAATCCGGACACCCATTTTTGACGATCTAACGCCCGCTCAAAACACAAACCGGGCGCTGACGTTGGCGGTTACTTTAGTTGCTCAGAATTTATAATTGAAATTTATATTATCTATTTTCAGCATTTTTTTAATGAATAAAGGTAACGGCCACCGCCATCCTCTGGTAAGTACATGAGATTGTGCGCTATGTTCGGCGGCCAGCCACGATGTTCGGTGTCGCCTCCTCAGGTCAGGGCCAGCACCACCAGCCGGTCCCCCGGCTCCAGGTCCAGGCGTTCGCTGCGCGGCGGGTTGAGTCGCAGCCGGCGACCCTGCGCGTCAGGCCGCCGCCGATACAGCCCCAGCGCCAATTCGCCCTTGCCGGCCACCGCCTGTTCCAGACACTGGAAATCGACGTCTGCAGGCAGGGTGTAGCTGTCCGGGGCGCGAAACTGGAACTCGGCGCCACCGGCGGTAAACAGCTCGTCCAGGACCCAGCGCAACTCCCGCCGCAAGGCCACCTGGGCCAGCACGTGGCTCAAGACCATGGGGCTGACGATCATTTCGCTCTGGTGCATGCCGAGCAGGTGCTGATTGTGGGGATCGCTCAGTTCCAGAATCACCTGGGGCCGGCGTTTGGCGGTATCCAGCAGTTCCTCCAGCAGCAGGTATCCCACCATCGCCCGTGCGTCGGCCTCTTCGCCACTGGCCAGACGATCGCTGCTGAGCAGCAGGATGGTGTCATAGTCCCAGGGCTTCAGTCGTCGCAGCACCCCCTCCACCATGTAATCCGCCTCCAGGTGACGGACTTGCGTACGGTGAAGCACTCCGGTATCGCGCTGAATGACCTGCTCCCGCGCGCTGGCGGGCATGACCGACACCAGGTCAAGGTCGAACTGACGATTGGGGTAACTGTCAAATTCGGCCACCATCGCCGGGGCCTTGCGACTCCAGCCCAGCACCAGCACCCGTTTCCTGTGCGCCATCTCAGGCCCCGGCGCGCCGGTAGCGGGCACCACCGGCGCCAACGGCGGCCCGTCATCGCTCGCCTCGGTATCATCATAGCCGCGTGCCATCATGACCAGCCGGTCTTCCCGCGCGATGGTCAGCCCCGGCGACGCCAGCAAGCAGGCTTCCCACCTGTTACCCGCCGGCCGTAACAGCCCCAGCACAATCGCGGCCGGGCGCCGACTCGCAACTTCCCCCAAAGTAAGCCCCGCCAGGGCCTCGCCACTGCGGATGTAGAGTTCATTGCCTTCGCCTGCGGTCAGCAGCTCGTTGTAGAGTTCGGATAGTCCCGGGTGCAGGCAGTTCTGCACGATCAGACGACTGATGGTGTTATCCCCCGCCACCACTTCCACGGCGCCGGGATAGGCCCGCTCGATCACCGCACGCTTGCGCAGGTCCTGGATTTCCGCCACCACAAATGGCAAGGGCGTATTAAGCTGGCGCGCCTGGGCGGCGATGGAGAGCAGCGCCTTGACGGTCTCCACGTCAGAGGACACCAGACTCTCGGCACCATGGGAGGCGCTGGGAATGATGACCGCGGCCGCCTGCAGACAGGCCACCCGATGCAGGGCGTCCGGCTGGATCGCCAAACCGGATCGCAGAATGATGTGCCGGGCCTTGCCACCGATGCCTGCGGTGTTCCGCAACGCCAGCATCTGGTCGGCGGAGGCCTCAGCCGCCAGCACCACCAACCGCAAGCGGCGAGCGTCATGTTGCTCGAGAAAACGCCGCATGCGGCGGGACGCCCCCAACAGCTCCGATAACAAAGGCAGGGTCAGCGGGGTCCAGCCCAGTACCACCAGGTGGTGTTTCAGCGACACCGGGGTCAACCCCCGCTCCAGGTCATTCATCACCGCGATCAACCAGCGGGTCAGGATCGCCACCAGGGCGCCGAGAAAGACGACATAGCCGCTCAGCGTAAGCAAGGTCGAGACAAACCGCTGCCAATTCCCGGCGTCATCCCCCAGATAGCCAGGATCTGTCAGCCGCAGGAAGGCCCACCACACCGCCGCGCCCACATCCTCAAACGGCTCCCCCAGTGGCGCCACCAGCAGGCCGCCAATGACCGAGATCAAGCCAATCAGCAACGCCACCACCAATAACTGGAAGGCGGCACCCTTGACAAACTGGCGCTCAATGAAGAATTTGAGACGATCGACAAAGCGCAACGGCAGCATAGCGCGCCCACTCCCTGGTTTTGATAGATCCGAATCGGCCCGCGCCATAGCTGGCGCGGCCGCGCCTACTGTAGCACGCGTTCCCCCGCGGGGCCTCACTATGCTTAAGGTGCCTCTGATGAATCGTTTGCCCATTCCCGGACGACCTGTAAAACTTCCAGTATCGACCGCCTGGCGAGACAAGCCATGACCCGACTGTTGCTGATGCTCACCATCGTCCTGTCCGGCTGCAGCCTGAGGCCGCCTTCCTCCGCCCTGCCCCCGCCAAGCAGCCTGTATGACAGTCAGCTGCTGGACGCCTCCCGTCAACAACCGCTCACCCTGGATCAGCTCGTAACACGGCTGGCGGACAGCGACGTGGTGGTGATCGGCGAGTACCACGGCCATCAAGGCGCCCATCTGCTGCAAGCGCGGTTGCAACAGGCGCTCTACCGGCAGCGCCCGAACCAGGTGCTGACCATGGAACAGTTTACGGTGACGGACCAGACCGCCCTCGACCGCTACCTGCAGGACGCCATCGGCGAGGCGGAGTTGATTGCAGACGCCAACGCCTGGGCCAACTACCGCGCCTCTTACCGGCCACTGGTGGAATTTGCCAAGCAACACCGGCGGCCGGTGGTTGCCACCAACGCACCCCAGCCGCTGGTCCGATGCCTGGCCCGCCATGGCCTGGCTTATCTCTTCGGGTTACCACAGGAGCAGCGCGACCGCCTCACCGAACTGCCGCTGGTGGGCAGCGAAGCCTACCGGCAACGATTCCTCGCGGCCATCGGCGGCAGCCATGGTGGCGACGATCCGCCGGACGATACCCATCAGGCCGCCGCCCGCTCCGAACAACTGCAGAATAGCTATGCGGCACAACTGCTGCGAGACAACACCATGGCCACCCAGATCGCCAAGGCCCTGGACAGCCACCCAGGCGCCCAGGTGTTGCACCTCACCGGCGCTTTCCACAGCGATTTCCACCAGGGCACCGTTACCGCCCTGCGTGCGCGCCGTCCGCACTTGACCATTACCGTGATCAGCCCGGTGTTTTGGCCTGTTGAGGACGATCAACGGCCCGTCAAAGCCTCCCCCGCGCAAGGTGACATCCTGTACTTTATATTGCCGTTACCCACGGAATACCGTGACCCTGAGCGACAGCGGCAGGCATTGAGGCAGCAGTTCGGCCATCCGGCGGCCCCCTGCAACGCGGCAGCGCTGTGAACCGTCCCAGCCCGGCTACCGGCCATGATCATTTTGGCGGCTGCGGCCACACATTTTGGTCAATGTCCACGCCTCAGCGGTAGCGTAGCGTAAGAATCAAACGGCGGCCTGCGGGCTTCGGCAAAGCACCAACGATTCAGCTTTGTCGGCGGCACCCAAGAGGTCGTAACACAGCCTTCGCTAACCACAATAAAGGGGCGAATTATGAGCGAACAACATTTTGATGTCCTGATTATTGGCGCCGGCGTGTCTGGAGTCGGCATGGCCTGCCACCTGACCCAGGACTGCCCCGGAAAGAGCTACGCCATCCTGGAACGGCGCCACGACCTGGGCGGTACCTGGGATCTGTTCCGCTACCCGGGCATTCGCTCCGATTCCGACATGTACACCTTTGGCTACAACTTCCGGCCCTGGACCGGCGGCAAGGTTCTGGCGGATGGCCCGGCCATCAAGAACTACGTCCGGGAAACCGCCGAGGCTTACGGTGTCTCCGAAAATATCCGCTTTGGCACCGCCGTCAAGGAAGCCAACTGGTGCAGTGATGACAAACAGTGGCAGGTGACCGCCGAGAACGAGGATACCGGTGAGAAGCTGACCTTCACCGCCAAATACCTGGCCGGCTGCACCGGTTACTACAACTACGACGCCGGCTACAAACCCGATTTCACCGACGAAGACAAGTTCAAGGGCCAGGTGATCCATCCCCAGCATTGGCCGGAAGGCCTGGATTACGAAGGCAAGCGCATTGTGGTCATCGGCAGTGGCGCCACCGCCATCAC
>JBFHLR010000117.1:0-8453 GCA_041594735.1 Marinobacter sp.
ATCGAACTGTTCTATAAGCAGCTGCAGGACAAATACCCCCCCGCCAGGCTGCGTGAAATCGAACAGGCCATCAAGGGGTTCATGCAGATTTCGGTGCAGAAACTCTATCGCCGCGAGATGTACCTGGATGCCAGCCTGGAGGAAGCGGGCAAAATCCGCAAAGCGCTGCTGCGAGACCCCCATCGTGCCGAATTCAATCGCAGCCTGATGGCCGGCACCTCCAAGTTTTTCAGGAAAATCGGCTTGTTCACCGACGATCTCATCTGGGAAACCGACGCCGCAGCAACGGCTTGAAGCACACAGGGAGTGTGACATGCAAAGCAACATTGCTTCATTGCTGTGGCAGGCGGCCGACCAATGGCCCGAGGCCACGTTCCTTGAGGGCGGACAACGCCACACCTATGCGCAGGCCCGTTCGGCCTGCACCGCCATGGCGATCACGCTGAAACATCAGGGTGTCCAGCCTGGTGACCGTGTGATCATCCTGGCTGCGAATCGTAGCGAAATCGTGCTGAGCCTGTTTGCCCTTGCCGCCATCGGCGCAGTCGCAGTGATCTTGCATGAACAGACCACGTCCCGCTCGCTCCACCACATTCTCGGTGAACTGAAACCGGCGCTGGTGCTGCTGGGCCTGGAGTGCTCCGATCGAGCCGCCATGCTGGCTCCCGTACCCATACAGGACATTGATTCCCTGCCCAGTGCAGCGGCGCCGTCGGAGTGCATTGAGCCGATGGCCTGCGAGGATCGCCTGGCGTTCATCATCTATACCTCAGGGTCGACTGGGTTGCCCCGGGGGGTCATGCTCAGCCATGACAACGTGCTGTTCGTGGTGCCCGCCATTCAGGCCCGCCTGGGATACCAGCCCGATGATCGTATCGGTCTGTTCCTGCCGCTGTCCTTCGACTACGGCCTGTACCAGGCTTTTCTGGCGGCACTGACCGGGGCGTGCCTGGTCATCCGCGACAATCAGACCGCAGGCCCGCTGGTGGCGAAGACCCTCGCCCGCGACGAAATCACCGTACTGCCGGGCGTTCCCAACCTGTACGCGGCGCTACTACGCCTGGCCGGCCGCAAGCCCCTTAGCCTGCCAAAGCTGCGCCTGATCAGCAGCACCGGTGCCCACTTTCCCGGCAGCCAGATCGACGCGTTGCAGACATTGATGCCTGCAACGGCCATCTATCCCATGTATGGGCTCACCGAGTGCAAGCGGGTGTCCATTCTCACGCCGGAGGAACGGGCCCAATTTCCGACCTCCGTCGGCCGCCCCCTGGACGGCACCCGGACCTGGCTCGCTGACGACGACGGTCAGCCGGTAGCACCAGGCCAGCAGGGCGAACTGGTGGTCGAAGGCGCCCATGTGTCGGCCGGCTACTGGCAATCCCCCGCAGAAACCGAAAAGCGCTTTCGCCCAATCGCTGACACCCCGGCCAAAGCGCTGTTCACCGGCGACCTGTTCCAGCAGGACGAACAGGGCTACCTGTATTACGTCGGCCGCAAGGACGAACAGATCAAGCGTCATGGCTATCGCATGAGTCGGCTGGACATCGAACGCGCCGCCCTGGAACAGGATGGCGTCAGCAGTGCCTCCGCTGTCCTCGCGGACGATCGGTTGGTGCTGTTTGCCAGCGTCAACGATGCCAGTTTGACCACTGCCCATCTCCAGCAACAGCTGGCGCAGGTGCTCGAACCCTACAAGTTACCGGACCTGATCGTTTTCCTGGAGGAATTACCACTAACCCGCAACGGAAAAATCGATTCAAACCGGCTCAAGGAACTCCATCATGTCCCGGCCTGATGCAAACCTATATCGAACCCTGGCTGAGCGCTACGGCTCCCCGCTCTACGTCTACGACCTCGACCGGGTCACCGCGCAGGTTCGTGCCTTGCAGCAGGGCCTGCCCACCGGCGCTGGCCTTTACTACTCACTGAAGGCCAACCCGCTGCCATCGCTGGTGCAAGCGGCGGTGGCAGCCGGATGTCACCTGGAAATCACCTCCCCCAATGAACTGGCGGTCGCCGCACAGGCGGTCGCGTCGAGCGACCACCTGCTCTACGGCGGCCCCGGCAAGACCGAGGCGGAACTGAGCGCCGCGCTGCTGACCGGAGTGCGCCGCTTCTCGATGGAATCCTGGACCGACATGGAACGCCTGCACCGGGTCGCTGGCACACTGGATCTGCATGCAGAGGTACTGCTCCGCATCAACCCCAGCGACGCGGTCGCCTCCGGATTGGCCATGAGCGGTGCCGATACCCAGTTCGGGTTCAGCGAAGAAGAACTGCTGGGCAAGAAACCGCAACTGGATGACGTCGCCCGGCATATCAAGGTCATCGGTTTCCACGTCTTTTACGGCACCCAGATCGCCTCGATGGCCAAGCTCGCAGACTCGGTGGAATTTGCCATCAACAGCATCGAACGGCTGTGCGAAGCCCTCGACCTGAACCCCAGGATTCTCGACCTCGGCGGCGGTTTCCCCTGGCCCTACGGCAAGGCTGACGAACCGCCCTGCCTGCAGGGCTTGCGACCCGCGCTGGAGACCATCCTGGCCCGGCGCTACCGGTCCGCCCAGGCCGAGGTCTGGTTTGAATCCGGGCGCTTTGTCGCCGCCGCCAGCGGCACCCTGCTGGCCACCGTGCTGGACCTCAAGCAACGGGCCAGCGGCGAGTGCTTTCTGGTTCTGGATGCCGGCATCAATCACCTCGGTGGCATGTCAGGACTGGGCCGACTACCGCGCGCTGGCTTCCAGTTCCAGCCCCTCCAATCCGGCGATGGCGAGCAGGAAAGCAGCCGTCGGGCCACGGTGGTTGGTCCGCTCTGCAGCCCGCTGGATTGTCTGGCACGAAAAACCAGCATCCCAACATCGGTGCAGGTCGGCGACCGGATTACCGTACCCAACGTCGGCGCCTACGGGCTGACCGCCAGCCTGCTGGGATTCCTGTCCCGCCCGGCGCCCATTGAGATTGCCCTCCGGGGCGGGCAGCCCGTAGCGGTGCATCAATGGCGGCACGGCCACGACCAGGTCCAGAGCACCGTCAACACCCAACATCTCACGGAGGAACTGACATGAGCACGATCAAGGAACAAATCAAACAGTGTCTGGTGGAACATCTGCGGATGGTTTCCTCAGTCGACGACATCGACCCGAACGCGGAACTCACCACCCTGGGCCTGACCTCCATGGCCGCGACCAACCTCCTGATCGACCTGGAGGACGAGTTCGGGGTGGAATTTTCGGACGACCTGCTGACCCCTGAAGTCTTCCGTACGGTGTCGTCACTGGAAACCGCGATTGAGGGCCTGCTGGCTGATCAGGTGACGGCATGACCGCGGTTGCTGACCACCCCTGGCCGGAACTGACCCCGCTGCAGCAGGCTTACTGGATTGGGGGCCGGCAGGATTTTGACCTGCATGTGTACCCCCATCTCTACCTGGAGTTCGATGTCGCGATCATTGATCCGGACCGGCTGGAGCAGGCGTTCGCAAACCTGATCAACCGGCACCCGCTGCTCAGGGCCACCGTCTCCGACGATGGAGGACTGCAACTTGCCGAGGCAGTCACGGCCTCGGTGACCGTGCACAACCTCACCGGCGCCTCGCAAGAACTGGTTGAAGTCAGCCTGGACCGGATGCGCGATCGGCTGCGCCGACGGCAGTTTCACCCCGAGCACGCCCCCCGCATGCAGCTGGACGTGTCCCTGGCCGCCACCTTCTGTCGCGTCCACATCTGCCTGGACCTGATGCTCTTCGATGGCAGCGCGGTGCGTTTGCTGCTGGCCGACCTGTCCCGGTACTACCAGCACCCGGCTGCGGAGGACGCTGCCGACACACCGGCGTCTGCCCCCGGAGACGCCGCCGCCACCGTGCAGCACCGGGAACGCTGTCGCCAGTACTGGCTGCGGCGGCTGGGAACCATGCCCGACGCACCAGCCCTGCCGCTGCGCAGCCACGACGGCATGCCTCGCCGCTCCCTGCTGAACCGTCGCCGCGCCTACCTGGGCCCCGAAAAATGGCAGGCCCTGGAGACCCAGGCCGGCGACTTGGGTGTCTCTCCCGCCACCGTCCTGCTCACCGCCTACAGTCTGGTGGTGGCGGCCTATTCACGGGTTCCGCATTTCTATCTGACCATGATGAAGCAGGGTGCCGGTAGCGGTGAACGTTTCCCCGCGGCACAAAACCTCGCCAGTACCCTGCTGGTGGAATTCGATTACCGACAACGCAGGTCCTTCAGCGAACACCTCTTCCAGGTGCACGCCAGGATTTTGCGCGACATGACCCGGTCTGCCATCTGCGGCCTGGAAGTGCTGAGCGAACGCAACCGGCTCGACCAGTCCACCGCCAGGGCCGCCAGCCCGGTTGCCTTCGTGGCGATGCTGGACCCCGTTGCACCGGAAGCGCCCGGTCCGTTCCAGCTCGAAGGCCGCAACATGGTGTTCAGCGCCCTGGAAACGCCGCAGGTGGTACTCGACCATCAAGCCATACGGGACGAGGATGGCGGCGTTGCCCTGATCTGGGACGTGATGGAAACCGCGTTCGAAGACGGTGTATTGGACGCCATGTTCAACGCCTACATCGACCTGGTCCACAGCCTGGCCGAAGCACCCGACAACTGGCTAGCCTCCGGCTTCGACCTGCGCCCACCCGCCCAGCGGCTGAACCACCGGATCTACAACGACAGCACCCGCCCGCTCCGCACCGGGCAGTTGCTCCAGGACTACCTGCGGGAGTGTCCCGCGCACCTGGTCAATAAGGCCGCGGTGATCGATGGCGATCGCACCATCAGTTACGGTGAATTGCGGCGACTCGCCAATCGCTTGGCCTGGACCCTGAAACGAGAGTATAAGGTCGGCCCGGGCGCGCTGGTGGCAGTGGATCTTGCCAAAGGCTGGCGACAGGTGGTGGCCGTTCAGGCCATCCTGTGTGCCGGTGCCGCCTACGTACCACTGGGCCACCACCTGCCGAACGCCAGGAAGCAGGCGGTGCTGACCCAGTGCGCGCCGGCTATCGTTATCCGCGACACCGAGCTGCCGGACGCGAATTGGCGCACACTGGACATGAGCCAGCCCGCGCAATGGTCGATCTCCGAGGATGACCTGCCCAGGGTACAGACCCCCGCCGATACCGCCTATATCATCTTCACCTCGGGCTCCACCGGCACCCCCAAAGGCGTGGTGCTGGATCATCACGGCCCGGCCAATACCATCGAAGACATCAACCGACGGTTCGAAATCTCCAGCCAGGATGTGATCCTCGGCCTGTCGGATCTGAATTTTGACCTGTCGGTTTACGACCTCTTCGGCACCTTTGCCGCCGGTGCGACCCTGCTGATACCCCCCCAGGGTGCAGGGCGCGATCCGGCCCTGTGCGAGCATCTGGTTCGCCAGCACGGTGTCACCATCTGGAACTCTGTGCCCGCTCTGGCCCAGCTGTTTCTCGAGCACCTGGAGCGGAGCCAACCGGATACCCCACTTCCACTACGCCGCATGATGCTCAGTGGCGACTGGCTGCCGGTGCAATTGCCCCAGCGAATGGCCCGGTTCGGCACAGCCAAGATAACCAGCCTTGGCGGCGCCACCGAGGCGTCGATCTGGTCTATCTATTTCGATGTCGACACCGTCGAGGCTCACTGGCCGAGCATTCCCTACGGCTTCCCGCTGGCCAATCAGACCATCCACGTTCTGGACGCGGGCCTGCAGCCGCGTCCCGATCATGTGCCCGGAGAGCTGTTCATTGGTGGACAGGGCGTGGCACAAGGTTACTGGCAGGCGGCAGAGCGCAGCCGTGAGTCCTTTATCACCCACCCCGACAGCGGCGAACGGTTGTACCGTACCGGTGACTGGGGCGTGCGACGTCCACAGGGGCATATCGAGTTTCTCGGCCGTCAGGACGGTCAGGTCAAAATTCGCGGCTATCGCATCGAGTTGGGGGACATCGAAAGCCAGCTGCAACGCCATCCTCGGGTCAGCGCAGCGGTGGCCCGGGTTACCGGCACCAACACCGAGAACGCCGCCCTGGCGGCCTACGTGGTCTGTGACGCAGGACCCTTCGATACCGAGCAACTGCTGGCCTGGCTGAGAACCCAGTTGCCGGAATACATGGTGCCGTCGTACCTGCTGCGCCTGGACGCCCTGCCCCTGAGCGCCAATGGCAAGGTGGATCGCAAGGCGCTGCCGGAGCCGTCCACCACCCCGGCCCGCACGTCATTCAGCGCCCCCGAAGGCGACACCGAGCAAGGCCTGGCCAAGATCTGGCAGACCGTGCTGGATCAACCCAGGGTGTGCCGCCAGGACAACTTTTTTGCCCTGGGAGGCACGTCGTTCAGCGTGGTACGGGTGCTGGCAGCGATCGAAGAGCGCTTCGGCGCAACGCTGCCCATGCAGAGCCTGCTGCGTCACCCTGAGCTGGCGGAGCTGGCCGCACAGATCGATCAGAGCCTTAGTGGTTCGGCGGCGGCAGGCTGCCAAACGCCACCGGCAGAAAGCGCACTGGTCCCCCTGACAACGCCGGGCAGGGATAAACCGGCCATGGTCTGGTTTCACCCCTCCGGTGGCAACGTGTTCTGCTACCAGACCTTGGCTACAGCCTTGGCGGACGAGTTCGACGCCATCGGCGTCCAGGCCGCGACGCAACCGGAGCAGGCTGCGCTGGGAACCCTGGTGTCCGGCTATCTAGCGGAACTGAGCCCGGCCATTGCATCAAGGCCCTGCATTCTCGCCGGCTGGTCCTTTGGTGGCGTGCTGGCCTACCAGGCGGCCCTTACGCGACTGGCCAACGGCCAACGGGTGGATGGGCTGATCCTGGTGGACACGCCTGCGCCCACGGGCCAGCCCATGCCGGACTACACCACCCTGATCCGCTGGTTCCTGGGAGATCTGGCCAAGACCCCCACCTTGCCGGAACTGCAACTCGACGCCCAGGCCAGCCCGGAAGCCAGACTCAGTCAGGGGCTGCGGCAACTGCAACAACGGGGATGGATCGCGGAGACCGGCAACCTCCCCTTCAACCGGTTATATCAGGTCTTTACCAGCCATGTCGCTGCGCTGCGGAACTATGAACCAGGCTCACTGGCCGATGCCGATATTCCCTGCCTGATCGTACAGGCCGGTACCGCTCTGGCGGGACGGGTCCCCGTTCAGTCGGGGTCGTTCTGGTCGTCGCGACTGCCCCCGCACGCCCGCACCGTCGAGCTTCAGGCCAATCACTACACGATCCTGCAGTCCCCGTGCCTGGAAACGCTGTCTCAGCTGATTCGCAGCTGGCCTCCAATTACCTCCCGTGCCCTACCGTCAACTCAAGGAGCAACAATCTGATGCAGTCCCTCGCCGTTAACCAAGTGCTGACAAAGCTACGAACCGCCTGCTGGCTGTTGCTGGCGCTCTCCGCTATCCACACCCTTCAGGCCCACGCCGGCAATGCCGAATACGCTGCCTACGGCACTCCGGTCGGTCATGACAAGTACATGGTGCTGATGGCCAACGGCCGGTATAACCCGGCCGATACGAACTACCAGGCCCCGGACTATGACCATTTCACCCGTGACATCATGGGCTGGGACGATCAGCAGATCACGGCGTTCGAGCAACGGGCACAAACCTTCTTCCGCGAGCGCTTTGGTGTCGACGTCACCGCCGCCGACTTGGCCGGGCGCGTGATGATGGTGCCCTTCATGCTGGATCCACGCTGGGAATACCGCCTGTACAACAGCTCCGGCGAGCAGGTCCCGCCGGAGGGCTGGGTGGTCCGGGATGGCGGTTACCAGTTGGTGGTCGTCGATCCTGCCGGCATCGACCTCGGCGGCGAGTTCCTCGGCCAACACGCTGCGCCAGGAGCCGTTGCGGCATTCGGCAAGTTCAACATCAGCCGGGGCCCGGGCAATTCCCACCGCCACGACGACCTCGTTATCCACTACCAGTCCCGCGAACCGGTGCTGCACAACAGCGGCTTCCCGCTGCACCGAACTGGCACCGGCGCGCTGATCGCCCCCTTCGAGGTATTCCATCCGGACTACGGTGCCGGCTGGGGCTTCGCCCACATCTTCGAACAAAACCACCCCGATGGCCGTCGCCAGACCAACAACCGCAACGTCATGACCTTTCCCTCTGGCGCCGCCTATCCGGATTGGCTGAAAACCCAGTAATCCACCTACTGACCGACAAGGAAGCAAGTCCCATGAGCGATTTCGAGATCTACACCGAGACCACCGCACCGGAAGCGTCCCAGGAGACCCTCAAGACCATCAAGTCGGCGTTCGGCTTTATCCCCAACGCCATGGCCATGCTGGCCGAATCGAACCCGGCCCTCAGCAGCTACCTGATGCTGGACGCGCAGGTGCAGCAGACCAGCCTGACCCCGGCTGAAGTGCAGGTATTGATCCTGGCCATCAGTCTCGAAAACGAGTGCCACTACTGCACCGCTGCCCACAGTTTGCAGGCCGAACTGGCCTCGCTCGACGCCGAGG
>JBFHLR010000118.1:0-8413 GCA_041594735.1 Marinobacter sp.
CCGACGGCTACCTGTACTGCTTTCGCGGCGGCCTGCGCTCACGGCTGACCCAGCAATGGTTACGGGACGCCGGCATTGACTACCCGCTGGTCATCGGCGGCTATAAGGCCCTGCGACGCTTCCTGATCGACCAGCTCGAAGTACGGGTGCAGCGCTCGGAGTTTCGCATCCTCAGCGGGCGCACCGGCACCGGCAAGACCCGGGTGCTGCACAGGCTGCCCAACCCGGTGGATCTGGAGGCCCTGGCCAACCACAGAGGTTCCAGCTTTGGCCGCCACGTCACCCCGCAGCCAACCCAGATCGATTTTGAGAATGCCCTGGCGGTTGCCATGCTCAAGGCCAGCCAGCGACAGGCCGGCCCGCTGTACCTGGAAGACGAAAGCCGCCTGATCGGCCGCTGCGCCCTGCCCGAGCCCCTGCGTGAACGCATGGCGACCGCACCACTGATGATTCTTGAACGTCCACTGGCGCAGCGGGTGGCCATCATCCGCGAAGACTATGTCGAGAGCATGCTGACCCAGTACCGCAATCGCGACGGCCAACAGGCCGGCTGGGCCAACTTCGAAGACTACCTGCTCAGCGCGCTGGACCGCATCCGCAAGCGGTTGGGCGGCGAGCGCCATCAGCGGCTCCGCCAGGCCATGGAAGCCGCCCTGATACAGCAACGGGCGAACGGCGACCCAAGCGGCCACGACGCCTGGATCGAGGCGTTATTGACCGACTACTACGACCCCATGTACGACTACCAGCTGAGCCAGAAAGAGGGCCGGGTGGCGGTGCGGGGCAGCGCCGACGACATCGTGGCCTGGAGCCAGGGATAAACAGGCTTTGAATCAAGACATTATTGGCCTTAAATGTGTCATCTTCATCACATGGCAAGTACAGTACTCTGCTATAACCTAGGGAGCCTCTGATTAGTTCTGGATCATCTGCGACATTCCGAGGCCCCTGGAGTCCTTAACAGAAGTCATCCAATAATCGGGTATGGCGGTTCGGTCCCCTACCCATGGCAGGAATCAACAACCAACAAACAAGGAGCCCTCGATGGACGACCTGTTCGGTGCGAACGGAAAAGCCACTGAGATAATGGATCAGGCCCTGGCCATGATCATGGCCTACGCCCCCAAGGTGGTGTTGGCACTGGTCACATTGCTGATCGGCCTGTGGCTGATCAAGCGTCTGGTGGGCGCACTGGAAACCCGGCTGGCCGCCAAGGACCCTACCCTCAGCAAGTTCCTGTGTGGACTGATCGGGGTCACGCTGAAAATCCTGCTGCTGATCTCAGTGGCCTCCATGGTGGGCATTGCCACCACCTCGTTCATTGCCGTCATGGGTGCCGCCGGTCTGGCCGTCGGCCTGGCGCTGCAGGGCAGTCTGGCGAACTTCGCCGGCGGTGTGCTGATCCTGATCTTCAAACCCTTCCGGGTCGGCGACGTGATCGAGGCCCAGGGCTATCTGGGCACCGTCGTCGAAATCCAGATTCTCTACACCATTCTCAACACTTTCGATAACCGCCGCATTGTGATCCCCAACGGCAACCTGTCCAATGCCAGCCTGATCAACCTCAGCGCCTATGACACCCGCCGCTGTGACATGAGCTTCGGCATCGGCTACGGCGACGACATCGGCAAGGCCAAGGCCATCATCCAGCGGCTGATCGACGCCGATCCCCGCGCCCTGAAAGAGCCTGCCCCCATGGTGGTGGTGGGAGGCCTGGGCGAAAGCTCGGTGGACTTCACGGTGCGGGTCTGGCTGAAAGCCTCCGACTACTGGCCGCTGTATTTCGACATGCAGGAGAACGTCAAGAACGCCTTCGACGCCGAAGGAATCTCCATCCCGTTCCCCCAGCGCGACGTGCACCTGTACAAGGCCGACTAACGCCGACTGGCCGGGTCGCCCCCAGCGTCCCGGCCACCGGCTTCGCCCCCCTGCCCCTTGTGTTGCTCTTTCATTGCTCGCCTGTTTCGCCTTTGTTACTGCTCTGTTACCGACTATTTCCGCCTGGGAGGCATGTCGCAAATCGACGTTAAAACCCCTCGCATTCCTGTCAGGCTCAGCTAAGCTGACGGGTAAGGAAGTGCGGGCAATCCACTGCCTGCTTCCTGGCACACAGGCACGCGTTCCCCGGGGCGCAGGCCGGTAAGCTGTCCTTGCTGGTAGGAGGTTGTCACAATGCCGGTACAGCAGTTAAAGAAGTTCCTCGATCAGGCCAATGTGGAGTACATGTGCCTGCCCCATCCGCCCGCGTTTACCGCCCAGGAACTCGCCCATCATGTGCAGATCGCCGGCGACCGGGTGGTGAAGACCGTCATCATCGAACTCGATGGCAAGATGGCCATGCTGGTGATGCCCGCCACCTGGCGGATACGCTGGGATCGACTCAGCAATGTGCTCGACACCGACTTTGTCGACCTCGCCGATGAAAAGGAATTCCAGGACCGTTTCCCGAACTGCGAAGTGGGCGCCATGCCCCCTTTCGGCCACCTGTTCGACATGTCCGTCTACTGCTGCGAAGCCCTCACCAACCAGCCTGAACTGGCCTTTGCCGCCGGCAGTCACACCGAATCCATCCACATGAAGACCGCCGACTTCCTCAACCTGGTGCATCCGGTGGTGATCGATCAGGGCTTCACCAAGCCCGGCACCCAGAAGCCCGGCTGGCTCAAGAAAAGCCGTAAACCCCGCCAGCTTGGCGCAGGCGACCGCACCACCGGCGTCGCCGGTTACTAAACCTAGCGACCAGGTTCCGCCCACCGCCACGCTTGTCTGAATCGCTCCTTCGCGTAAACTGGGGCCCTCAGGCGGCTGTGTAAAAACGTCATGAGCACAGGCTAAGCAAAATTCGGCGAAAAAGCGCAGTTTATTGATTATAAATGAGCATATTATTCGCTGCGCTCACCCTTTCGGGGCCGCACTAAAGTGCGTTCAGGCAAAGCCTGTGAACCGAATTTTAACGACGCATAGCCAAGCGCAATAGTTTTTACACAGTCGCCCCGGGAGGCCTGATGAAAGCGCCGCAGCTTTCCCACGGCTCATTCAGACAGGAAGCCCTTGTATGACTCAGTCCTATGACATAGTGGTGGTGGGTGCCGGCATGGTGGGTGCCGCGCTGGCCTGCGGCCTGGCGCAAAGCGGCTACCGGATTGCGCTGATCGATCGCGTCAGTGCTGACGGCTACGCTCCCGACACCACCCCGGATTTACGGGTGTCGGCACTCAGTGTCGGCAGCGAGCGCTACCTGCGCCAGCTGGGCGCCTGGCGAGACATGACCGCCATGCGCATGACCCCCTATCGCCGCCTGGCGGTGTGGGACGACACCGCCCATCCCCTGCAGCGGCTGGTGCCCCAGCAAGTGGCGCGAACCGAGTTCAGCGCCAGCGGGCTCGACACCAGCCATCTTGGCCACATCGTGGAAAACCGGGTCACCCAGCAGGCGCTGTGGCAGCTCGCCGACCGTCAGCCCAACATCACCCTGCTGGTGGGCCAGGGCATCGCCAGCCTGCAGTCGCAACCGGAACACGCCATTGTCACCCTCACTGACGGTAGCGAACTGCACGGCCAGCTGGTGGTCGGTGCCGACGGCGCTCAATCCCGGGTACGCACCCTGGCCGGCATCGGCACCACCCGGGATCAGTACGCGCAACAGGCGCTGGTGGCGTCGGTGCGCTATCAGGGCCCGGTGCAGGACATCACCTGGCAGGCGTTCCACCCCAGCGGTCCCCGCGCCTTCCTGCCACTACACGCCGCCCAGGAATCCCATTGCGGCGAAAGCTGGGCGTCGCTGGTGTGGTACGACCACCCGGATACCCTGACAAGCCTGAAAGCGCTCGCCCCCGAGGCGTTCCTGGCCGCCGTGCAGCGGGCGTTCCCCGACGACCTGCCGCCGCTGACCCATGTAGATGGCCGCGCCAGCTTCCCCATCGCCCGCCAGCACGCCAATCACTACCATCAGGATCGGGTGGTACTGGTGGGCGACGCCGCCCACACCCTCAATCCCCTGGCCGGCCAGGGCGTCAACCTGGGCTTCCAGGACGCGGAATGCCTGCAACAACTGCTGCACGAATGCCGCCGCGCCGGACTCGACCCGGCCACACCGCAGTGGCTGGAGCGCTATGAGCGCCGGCGCCGTCCCGCCAATCGCCGCATGATGCTGGCCATGGATCTGTTCTACCATATATTCAGCAATCGGATTCCGCCGCTCCACCTGGCCCGCAACCTGGGGCTCGGGCTGGCCCAGGCACTCCCGTTCGCCAAGAACCGGGTCGCACGCTACGCCATGGGGATCGAGGACACGCTGCCGCCGCTGGTGCAGACCCTGGCCAACCGGCTTCCCGGCCTCGGATCGCTGTAACCGGCACCACCCGCCCACTCACTACGCGCAAGGATACCCGTCATGTCAGAGACGCTGTTCAGCAAGATCATCAACCGCGAGATCCCCGCCGACATCGTGTACGAGGACGAGCTCAGCCTGGCCTTTCGCGACATCAACCCCCAAGCTCCGGTACACCTGCTGTTGGTGCCCAAGAAAGCCATTGCCACCATCAACGACCTGGGACCGGACGATCGCGAGCTGGTGGGTCACCTCTTTGTGGTAGCGGCCAAGCTGGCCAAGGAGATGGGCTTCGATGAAGACGGCTACCGCACCGTAATGAACTGCGGCGCCAATGCCGGCCAAACCGTGTTTCATCTGCACCTGCACCTGCTCGCCGGCAAGCCCTTTGGCTGGCCGCCCTACACCGACCGCATGAAGCAGGCGTAAATCCGTAACCTATCCCGTTGGGCGCAGGCTACATAGCGGCCCCTGCCCAGCGGCAGACGGCCACAAAAAAACCGGTCGGCAAACGCCAGACCGGTTTTTTTGTGGTGCTTGTACCGGGCAGAGGCGTCAGCCCCGGGTGTGACCCACGACCCGCTCCGCCTCTTCCATGGAGGTATGACGGACGTCCTCACCCTTGACCATGAAGATGACGTTTTCCGCCAGGTTACAGGCGTGGTCGCCGACCCGCTCCAGCGCCCGCAGCACCCACATCACCGACATGCAGCGTGAGATATTACGGGTGTCCTCCATCATGAAGGTCAGCAGACTGCGGGTAGCGGCCTGATACTCCTCATCGACCCGCTTGTCCTCCTTCATGATCTGCAGCGCCTGCTCGGAATCGAGCCGGGCAAAGGCATCGAGGGCATCGTGCAGCATGGTGGCGACATGGTTGCCGATGTGGCGCACCTCTACGTAGCCGCGAGGCGCCTTGCCTTCTTCCGCCAGGCCAATGGCAAACTTGGCGATTTTCTTGGCCTCGTCGCCCACCCGTTCCAGATCCGCCACCATCTTGATCACCGAAACCACCAGACGCAGGTCGCGGGCAGTGGGCTGGCGGCGGGCGATCACCTGAGTGGCCTCCTCGTCGATCTCCACCTCCATCTGATCGACGGCCTTGTCCCGGGCCCGGACCTCATCCGCCAGCGCGCTGTCACCTTCCACCAGGGCCTGAACAGCATCATTCAACTGCTGTTCGACCATGCCCCCCATTTTCAGGAACTCGGTCTTGAGCTCCGCCAGTTCCTCATTGAACTGATGGGAAATATGATCACCGTACACGTCGTCCTTTTGATGCGGCATAAGTCTTGTTCTCCTCGTATCCTGTCAACGGCGGCGGTTAGCCGAAACGACCGGTGATGTAAGATTCGGTCAGTTCGTGTTCCGGGGCCGTGAATACCTTGTTGGTTTTGTTGACCTCCACCAGATGACCGAGGTGGAAGTAGGCGGTACGATCCGACACCCGCGCTGCCTGCTGCATGGAGTGGGTCACGATGATGATGGTGTAGCTCTCCGACAGCTCGGCGATCAGCTCCTCCACCCGGGCGGTGGCGATCGGGTCCAGCGCCGAACAGGGCTCATCCATCAGCACCACTTCCGGGCTGACCGCAATGGTGCGGGCGATGCACAGGCGCTGCTGCTGGCCGCCGGACATGCCGGTGGCGGGAGCGTCCAGACGGTCTTTGACCTCGTCCCACAAGCCCGCCTTGCGCAGACTGTTCTCGACAATGTCGTCCAATTCCGACTTGCGATTGGCCAGGCCGTGAATGCGCGGGCCATAGGCAACGTTGTCGTAGATGGATTTGGGGAACGGGTTGGGCTTCTGGAACACCATACCCACCCGTGCGCGCAGCTCTACCACATCGCGTTTGGGGTCGTACAGGTCCTGACCATCCAGTTCCAGCTGGCCCTTGACCCGGCAGATGTCGATGCTGTCGTTCATCCGGTTCAGGCAACGCAGGAAGGTGGACTTGCCGCATCCGGACGGCCCGATGAAGGCGATGACCTCATTCTTGGCGATGTCCAGGCTGATGCTTTTGATGGCCTGGCTCTGGCCGTAAAAGACGTCGACGTCGCGCAGGGAAAACTTGGGGTTGTCGGAAAACGGCGTGCCCACGGTCTTGCCGTATTCGATGACGCCCTCGGCTGGCTTGCCCCGGCCACCCTCGGCCCCTGGCTCCGCGGTATCCCGTTGCACGTTTTCGTTACTGAGACTCGGATTCATGGTGTTCATGGGATTCTCCTTACCACCGGCGTTCAAGACGTTTGCGGAGCCAGATGGCCAATGCATTCATACTGATCAGGAAGGTCAGCAATACCATAATGGCCGCTGACGCGCGTTCGATAAAGCCCAGCTCCGGGCTGCCCGCCCACAGGAAGATCTGGACCGGCAGCACCGTGGCCGAGTCGAAGAACCCGCCCGGCACATCGACAATAAAGGCCACCATGCCGATCAGCAGCAAGGGGGCAGTCTCCCCCAGGGCCTGGGCCATGCCGATGATCGAGCCGGTCAACATGCCCGGCATCGCCAGCGGCAGTACATGGTGCAGCACCACCTGCATCTTGGAGGCCCCAATGCCCTCGGCGGCCTCGCGGATGGACGGCGGCACGCTCTTGATGGCCGCCCGACTGGAAATGATGATGGTGGGCAGGGTCATCAACATCAGCACCAGGCCACCCACCACCGGCACCGAGCGCGGCATGCCGAACAGGTTGATGAAAATCGCCAGACCCAGCAGGCCGAAGATGATCGACGGCACCGCCGCCAGGTTGTTGATGTTGACCTCGATGAAGTCGGTGAAGCGGTTCTGGGGCGCAAACTCCTCCAGATAGATGGCTGCCGCCACACCAATCGGAAACGACAGGAACAGGGTGACCATCATGGTGAGCAGTGAACCTACGATCGCCCCCAGCACGCCGGCGTTACCCGGCTCGCGGCTGTCGCCATGGCTGAAGAAGATGTCGTTGAACGACGTCTCGATCACCCCCCGCTCCAGCAGGGTCAGTGCCCATTGCTGCTGGAGTTCGGTCAGCTTGATGGAATAGCTGGTGTCGCCTCGGTGCTTGACGAACACATCCACGTCGTCGCTGGCCAGAAAGGTCATGGTGCGGGTCGTACCCATCACCGCCGGGTCCGCGACCACCGCGTCCTTCAGGTCGCTGGCCGCGTAGCCGCTGAGCAGCCCCTTCAGCGCCCGCTCCTGCTGCCGACCCGAAACCCCTGGCAACTGCTGCTTGAGCGCGGCTATCAGCGGCGCCAAGTAGTCGGCGTTGCGCAGGGCGGTGGCATCGGTGGGGTCGTCCAGGTACATCAGATCGGCATCGAAGGTCACCTCCAGAGTCACCGTGGTTTTCAGGAAACCGGTGTAACCCTTGCCGATGATGTCGGCGAACAGCACCACCAACGCGAACAGGGCCACGGCGATGGCGGCGATGCCATAAGCACGGAAGCGCATTTCCTTGCGGTAGCGGCGCTTGAGGGATTGGCGGACCAGTTCCGCCTGCGAAGTTGGCTTAGTCATACTGTTCCCGATATTTCCGAACCACGTGAAGGGCAATGATGTTCAGCGCCAGGGTCACGACGAACAGCATCATGCCGAGGGCAAAGGCGGCCAGGGTCTTGGCGCTGTCGAACTCCTGGTCACCCACCAGCAGCGTCACGATCTGTACCGTCACGGTGGTGACCGCATCCAGCGGGTTGGCGGTGAGATTGGCCGCCAGCCCCGCCGCCATCACCACAATCATGGTTTCGCCGATGGCCCGGGACACCGCCAGCAGGATGCCGCCCATGATGCCCGGCAACGCCGCCGGGAAGATGACCTTCTTCATGGTCTCCGACTGGGTGGCGCCCAGGGCCAGGGAGCCGTCCCGCAACGACTGCGGCACCGCATTGATAACATCGTCCGACAGGGACGACACGAACGGGATGATCATAATGCCCATCACCAGGCCCGCGGCCAGGGCACTCTCGGCCGAGGCCTCCAGTCCCAGCACCTTGGCCAGGTCGCTGATAAACGGCGCCACAGTGAGCGCGGCAAAGAAGCCGTACACCACCGTCGGCACCCCCGCCAGCATTTCCAGCAGCGGCTTGATAATGCC
>JBFHLR010000119.1:0-8301 GCA_041594735.1 Marinobacter sp.
GCCGGCGGCAGCCACAGCGCCAACAGCACCAACATCAGTACGCCGCCACCGGCACCGAGGCTGGCGGTGATCAGTGAGGTCAGGGTGGAACACAGCAGCAGGATGATGACGGTGGTGGCGGTCAGGCCTTCGGGAATGAGGGTGAGTTCCATGGCGGGTCCGATCGTTTCAAGGGCTCAGTAGATCAGCGAATTAACCAGCCGGGACACTAGCCGGCATCGCCGCAAAAGCCGTTCTGGCGCACCTGGGCCCTTTGACACAGGGCTTCCATGGCCAGTTCGACGTCCGCCACATAATACAGCGAGGCCAGGCCGAATCGGTCCCGTCCCAGATTGTGGTAGATCATACCGAAAGCGATATCTCCGGCACTGTAACGGTGGTGGTGGCGTGAAAAGTAGGCTGCGGGCGCCGACAGCTCCTCGCTGGTCAGCAGCGCCTCAACCCGGCTGGCACCGCCGTGGTAGGCCTGCACCAGCAGCAGCGTGAACAGCCGCTCGCGTTTGGTTGCCGGTAGCCCGCCAAAGCGTGCCTCGAACACCGGCCGCAGATTGCGGGCATTCTGGTTCATTAGCTTGAGGGCGCAGTCGAGCTGGGCCAGGCGGTGCCAGTAATTGCCGGTGGCAATGCCACAGTCGCCCAGTGCCGAGCGCGACAGCTGCAGGATACCGCGGGCATCGGCGGCGGAATGGGCCTGGGCCCGGGCGCCGCTCTCGATCAGCACCTGGCCGGCCAGGTATCTGGGTAATTCCGCCGGCAACTGCAAACGTTGTTGGCTCTGCCGGGTGTGGTAGACCTGCAGCAGGGCGTCATGCAGGGCTCCCGGGTTGTCGGGTGCGCGAAAGCGGAGGTCGTCCCAGGTTCCCCAGAGCCGGTCTGCGGCCTCGGTGCCGAGGTAGCGGTGAATGGCTTCGTCCAGATCCACGTGGGGCTGGTTGCAGGCCAGGGCAAAGGGGTAGCCGGTCTTGCCTGGGCCACCCTTGACCCAGGTGTGTACCTCGCCACGGCGGGCCAGGGCGGCACGGCTATCATTGAGGCGCTGCTGGGTGCCCGGGCGGGTGACACCGTTGGCGATGTAACCCAGGAAACGGCCACGGTGGCCAAACAGGATATGCCGGTTGGGTTCGGAACAGTAGCCGGATTCGGTGAGTACCCAGCGTCGAATGGTGACGATGTTTTCATAGACGCCCTGGCTCACCCAGTAAGGGGAGGCCCGTACCACCGACACCCAGCTGTCGGCATCGGGCTCGGCCGTCGCCTGTTTCTGGGCGCCCCAGCACAGCACGGGGACAAACAGCAATCCGATCCATTTCCACATGGGCGGTTCCGATCCAACGAGAAGGGCTATTGTCTGCATCCTAGCCAGTCTGGCGTGCCAGGTCCATGCTTGTGGTGGTGGCGACTGATCGGGCCAACCTGAGGTATTGTCACTGTTCTCCCTCCGTCATTTCGTTATTCTTGGCGGCGCCTAACCACCTGTTCCGGAACCCGTCATGAAAGAATCCGAATATTTGCGTTACGACGCGGTCGCCCTCGCCGAGCTGATCCGGCGCAAGGAAGTGTCTTCCCGGGAAGTTTGCGAGGCCGCCATTGCCCGGGCCGAGCGGGTCAATGGCCGGCTCAATGTCATCTGCCATCCCCAGTATGGCGACGCCCTGAGCCATCAATCAGCCGCGGCGGGGCCGTTCGCCGGCGTGCCGTTCCTGCTCAAGGACCTGGCCCAGGAACAGCAGGGGGTGCCGTGCAGCTATGGCAGCCGTGGCTATCAGCGTTACCTGCCACGGCAGGATTCCGAGTTTGTTCGGCGCAGCCGTGACAGCGGCCTGGTGGTGATCGGTCGCACCGCCACCCCGGAACTGGGTCTGAAGGCCATCACCGAGTCCCGACTGTGGGGGCCGAGTCGCAACCCCTGGAACCCGGAACTCACCCCGGGTGGCTCCAGCGGTGGCTCCGGTGCCGCGGTCGGTGCGGGCATTGTGCCGATGGCCGGGGCCAACGATGGCGGTGGTTCGATTCGCATCCCGGCGGCCTACAACGGGCTGTTTGGTCTCAAGCCGTCCCGCGGCCGGGTGTCGGTGGGGCCCATGGCTGGCGAAGGCTGGACCGGAGCGTCCTGCGAGCACGTGGTGACCCGCACCGTACGGGACAGCGCCGCCATGCTCGACGTGCTGTCGGGGCCGGCGGTGGGGGACCCGTTCCGAATTCCGGAGCCGCCCCGACCTTACGCCGAGTTGATGCAGCAGGCACCGCGCACCCTGAAGATCGGCGTCTTTACCGACTCCCCCTACGGCACCGAGGTGGATGCCCCGTGCGTTGAGGCGGTGGAAGCCACCGCCCGCCTGCTGGCCAGCCTGGGCCACACGGTGGAGTACGCCCAACCCCACATTGACGGACCCGATCTGGCCCGCTGTTATCTGGGGCTGTACTTCGGCGAGGTGTCCGCCGCGGTGGATCGGGCCACCCGCGAGTATGGTGCGCGGGAGTCGGACTTCGAGCTGGAAACCCGCCTGTTGGCGATGCTCGGTCGAACCCTGCCGCTGCCGGACTACGTTGCCATGCGCCAGCGCTGGAACAATTTCGCCCGTGGCCTCGGCGCCTTCTTCGAGGATTTTGACCTCTATCTGTGTCCGACCACCGGCCGGATGCCGGCCCGTATTGGCCAGATGGAAACCCCGGCGCACCTGCAGGTGGTGGCCAAGCTGATGCTGGCGTTGCGGGCGGGGCGGTTGGTGCACAAGAGCGGTCAGGTGGACCAGCTGGCCCTGGACAACCTGGCGCGCACCCCGTTTACCCAGTTGGCCAACCTGACCGGTACCCCGGCGATGTCGGTGCCGCTGCACTGGACGGGGGAGGGCTTGCCGGTGGGGGTCCAGTTCGGTGGCCGTCATGGTGATGAGGCCACCTTGCTGCAGCTGGCCGCCCAATTGGAAGAGGCCCAGCCCTGGTTCGACCAGTACCAGCGCACCGAGCATCTGTGACTGGCCTGTGACGGCTGCCAGACCGGGCCGGGCTGAGCGTGCTCCTTCGCTACTGATTTGCCGTTTATCTTTACGTACGGAACACGCTATGCTGTCAGGGAGGGAGCGCGCTCCCTATGACCCTGATGGCATCGAGGAGGCGAGTGGATTATGAACCAACCGATGGCAATCGACGAGCTGGTATCCGTTGCACAGGCCGAGGCCATGGGGGAACTGGACGCCCCGATGATGGCAATTGTCCTCTCCAACGAGCAAAGCTACGACTTACCGATCAATTCACTGGAAACCGATGCCGACAAGGCCCGTTGGGCGTTGATTCTGCGCGCCGCGCGGGAGCACGTCGAGGCCGATGCGGTCGCCCTACTCTATCCGGCCTGGACCACCATCCGCAGGAAGGACGAAGTCAGCGATGCCGCACCGGAACAGGCAGCCGAGAGCGGCACCGAAGCCACCACCCCCATCGATACCCTGTTCGTGCAGCTGCACACCCGCGACCGGATTTACTGGCGGGGCTTTGAGCAGATCCGTGATCCGAGGCACCAACGCATCATTGGCTTTCGTGGTATAGGTGCCCTGTCCACCGACTACGAGCGGGAGGACGCCCCCAAGGTGACCGCCTGGCTCGATACCCTGTTCGAGCCACTGCCCGAGGAAGGCGAGGCAACCGAGCTGGATCTGGAGCTGGCGGAACTGCTGGAAGAACCGGAGGTCAGCGCCGCGCTCTACCCACGGCAACTGCGGGCGCTGCATTAGTCAGCGTTTGGGGCCATCACCGTTGCGCCAGGATGGTCAGGCACAGCTGCGCGTTCTGCACACCAGCAGGCTGGAAATGGCCATGGCCTTGACCGCGTCGAAGCCTATTAGGGTGATGGCGCGGCTGACGGTGCTGTTGCTGTTTTGGGTTAATTCGTTGATACGGTGCGGGTATTGGCCAGCACCGGCAGTTCCACGTCGAATTGGGAAAAGCATCTGTTTGCCGTGTAGCGCCCCCCCAGTAATGTCAACAGGCGGCTATAGTGGCATTTAACAATATGCGGCATGCGGGTTTTGGCAACGGATTGGTCTATAATTGCGCGTTTTAACGCTGCACTCACAAGGCTGCTCCGTGATTGAATTTGATCAGGTCCAGAAGTCTTACGAGGTGGGCGGTCGGGCGATCCCTGCACTGCATGCCACCAGTATGACCATCTCGGCCGGCGAGGTATTCGGCATTGTTGGCCACTCCGGTGCCGGCAAATCCACCCTCGTGCGGCTGATCAATCTCCTCGAACGTCCCTCCCACGGGCGCATTCTGATTGACGGTGACAACGTCACTGCCTATGGCGCCGACCAGCTGCGGGCCTTCCGCCGCAAGGTGGGCATGATTTTTCAGCATTTCAACCTGCTGTCGTCGAAGACCGTGGCGGACAACATCGCCTTTCCGATGAAACTGGCGGGTATCTATTCCCGCGGGCAGATCCGGGAGCGGGTGCGGGAACTGCTGGAGCGGGTTGGTCTGAGCGAGCACGCTCACAAGTATCCTTCGCAGCTGTCCGGCGGCCAGAAGCAACGGGTCGGCATTGCCCGCGCCCTCGCCTGCCGTCCCAGTATTCTGCTGTGTGACGAGGCCACCAGCGCCCTCGATCCGCAGACCACCCAATCGGTGCTGCGCCTGCTGGCGGACCTCAATCAGGAACTGGGGCTGACCATCGTGCTGATCACCCATGAAATGGACGTGGTACGCCGGGTCTGTGACCGGGTGGCGGTGATGGACGCCGGTCGGGTGGTGGAGCTGGGGCCGGTGAGCGATGTGTTTCTGCACCCCCAGCACCCCACCACCCGGGATTTCGTGTTCGAGAGTGAAAGCATTGACCATCAGGAGATGGAGCAGGACCTGGCCCACGCCGAAGGCCGTATCCTGCGCCTGACCTTCCGCGGCGACGCCACCTACAAGCCGCTGCTGGGCCGGGTGGCGCGGGAGTCCGGGGTGGATTTCAGCATCCTCTCCGGCCGGATCGATCACATCAAGGACACGCCTTACGGCCAGCTCACCCTGTCGTTGGTGGGGGGCGACCTGGCGGTGGCGATGGCGGCACTGCAGGCGGCGGACGTACACGTGGAGGTGATGCGCTGATGGACAGCCTGCTGAGTAATGTGGACTGGGTGGAAATCGGCTGGGCCAGCTGGGACACCCTGGTGATGGTGGGGCTGTCGCTGCTGTTCAGCGTGGTCATCGGCCTGCCGCTGGGGGTGCTGCTGTTCCTTACCGGCAAGCGCCAGTTGCTGGAACAGCCAGCGGCCTATGCGGTGCTGTCGTTTGTGGTCAATGTGTTGCGTTCGGTACCGTTCATCATCCTGCTGATCGTAATGATTCCGGTGACGGTGATGATCATCGGCACCTCCCTGGGTGTTGCCGGCGCGATTCCGCCGCTGGTGGCGGGGGGCGCGCCCTTCTTTGCCCGGTTGGTGGAGACGTCGTTGCGGGAAGTGGACCGGGGCATCATCGAGGCCACCCAGGCCATGGGCGCGAACATCCGCCAGATCATCTTCGGTGCGCTGTTGCCGGAAGCCCTGCCGGGCATCATCGCCGGCGTCACTGTTACTGCCATCACCCTGGTGTCCTACGCCGCCATGTCCGGTGTGGTGGGCGGCGGTGGCTTGGGGGATCTGGCCATCCGCTTCGGTTATCAACGATTCCAGACCGACGTGATGGTGATTACCGTAGCGTTACTGGTGATCTTCGTACAGTTACTGCAGATGGCCGGTGACCGGCTGGTGCTGTATTACAGCCGCCGTTGATGCCACAACGCATCTCAACCCAGTACCACCCATCCAAACAACGAGGTTAGGATATGAGTCTGAAGAAGCTTCTGGTGGCGCTGACCACCCTGGCGGCGGTGTCCGTCGCCCAGGCAGCCGATAAACTCAACGTTGCCGCCACCGCGGTGCCCCACGCCGAGATCCTGGAATTCGTCAAGCCGCAGCTGATGGCCGACGGTGTCGAGCTGCAGGTCAAGGTCTTTACCGACTATGTCCAGCCCAACATTCAGGTGGCCCAGGAACGGATGGACGCCAACTTCTTCCAGCACCAGCCTTACCTGACCGAGTTCAACGCCGGTAAAGGCACCCACCTGGTGAGTGTGGTGGGCGTGCACGTCGAGCCGTTTGGCGCCTACTCCAGCAAGATCGACGCGCTGGATGCCCTCGAAGACGGCGCCACGGTGGCGATTCCCAACGACCCCACCAACGGTGGCCGGGCTCTGTTGTTGCTGCAGCAAACCGGGTTGATCACCCTGGCCGACAGCAGCAAGATCACCGCCACGCCGCGGGACATCGCCAATAATCCGAAGAATCTGAAGTTCTATGAGCTGGAAGCGGCGACCCTGCCGCGGGTGCTGAACCAGGTGGACCTGGCTCTGATCAACACCAACTACGCGCTGGAAGCGGGCCTGAACCCGGCGGAAGATGCCCTGGTGATCGAAGGTGCCGAGTCTCCCTACGTCAACATCCTGGTGTCCCGGGAAGACAACCGCGACTCCGCCGCCATGCAGAAGCTGGCGCAGGCGCTGACCTCCGAGGCGGTCAAGGCCTTCATCCAGGACCAATACCAGGGGGCGGTGGTGCCGGCGTTCTGATATCGAAGCGGACGCCCGCTTATAGCCAATAAAAAACCGGTCGTGGCCGAGGGCACGACCGGTTTTTCTTTTTGGCGATCTTGGTAGCGGCGCTGTCGCCGGTGATCAGTCGCCGCTCCAGTTGCTGTCCGGGTCGGGGGTCAGGCGCAGGTAGTGGCGCACTGCCTTGTAGCCTTGCGGGAAGCGTTGTTTGATCTCATCTTCGTCCTGCAGCGACGGCACGATGACCACATGCTCGCCCCGCTGCCAGTTGCCGGGGGTGGCCACCTTGTGTTCGTCGGTCAGCTGCAGGGAATCGATCACCCGCAGGATCTCGTTGAAATTGCGCCCGGTGCTGGCCGGGTAGGTGATCATCAGCCGTACTTTCTTCTGGGGGTCGATGATGAACAGCGAGCGCACGGTCAGGGTATCGTCGGCATTGGGGTGAATCATGTCGTACAACTCGGACACCTTGCGATCCGGGTCGGCAATGATTGGGAAGGTCACCGTACAGTGTTGGGTTTCGTTGATGTCATGCACCCATTCCTTGTGGGATTCCAGCGTGTCGACACTCAGCGCAATGGGTTTGACATTGCGGCGGGCGAACTCCTTGTGCAGCTTGGCGGTCAGACCCAGTTCGGTGGTGCATACCGGGGTAAAGTCAGCGGGGTGGGAAAACAGCACGGCCCAACTGCCCCCCAGCCACTCGTGAAAGCGGATTCGGCCTTCCGTGGTGTCCTGCTCGAAATCCGGTGCAATATCTCCCAAACGTAAACTCATACGGCCTTCTCCTTATTACGAATCGCCGGTGCGTCAGTCCCGGCCCGATAAATCGGTCTTCATCTTTAAGTGTAGTCGTCTTGTCGAACCCTGGTGAAGAATCGTAATGATTGACTGCATTGACGGACGCCAGCGGGGCTGGCGTCCGGGCTGGTGTCAGCCGCCGGGTTGCCGTTGCTGCGCGAAGTGATTCCGGGTCAGCTTGAACACCACCGGGCTCAGCAGCGCCAGCGCGATCAGGTTGGGCACCGCCATCAAGGCATTGAGGGTGTCCGCCAGCAACCAGATAAAGCCAAGATCGGAGGTGGCGCCGAAGTAGATGGCCACCACCCAAAGTACCCGGTAGGGCACGATGGCCTTGACCCCGAACAGGAACTCGATGCAACGCTCGCCATAGAACGACCAGCCCAGGATGGTGGTGAAGGCGAAGATGGCCAGGGCGAAGGCCACCACGTAGTTACCCACCCCCGGCAGCGCGTCGGCGAACGCCAGGGAGGTCAGCGAGGCGCCTTCGGTGCCGCTTGTCCAGGTGCCGGAGGTGATGATCACCAGACCGGTGATGGAGCAGATGATGATGGTGTCGATAAAGGTACCGAGCATTGCCACCATGCCCTGGGTGACCGGGTTCCTGGTCTGGGCGGCGGCGTGGGCTATGGGGGCGGAGCCCAGGCCCGCCTCGTTGGAAAAGATGCCCCGAGCCACCCCAAAGCGAATGGCGGCCCAGATGGCCGCGCCGGCGAACCCACCCTGGGCGGCGATCGGGCTGAAGGCATGGGTGAACACCAGCTCCAGCGCCATTGGGATCTGAGCGGCGTTGATCGCCAGCACCAGCAGCCCGGCCACCAGATAGGAGATCGCCATGAACGGCACCAAAGCGCTGGCGACCTGGCCGATGCGCTTGATGCCGCCAATCAGCACCAGCCCCACCAGAACCATCAGGATGACCCCCGTTA
>JBFHLR010000120.1:0-8295 GCA_041594735.1 Marinobacter sp.
GCAATCACCGGTTGCCAGGTCAACGGACTGTGCACGGCGGTGACATGGCGAAACTCCGACACGTCGATGCCGTAGCGGGCCATGTAGTGGCGGAGGATCCAGCTCAGGGGCGGCAAATGCAACGCCGTATCGACCAGCATCACCGCGGGCGCATTGGGTATGGCGAAGGCCAGGCGGGCATCCACCGACGCCGCCAGCGCGCTGACGTACCCCCCCAGGCTCAATCCCGACACGCCAATGGCGGGCGCCCCCTGCCGTTGCAGATAGTCCATCCAGATACGCAGGTCATACACCGCCTGCAGGAAGACCTCGTTCATGTGCGACAGGCCATGGGCGACGATGCCGATGCCGCTGAAGAGGTCGTAGCGGTCGCTGCGGTAGCCATGGAACGGCATGGTGTATAGCAGGATGTCGAAGCCTTTGCGGTAGAACCAGCGCAGGGAAAACATGGTGCTGTTAAGCCAGAAGCTGTCGGCAAAGTAACCGTGCAGGAATATCAATGTCGACCGGGGGCCGTCCGGGTGCCGCCAGTACTGGGCCACTACCTCGTGGCTGTAGTCATGGCGGGCATAATCCTCCCTGATGTCCGGATTCAGCGCGACATAGGGGCTTTGAAAACCGAGCAACTCGAAGGTAACGCCTTTGGGCTTGTAGCCGAACCGTCGCGGTGGCAGGGGGGCAATCTCCACTTTTTGGGGAGGCCGGGGGAACACTTCATTGATATCCGCGCGATCGGCGCAGCCCTTATAGAACTGCACCAGCTCCAGATCCCGTTCGAGTTTCTTGCGGGACGCCAGATTGGCGGTAATGGCCAGTGTCACCATCGAGGCCAGACCGGTACGCAAGAGGACATCGATGGCAGCGGCGGCCTTGATTTTTGCGGCATGACGCTTGTCGATGCTGGTCACGTAGGCGTGCTGATTGAAATCCTGTGGCAGTGCAGTCCACCAGGGGGGGGTGTTCATCTTGGCATCCCGGTCCCGCGACCATTCAGTCAGATTTCTTGATTGGATATGGCTCTGAAAGCCTGGGGAGCTCCGGAGTTAATCAAGAGGCTCCTTAATCGGAAGCTCCTTAGCTTATTGTAGATAAAGCCAGCGATTCGGCCATCTCCAGCCCCCTACACCGCCCACGGGTGGACTATCCTTAAGGAGCCTCTTTAATCCAGTAGGTACGGACCCCAACGGCAGGAACCATTGCGGTATGGATGACGTTGCCAACCAGTTTCTCACCAATAACCAGACCACGTTCCACCTCGCCATTGCCCTGCTGCTGGGGGCGTTGATCGGCCTGCAACGGGGCTGGAAAGCGAGGGAGCGCAAGTCCGGGGAGCGCATCGCGGGGATTCGCACCTACGCGCTGGTGGGACTGTTGGGGGGTATTGCCGCCCTGCTGGCGGATGCGCTGACACCCTGGGCGTTTCCGGTGATTCTGTTGAGCCTGCTGGGGGCCACGCTGATTGCCTATCACCATCGCCTGCAGGAAACCCGCAATTTCAGCATTACCGGCATCATCGGCCTGCTGCTGACCTTCTGTTTCGGCACCATAGCGGTGGCGGTGGACCCGGTGCCCGCCGCGGCGGCGGCCGTCGGCACCGCCATCCTGCTGGACAACAAGACCGAGATTCACAGCCTGATCAGGAAGTTGCAGGCCCACGAGCTGGACGCCGGCCTCAAGCTGCTGCTGATCACGGTGGTGATGTTACCGCTGCTGCCCAACACTCGCATGGGCCCGGGCGGCATCCTCAATCCCTACGAGATCTGGTGGATGGTGGTGCTGATCGCCTCGGTCTCCTTCGTCGGCTATTTCGCCATCCGCATGGCCGGAGCCGCCAAGGGCATTCTGTTCACCAGCCTGTTTGCCGGGCTGAGCTCGTCCACCGCCCTGACCCTGCACTTCGCCCGTCAGTCGCGACAGGCACCGGAGCTGAGTCCGCAGTTTGCCTCCGGCATCCTGATCGCCTGCGGCACCATGTTTCCCCGCATTCTGGTGTACTGCCTGCTGATCAATCGCGAGCTGCTGCCAACGCTGGTGTGGCCGGTGGTGGCGATGACGGTGGCGCTGTACGTTCCGGCCTTCGCCATCTGGCGCTCAAATCAGGATTCTTTGGCCGTGGAGCAACCTCAGCTGAGCATGAATCCCCTCGATCTGAAGACCGCCCTCGCCTTTGGCGTGCTGCTGACCGCCATTCTGTTTGTCGGCGAAATGCTGAAGGAGTGGTTCGGCAACACCGGTATCTACGTGCTGTCGGCCACCTCTGCCATCGCCGATGTGGATGCCATTACCCTGTCTCTCACCCGGCTGTCGCACACCTCCATCAGCGCCCCGACCGCAATACTGGGCATCATCATCGCGGCGGCAGTGAACAACCTGGTCAAAACCGGGCTGGCCACCTCCATCGGCACCAAGGCCCTGGGGTTGCGGGTTGCAGGCCCCATGGTGCTGTCGATGATTGCCGGCCTGGCGGCCATCGCCCTGCAGTAAGTGCCTACTGACCTTACAACGCTGAAGGGGCCTCTGATTAACGATAAACCGTCCGCATTTTCACAACATGCCTTCGGCATCGACAGACAAAGCGTGAATCACTTCATCTTTTACCTTACAGGAAATTAATAGCATGGACGGTGGCTAACCAGATCCACGAATTTATTCAATAACAAGCGCAGTCGGGGAGCCTCATAAAAACGAGAAAAACAGAGAAAAACAAGGAAGGGATGTCACATGAACGGCCTGAAGAAAAGGATCTACCCACTGCTGCTGTCACTGGCCCTGCTGTTGCCGATGATCACCCACGCCCAGTTCAAGCCACTGACGGATGATTCGCTGGCCAGCGTGACCGGACAATCCGGCATTTCCATCGACCTCAGCGCGAGGCTGAGCATCGGTGAGCTGCGTTACCAGGACGAAGGCAGCCTGGCGATCCGCAACATTCGCCTGGGCGGCGCCAACAAAACCGAATACTTCGGTTCCAACTGGGGCGCAGCCACCCATTCGGGTGATCGCCTCGACCACCTGCAACTGAACATCGACGTCCTGGCGGACGGAGATCTGGTGCTGTTCGCCAAACCCGAGCCGGGCTTTGGCCAGGCCATCGACTTTCGCCTGAGCACTGACGAATGGGTTCTGCAGAAATCCACCGGCGGCGACGGCACCCGTCTGCTCAACTACCTGGACATGACCGGCCTGGCACTGGATCTGCGGATGAAGGTGGACAATGAAACCAGCCACCTGCTGATCGAAAGCACCTTCGGCATCGATGACCTGGACACCGAGATCGGCTTCCTCGGCATTGGCATCCAGGACATGAAGGTGGCGGGCATGAGCTACTTCGAGTCGCTGGGCCAATGGGGCAGCATCGGCCTGCCGGACATTGGTGCCGACTTGGATTTGGACATCTACCACCGGCAGGTCCCAGGGCAGGTTGATGGACTGGCCATCGATATCACCAAGTTCGAGGCCGATATCGACATGCCAATAATCACCCTGGGCAGCGGCCCCTCCATCGGTGCCGTCACCATCAACAACCTGCAGCTGAACAACACCTCCATGGTGATCTACGGCCATGACTGAGGCACGACCTGGCAGCCGTTTCAGGCTGCCCGGCGCAGGGTCAGGTTGTAGCGACAGCCGCCGGTCAGCGGGTGATGGCCGGGCTTCAGCACCAGTACTCCGTGGTAGCGCAGACGGGCGGGACCGCCCCAGACCACCACATCGCCATGTTCCAGCAGTAGCCGCTGTGGCCTGTCGTTGCGCCTGAGGCCACCGAACTGGAACAGCACTGGCAATCCCAGGGACACCGACACGATGGGCTGGCCGAAATCCCGCTCGTTCCTATCCTGGTGCAACGACATCTTCGCCCCCGGCAGATAGCGGTTGATCAGGCAGGCATCCGGCTCAAAGCCGTCGAAGCCCGCCATACTGGCGGCGGCGTTGGCAAGCTGGCAAAACGGCTCGGGCATGGCTGGCCAGGGCTGGCCGGATTGTGGATCGGTGGGCTGGTAGCGGTAACCGGTGCGGTCGCTGACCCAGCCCAGCGGGCCGCAGTTGGTCATGGCGGCGGACATGGTGAAGCCACCGGGCGTTTCCATCTGACGAAACGGCGCCTGCGACTGGACGCGGTCAATGCCGCTTACCAGCTCGACAGCCTGGGCAGCGGCGAACTGGCGCAGCACCACCGCCCCCGCCACCAGCGACTGGATCTGGCACTGGGTCACGGCCTGGTCAAACAGATCCCCTGTGCAGCTATCGTACGGATTCACCTCATGCCTCTACATGCCTCTACATGCCTCTACACGCACCTACAAGCACCTACCGAACAACGTTAAGCCATTGTACCGCCAGTAGCTCAGCGCCCCCAGTCCCGCTCACACCTGAGCGTCGGCGCCCGGTGGCAACCGCCCGTGCAGTTTGCTCAGGCGCCGCATTGATCGCTGTAGCGTGTACGCATCCGCTCGCGAAGGGCATCCCCCTCGGCATCGCTGAGAAATTCCCGTTCGCCTTGCACATTGAGCCGGTAAAACACCGAAATCGAATCCATGTGACGAAGCCGGGCTGCCAGCTTCTGACAACTCTCCTGGGCTTGCATCTCGATCCGGCTCTGCTCCGCAAGGGTTTGTTCGCGGGCCAGCCGCTCCTGTTCGAGACGATCCGCCATGGAGCGTAAGCGTTCACTGGCGCCGGGCCCCGCTCCCCCGCTACCCAATGACGTGGGCGGAACCACCGCAATCGGCTCCGCCTCCACCGACGTCGGCGGCCGATCGCCGAAATGCACGCGGCCGTCGGCATCGGTCCATTTGTAGACGCCTGCGCTGGCCGATGCCAGACACGCCCAGGCCAACGCGGCGATGACGAATTTGGCCCCATATCCAAAGCGAATCATAACGAACTCCCCTGTTCTCACCTGTTTCCTCGACAAAAAACCGTATACTCTGCCGCTATGCATTAACCGGTAAGGATAGCACCATGTTGTTTCCCATCATCATCGGCGGTCTGATTGGCTACCAGTTCGGCCGGTTTCCTGGCTTTCTTATGGGCGCGGTTGCCGGAGTGCTGCTGGCGAGCTATTTGAAGAACCGCCTGAAAACCCGCCTGGCCGATCTCCAGTCCGCCTTTATTGAGCCTATGTTCGCGGTGATGGGCGCGCTGTGCAAGGCTGATGGCGTGGTCACCCAAGACGAAATTCAGGTGGCGGAGCAGTTCTTTAACCGTTTTCGGCTGTCCGAACGGCAGCGCGCAATCGCCAAGGCCGCCTTCAACCGGGGCAAGTCGCCGGACTTCGACCTCGATGCAGAACTCGATCGCTTCCTGCGGGTCAGCCGGGGCCAGGCCATGCTGTTGCAGCTGTTTTTGCAGCTACAGGTTTCCGCTGTGGCCGCCGACGGCCAGGTGCATCCCCAGGAGCACGCCATGCTGGTACGGATTGCCCGCAAGCTGGGGCTGCCGGATTCCCAGGTGGACCAGCTGGAGGCCATGCTGCGCGGCGCCCATGCGAACACCGCCGGTACCAGTGCCAGCCAACAGCTGGCGGATGCCTACCAGGTACTGGGGGTTCCCGCCAGCGCCAGCGATCAGGAGCTGAAACGCGCCTATCGAAAGCTGATGAGTGAAAACCATCCCGACAAGCTGGCCGGACGCGGCTTGCCGGAGAGTATGCGGGACATGGCCGAAGAGAAGACCCGGGAGATCAGCCACGCCTACGACATCATCACCAACGCCCGCCGTAACGGCAACTAACCCACCCTCTGTGACGTGATTCGGACTCCCTGATGCCCCAGCAACGCCCTACCCCCTTGCACGCCTTCGGTGACGACGCCCTCGCGGATCACGATGCCACCGCCCTCGCCCAGTTGATCCGAACCGGAAAACTCAGCGCCGACGAGGTGCTCTCAGCAGCCCAGGCCAGGGCCGCCCGGATTGCGCCCCAGCTCAACGGCGTGGTTGGGCATGGAGACGACGAGGTGCCGCCGGTGCAACGCACCGCCAATTCCGGCTGTTTTTCCGGCGTGCCTACTTACGTCAAGGACAACACCGATGTCCGTGGCTACCGCACCGGTCATGGCAGCGCCGCCCTGACCGCCCCCATCAGCCGCCAGGACAGCCCTTTCGCCCGGCAATACCTGGCCCAGGGCTTCGTCTGTCTCGGCAAGAGTGCGCTGCCGGAGTTCGGCTTCAATGCCAGTACCGAACCGGCCCACGCCGAGCCCACCCGCAATCCGTGGCATACCGGCCACTCCGCGGGTGCCTCCTCCGGTGGCGCCGCGGCACTGGTGGCCGCCGGTGTTGTGCCCATCGCCCACGCCAATGACGGCGGCGGCTCCATCCGCATACCCGCCGCCTGCTGTGGTCTGGTGGGGCTGAAACCGAGCCGGGGACGCCTGGTGGACAACCCCGCTGCCCGGGCGCTGCCGGTGAACATCATCGGTGAGGGGGTCGTGACCCGGACGGTGCGGGATACCGCCAATTTCTACGCCGAGGCCGAGGCCTACTACCACAATCGCAAGCTGCCGATGCTAGGCCGTGTCAGCGGGCCCGGCACACAAGCCCTGCGCATCGGCCTGGTGACGGACTCGATCAACGGTTACCACACCGATGCGGATACCCGCACCGCCGTGGAGGCCACCGGCAGACTGCTGCAGGAGCTTGGCCACGATGTCTCGCCGATGCCGGTCCCGATTGATGCCCAGTTTGCGGAGGATTTCGCCCTGTACTGGGGCATGCTGGCGGCACTGATGAAACACTCCGGCCGCTGGTTGCTGGCGGGCGGCTTCGACCGCCACAAGGTGGATGGACTAACGGACGGCCTCAGCCACATGTTTCGCAAACAGGCCCATCGCCTGCCCGGAGCGCTATGGCGCCTGCGCCGTTCCGGCCAGGAGTTTGAGGCCGGCATGGCCGGCTACGACGCCGTACTGATGCCAGTGGTCGGCCATACCACCCCGCCACTCGGTCACCTGAGCCCACGGCTGCCGTTCGACACCCTGTTTGAACGGCTGACCCACTACGTTGGGTTCACGCCCCTGGCAAACGCCACCGGAGCACCCGCCATCGCCCTGCCCATGAGCAAAACCGAAGACGGCCTGCCAGTGGCGGTGCAGCTCATGGCCCGCCCCGGCCAGGACCGAATCCTGCTGGAGCTGGCCTACGCACTTGAACAGGCAGCCCCCTTCCCCACGCTCGCAGATTGGACAGCCCCATGACCCGCTGCCATTATTAAGGAGCCTGTGAATGTTCAGAGTCTCCCTGATAATGGCCCGGTGCTTGGGCTACGGCGGTGAGCCCCGGCTAACCGTTAACCTGGAGCGGTGATCGCCCACCATGTCAGACAGCCGGCTCTTTACCCGCTTTCACGATCAGCTGATGCAACTCAGCCACAGCGCGGAATTCATCAACGATCACCGCGAGCAAAAGCTGGCGGCGCTGACGGAATTATGCGCGAAAGCTCTGGGCATGGACCGTGTCAGCGTCTGGCAATTGAGCCACGGTCATGACCGGCTAAGCCGCGAGCACCTGTTTGACCGCAATCGGCGGCCAGCCGACGCGCCCGCCCCGGATACCGCCGAGCGCCCGGTGCTGTACCGGAGCGACCATCCCCGGTATTTCCAGCACCTTGAAAAGGCCAGGTTGATTGATGCCAGCCATGCCCAGACCCACTCCGCCACTCAAACCTTTACCGCCAACTACCTGATTCCTTTAGGCATCCAGTCCATGCTGGACGCGCCTATCTTCGACGGCGCCCGCCCCAGCGGTGTGATCTGCATTGAAAGCCTGGCACTCCACCACTGGACCCTGCCCGAACTGTCGTTCGTGGTGGCGGTGGCAGACACCATTAGCCTGATCAACACCCAGGAGGCCTGGCTCGACTCCAAGCGCAAGCTGGAGTATGTCACCCGCTTCGATACCCTCACCGGCCTGGCCAATTTGAACAGCCTACGGGACCGCATGGGGTATCTGATCAGCAAGATCCGGCGCAGGAAAATCGGCCGGTTTGCGTTGTTGTGGCTTGATTTGGATCGGCTGAAGACCATCAACGACGGTCTGGGGCCCCAGGTTGGGGATGCGGTCATCGCCGAGGTGGGGCGCCGGCTGAGTGAATTGAAACTGCCGGGAAAAGACCTGTTGGCGCGCATCGGCGGAGATGAGTTTGCGCTGATTCTGGACCATGGGCCACTGCTGGATGCCTTGGACCAACTCGCCAACCGCGTTCGCCAGGAAATAGAGTCCCCGCTCAAGGTCCAGGGTCAACAACTGTGCTTAAGCGCCAGCCTGGGCATCTGCGAGTATCCCGGCGACGGCCAC
>JBFHLR010000121.1:0-8248 GCA_041594735.1 Marinobacter sp.
GGCAGCAGTGAACTCACCGCCATCCGCAGCGCCCTGGCGGCGCCCATTGCGGGCCTGAGCCTGGCCTTTGGCACCTCCATTGCCGGGGTTTCCGCCTCCGCCATGCTGGGACTCGCTGCCACCCTGTGCCGGCGGGACCGGGTGCTGGCGTCACGCCAGCTTGACCGTATCCTCCGGGGCGAACGCCACCAGCTGTCTGCCCAGCACCAGCGAGAGCAGGCCTACACCGCCTTGCAGCAGCAATCCCAGGCCATGCCGGAGGTGGTCACGGCCCTGCAAGCCATGACCCAGCGGCTGGAATGCATGAGCGAACAGCTCTCCGCCAACCTCACCCGCAACCAGCAAAGCTTCCACGAAACCCTAGGCCACCAATACCAGGAGCTGGCCCAGGCCGTCACCCGGTCCTTGCAGGAAACCCTGGCCGACAGCAGCCGGCTGGCCGCCGAGGGTGTCCAGCCGGTTGTCGCTCAGGCAATGAGCGCACTGAGTGACCAGGTTCAGCAGAGCCAGCGCCAGCTCAATGAGCTGGCTGAGCAACAGCTCGGCACCCTGAGCGAACGCTTCCAGCAGACCACCGCCCAGGCCGCCGAGCACTGGCGAGCCGGGCTGGACGCCCACCAGCAGGCCAGCACCGCCCTGGCCAAGGACATGGGCGAAACCCTCCATGCCTACCAACACCAACTCCAGCATCGCTCCGAGGCCCTGCTGGAGTCCGTTGCCAGCGCCCAGGAGCAATTGCGGGAACACACCGGCCAACAACTGGACCGCCTCTGTGATCGTTTCCACGCCACCAGCGAACAGGCGGCAACCGCCTGGCAATCGGGCCTGAATGAACAGCAGGCCGCCAGCCGCCAGTTGGCCGACACGCTGACAACCGCGCTGGAAGCGCACCAGCGGCAATTTGAGCAGACCACGACGGCGCTGATTGACGGCCAGCGCAACGGCCTGGACACCCTGATCGTTCAGTTGCGGGCAGAACTCGGCCTGTTGCGACAGCAGGAAGCGGACCGGAGCCAGGCGGCCAGTGACCGTCTGGCGGAGCTGGAAGGCACCGTCGCCCGTCACCTCGGCACCCTGGGCACGGCGCTGGAAGCGCCGATGACCCGGTTGATCGAAACCGCTTCGGAAACCCCCAAGGCAGCCGCGGAAGTGATTCGTCAGCTACGCCAGGAAATGACCCGCAGCAGTGAACGGGACAACGAACTGCTCGCGGAACGGCAACGGATCATGACCGAGCTGGACGCACTATTGAGCAAACAGCGGGATGCGGCCTCGGCCCACAACCAGGCCATCCAGACGCTGATCGATACCGCCAGCCAGTCGCTGACGGAGGTCAGTCAGACCTTCTCCAGCCAGGTTAACGAACAGGGCCAGCAGCTGAATGCCGTGGCCGATGACATTCGCGGCAGCGCCCACGAAGTGGCCAGCCTGAGCGACGCCTTCGGCGTTGCGGTCCAGCACTTCAGCGATTCCAGCGGCAAGTTGCTGGACGCGCTGAGCCAGATAGAGACGGCACTGGAAACCTCCGCCACTCGCAACGACGAGCAGCTGGCCTACTACGTGGAGCAGGCCCGGGAGGTCATCGAGTTGAGCATGTCGTCCCAGCGCGAAGTCATAGACGCGCTCGCCACGCTGCGCAGAGGGGGCGCGGCCCAGCCCACCACCGAGGTCAGCTGATGGACGAATTGCAAAGCAGCGAGGTACAGGCCACGCCGGTCTGGGCCATCTTCTCGGACCTGATGGCCGCCCTGGTGGGTATCCTGGTGCTGATCCTGGTGTGGGTCATCGGCATCCAGCTGGAACTGAGCCAGTCCCTGGAGCAGGAAAAGCAGCGCCGACAGATCGAGGAACAACGGCGGATGGCCCTGGAGAGCGCCCTCGCCGATCCGCTGGCCAGTGGTCGCATCACCCTCCGGGATGGCCGTATCGGCATCAGCGGCAATGTGCTGTTCCAGCTTAACTCCGATCAGCTGCAACCGGAGGGTGAAGCCTTGCTGCAGTCTCTGGTCGAGCCGCTTCGGGTCTACCTGAGCCAGCATGACGAGCTGCTGATGGTGAGCGGATTCACCGACGACCTGCCAATCCGGCGAGGCAACCAGCGGTACTCCGACAACTGGGGCCTGTCGGCCCAGCGGGCCTTGACGGTCACCCGTACCCTGGTTGACCAGGGTCTGTCCGCCGACCGGGTGTTCGCGGCGGCGTTTGGCGCCAATCACCCCGCCGTGCCGAACCAGGACGAGCAGTCCCGGGCCCAGAACCGGCGGGTGGAAATCAGTACCGTACCACGCCTGGAGAGCAGCGGTGGTGAGTGAACACAGTCCATTACCGCCGCAGCAGGAGGCCCCGGCCGAGCGACTGGCCCGATTGCACGCCCAGGGTGCGCAGCGCTTTGACCCGGCCGGTTATGCCTACCTGGCAGCGCTGAGCCAAAGACTGATGGCGATGCCCAGCGGGCAAGACAAGCTGGTACGCCGGCTGGCCGAGTTCGAACAACGCTTCACTCACGCCCTGACCGCCGCTTCAGCACTGATCGAGGACAGCGCTGGAGAATGTGCTGGAGAGTGCGCTGGAGAGAGTGTTGGAGGGTACGCAGAGGGAGGTAGCGCCGGCTGGTCCGAGGGCGAACGGCAGGCACTGCAACAGGCACTGGATCTTGGCGACTGCCAGGGGGTGCAGCGTCTGGCGCGACGTTTCAGGGCCCGCCGCCAGCCGTCTCCGGTGGCCAGCCTGCATGATGCTCTGCACGCCCACCAGCCACCGCTTGCGGGCCAGACTGAAGCGCAAACTTTGCCGTCCGCACCGGCCAGCTCCGGAACCCCACCCCTGCCCCCCAGGCGGGAGTTGCGTGCGCTGTCCGAGCTGCGCGCCGTGCAGGCACGACTGTCCATTGAAAAACGCATTGCCAATGCCATCGCACACCCACCGGCCAACGCCGGGCCGATGAATGCCCACCGCCTGGTGACTCGGGCGGTAAGCACCATGCAGCAGATTTCACCGGACTACCTGAATCGGTTCGTGGGCTACGTGGACACCTTAATGGCACTGGAGCAGCTGGCACGCAAAAGCTAGCAAAACCTAACGCGCCTTTCTCGCCTGACGACAGGCCCGGCACCGTACCGCCACCGCCCAGATATGCCCCTTGGCCTCTTCGTAGTACCACTTCTGCTGGAGCGCGGTCCAAACCTCGCCCTTGCCGCAGTCGATGCAGATGAACGGGTAGTCGATGTAATAACGGGGCAGATCCCCGTAGGTGTTGATGTGGTCCAGCTTGCTCACGTCCGCCACAACGGCCCCCGGTGGTGGCTCATCCGCGGGCAGATGGGGCGGTAACAGGGTATATTTTTCGCCAGCCATCGGCGCATCACCTGTGTGAACTAGCGGTACTCCGCTGCGGTAATGAACTCGCCGAAGGTTTCGCACCACACCACCGCCGTGGTGTACTGGGACGGATCAACCGTGGCCGGAAGCGGCACCAGAAAGTTCTCGAAGGTTTTCACGTCGCCAACCCGCACCATACGCGCCTTGACCTCAAGAAACTCTGCCTCGGATTCGACGAACTCCGGTGACAGGTACAGCTTGTAGTCAGGCCCTGGCGCAAGTTTGCCGCTGAAGCTGATGCGATCCCCGCCCACAAAGACCCGCCCCTCCCCCCAATGCAGGGCATCGCTGCCCGCCAGATCACGACGAAACTCCCCGGAAAAGTGAGCAGCTTCCGCTGCCGTCATGACCTCCGTGGACGACGGTGCCGGCGGCGCGATCAGGATGGGCAGCACGTAAATGCCGGCAACAAAGCCGATCACCCCAACGATCCCATGAGAGAGCAGCAGCGAGATCGCCTTGATTTTATTCATGATGGACAGCTCCAGTTCCGTTATCGGCAGAGAAATTAGCGGCCGGGATGAATTCAGGATTTGCAGACAGTGAATCCCCTGAACAGTGCATGCCCTGATTAAAGGCGAATCAGCCGGATTGTCCAGCCTCACAATCGCTAACCTGCACTCCCACATGGTCGATGGACGCAAACGCCAGCACCTGCTGGTCAATCACCGACAACAGATAGGACTCTGACCAGGCAATGACAGCCCCGCCGGACGAATCCAGCAACCTCCACTCCACCGAGGCCAGCGCGCATTCAGAGCCAAGCCACGTCACCGCCAGGTTCCCGTAATGACATTGGCTACAGCCCAGAGACCGGTACTCATCCAGATAGCCCTGAAAGTACCTGCTCACCTGCGCTTGCGAGTCAAATACCTGGCTTTTGCCGGCCTCCCCTTTTACCAGGTAAGGCACCGCAAACTTGGCGGCGATTCGGTCACCGCTAAACGTACGGAACGCATCCACGAAATCGTCAAAGTACGCCACTATGATTCGGTCGTTTGCCATACTGATTCCTTTCAGTCGATGATCTGGCTAAGGCGGCTCAGGGGCATTGCGGTAACCGTCACCCACTATTGGGAAGGCGCCAGACCGGCCAAGAAGGACACCATTGCCGAAGTCACCGCCTCTGGTTGCTCCAGTGTCGACAGGTGGCCAGCACGCTCGATCACAACCAGCTTGGCACCGGGCAGCCGTGCCGCGATCTCCTCCGAATAGGCCGGCGGTGTTGGCTGGTCTTCCGCGCCGACAATGACGACCGCCGGTACCTCAAGCCGCGCGAGTTGCTCCACGATGGAATCCCGCGTGCGAAGTGCCGCTGCCGTCCGCAAAGCCGACCGCAGCGGCACCGAAGCAAAGCGATCTTTCCAGTCGCGGACCAGGTCTGGCTGGCTCTCCCGCATGCGTGAACTGAAAAACATGCGGGCGATCTCGGGCGCGAGGGCGCGCATCCCGAGCACTCTTGCCGCAGCCGCCATCAGCTGGAACTTTACCCGATTAAAGGTCGTCTCCGCTCCGGCATGGGTGTCCAGCAGCACCAGCCCGGCAACACGATGGGGCGCAACGATGGCGGCCCGTAATCCCACCATTCCGCCGATCGACAGACCGGCCCAAACTGCGCGATCTATGCCAGCGTGATCGAGCACAGCCAGAACATCATCCACCAGATCGTAAAGGGTAAATGGTTTATCGACCACGCTGGACTGGCCATGACCTCGCAAGTCCACGTTAATGACACGATGGCTCTCCGCCAGAGTCGCCAGTTGCCGGCACCACATGTCTCCGGTACACAGGAAACTGTGTCCCAACACGATCGCGGGACCTTCGCCCATGGACTCGTAGTAGATACGCGATCCGTTACGCTCAACGATTGCCATTCTTGACGCCTATTCACCAGCCGTATCTGCAGACCTTGACCGCCGCTTTGAACCACTGCCCTCCACCTGATCTCCCGGTTTCTCACTGGGTCATCGGCACAAGCACCCGAACCCAAATGACCAGTAGCATCAGGTTACTTGCGGCATACACGGCCAGACGATGGCTCACCCGATTGTATGTGAGGTGCACCAAACTGTGCAGAATCCGCAAGCCAACGTAACCCCAGGCCAGATAGACCGCCCAGGCATCTACCCGTTGGGCCACATACAGCGTGATGCACAACACATAGAATAGCAGCGGCACTTCCAGCAGGTTCTTGAAGTGCCGGTTAGAGAGACAGACTTCCGGGGGAACCCTGGCCGACTCACCGAACTTGAAATCGTCCAGCGTCACCTGCCCCGAGAATACCGCCTTGAAACGCTTGTACGGCACCAGCAGCAAAACCGTCAGGGTCCACCCCACGAGCGTCACAACGGGCAGCAAAATGGCGTCTTGATTCACAATGCCTCCAAACCGGCTCATTTACGTTGAATACAATAGCCATACCGTTCCTTGGTGCGTGCTGCTTGGCATGGGAGATGCCTTGAGCATTGCTTGGTTGTTCTCTTCGGGTATTAATACTCAACCCGGAGTTTTTCTAGAGTCTCAACGTCGAAGCACACCGGTGACTTTGGCATAGCGAAGCGGAGACAAAGGCATCCGAGTGACGCGCCTGGTTAGCTGTTTCCAAGCATGTACGCACGAAGCTGCCGCTCTTCTCGCATAACATAGAGGATGAGTACCCGCTGCTCATCCTCACGATAAAAAATGCGACACGGTGGAACCACTACCTCTCTGTATACCGAATTAGGCAGTTCTGGAGGAATCCGTCCGGATTGGGGAAAATCCTCCAAACGCTCGGTCTTATCAAAAACCTGTTGGACCAGATCGCTTGCGGCAGCAGGATTGTCTAGAGCAATATACTCAGCAATGGCATCCAGTTCTTGAAGGGCGGGCTCTGTCCAGATTACTTCAGCCATTTACTCATTTTCTCCCTGGCCTCACTTTGGCTGTACGTTCTTCCCTCAAGTACAGCTCGCTCTCCTCGTGAGAGCCCCTCAAGCAGCTCAAGTCGGCGCTGCATAAACTCGTAATCTTGCACATCGACAAGGTATGCGGATGGCTGACCGTGCTCCGTGATCAGTATCGGCTCTTTAGTCACGTGCAGATCTGCCAGAATCTTTGTGGCTTGACGCTTGAGGTTCGTAACAAGCTCAACTTTCATGGGCTCACCCTGATCCAAATTGATAGTGATACTATAGTATCACTATGCGGGTAAGGCAATCACAGCTAACGCCCGGCTCACGCTCCGGTTTGGAGCCGCAAAGCGGCGGAAAAACGATCGCTGTGCAGCCGATTGTTAAATCTTTTTCTGTACGGTATCCTGCACACGAACAAAATCCTGTACAGGAGCAACCTTATGGATGCCATTAGCTACACAGCCGCTAGAACCAATCTCGCAAAAACCATGGAGCAGGTCTGTGAAGACCACTCTCCTGTGATCATCACCCGGAGCAAATCGCAGTCCGTGGTCATGATCTCCCTTGAGGACTACGAGGCACTGCAGGAAACTGCATACCTTCTGCGGGCGCCAAAGAACGCCCGTCGTTTGCTGGAATCCGTCGCCGAGCTGGAACAAGGCGATGGTCAGGAAAAGGAACTTCTTGAATGAAACTGATCTTCTCCGAGAACGCCTGGGAAGACTATCTGTACTGGCAAAAAACGGACAAAAAGATCCTTAATCGAATCAACAAGCTCATCAAGGAGACCAAGCGAGAACCCTTTAAAGGCGTCGGTAAACCCGAGCCCCTCAAACACAGCCTTGCCGGTTACTGGTCTCGACGAATCAACGAAGAACACCGAATCGTTTACAAGGTCACGGATGACGCTTTGCTTATAGCTCAGCTCCGGTATCACTACTGATTTAACGCCTGCAGCATGCGCGCCCGTGGAATGGAGCCGAAGGCGCAATGTAATGGGCGTCGCCGTGCCTGCACTGGTTATGTGCTTTCGCTGATCTCAGCTAGAACTCAATACTAGCGATCTCATTCAGCTCACTGAAATCACTGTTGGTTAGGACTTCCACATATACAGTAATTCTTCCGTCAAAATTGCGAGGAATGACATCCCAATCGTAATCATCGTACCCAACACGCACCATATCTATGACTTCAGCGTTTACGTGATAATCCAGGCCAACATCGAAGACTGCCCGGTCGAGCCCAATTTCCACTAAGTTCATCTCATATACATCTACAGATATGTCTTGAACACTTATTCGGTCATACCGGTACTCTGATGCATACAAGCTAGGGTTTGCATGAAGTTCATCGACGATAACTTCGTTAATCCAGTCAACATTCTCCTCCATAAGCGCGTGCGCAGCGGGAGAGAGTGCTTCAGTGTGTCGATTGTACTCATTAAGTACTTCAGAAAGTTCCTTATAACATCTGAATCGAGAGTCGCTGCGGAATGCTTCCAACATCCCGTCGTCTCTGGAAACCACGTAGATAGGGCGGCCGGGGTTGTCATCCGCAAAGCTAACCATGGACGAGACAGCAAATGCATCAGGGAATTCATTTCGCTTTCGCCCTTTCCCAAACGGCGGTTTAGCATCGAAGTACGATGCCACCACCCCAGGAAGGTCTACGTCGGCAAGAGGGATGGACTCAGCATTGCATCGCACGCGGAATTTCTCCCAGGTTTCCACGATGCTTTCAACCAACTTTTCTTGATCCATCTGAAAGTCAACCCCAGCCAACTTCTTATCTTTATCGCCAATCAAGCCTATGATGTTGCTGTCCAATGCAGTCTGGATCTTTGCTGTGTGCTCTTCCGCAGTCTCTCGAAGCTTATATGTAACTTCGTGCTGAATGATTTCAGGAACTATTAGTCTTAACTCGTCGTCACTGCTCATGCCGACCAGCTTCCCTAGCGATGTGCCGCTGAAGCGATA
>JBFHLR010000122.1:0-8242 GCA_041594735.1 Marinobacter sp.
CGTTGATCGCCAGCACCAGCAGCCCGGCCACCAGATAGGAGATCGCCATGAACGGCACCAAAGCGCTGGCGACCTGGCCGATGCGCTTGATGCCGCCAATCAGCACCAGCCCCACCAGAACCATCAGGATGACCCCCGTTAACCAGTGAGCGAGGCCGAAATTGGTCGCCAGCACGTCGGCCACCGAGTTGGCCTGCACTGTATTGCCGATGCCGAAACCGGCGATGGCACCGAAGATGGCGAACAGCACGCCGAGCCAGGCCCACTTGGCGCCAAGCCCGTTGCGGATGTAGTACATCGGGCCACCCACATGGGCGCCGCGCTCGTCCACTTCCCGGTAGCGCACCGCCAACACCGCCTCGGAGTATTTGGTGGCCATGCCTACCAGCGCGGTCAGCCACATCCAGAACAGCGCACCCGGCCCCCCCAGGAACACCGCAGTGGCGACGCCGGCGATGTTACCGGTGCCGACGGTGGCGGACAGGGCGGTCATCAGTGCCTGGAACGGTGGTATTTCGCCTTCTTCCCCGGCACCGGTGCGGCCCTGCCACATCAGGCGAAAGCCCGCGCCTAGCTTCAGGATCGGCATGAACTTGAGACCGATGCTCAGGAACAGCCCGACCCCAAGAATCAGCACCAGCATCGGTGGCCCCCAGGCCAGTGCATTGATCTGCCCAATAACGTTTGCGACGGCTTCCATGGCTTGCTCCTGACGGTAGGGGTCGTTCGTGGATTGTGCTTGCTTAGTTAACTCCTTGAGTTTAGACGAGATCCGGAGCCTGTAAATGCGCCCAATTACGGATTCACCGAAGTGCCTTGGGGCGATGGCGGCAGGGTTTAGGGAAATGCCGCCAGTTGCGGTAGGCTGAAGTCTGACTCATCAGCATGAAGTAACGTCATGAACCGAATTTCCGAACCCGAGATCCGTCAGGTCGAGGCCAATGGCCTGACCTTCTGCGTGGAAAGCCGCGGCCGCCCAGACGGTGAGGTTGTGCTCTTTGTGATGGGACTGGCCGCGCAGATGACGCTGTGGCCGGAGGCCCTGCTGGATGCCTACGTTCAGGCGGGTTACCGAGTAATCCGTTTTGACAACCGGGATATCGGCCTGTCGTCCCAGCTCACCGACCGACTGGAGGGGCATCCCCTGGCGGTCATGGCCCGCCATCGGCTGGGACTGCCGGTACAAGGTCCCTATACCCTGCAGGATATGGCGATGGATGTGCGCAGCCTGCTGGACGCCCTGGCGATCGAGCGCGCCCATCTGGTGGGGGTCTCCATGGGCGGCATGATCAGCCAGCTGGTGGCGGCGCGCTGGCCCGAGCGGGTCGGCACCCTCACCCTGATAATGACTTCCACCAACAGCCCGCGATTGCCCATGCCCCACCCCAAACTCATCTGGAAACTGGCGGGCGTGGGGGCCAAGGGGCACGACGAAGCGGCGGTGGTGAACCGGTCACTGAAATTCTGGCAGGCGATCCAGAGTCCCGGATACCCACCCCGGGAACAGGAAGTGAAGGAGCGCTTGGTCAGCAACTACCGGCGCAGTTACCACCCGGCGGGCATTCTGCGCCAGACTCGGGCGATTCTGGCTACCGGCAGCTTGTCGGCGTTCACCCGGCAGATCCAGGTCCCGACCGCCATTATCCACGGCAACCAGGACCCCCTGGTACGACCGGTGGCGGCGAAACAGTTGAAGTACCTGATTCCCCATGCCCGGTTGGAAATGATCGAGGGATTGGGGCATGACTTGCCGGAGCCGCTGTTGGCGGACTTCGCCAGGATCGGCCTGGAGCTGGCGGGCCAGGGCTAGCGTTAAGTGTCACCAGGGAGCCCCGGTTTTTTGCTGGTGACTGGCAAAAGATTCACTACCGCAATGCGTCCTGATTGCCTAAGGTAAAGGAGAGCACCAGAAGAAATCATAATTCTGTGCCGGGCCAGATGGTCTGGCGTCCGGCAACGGGAGGGGAGGTTGCAGAAGATGCGTTCGTTGAAAGTATCCGATGTCATGTGGAATCACATCGAGCCGATCCGCTGTGGCACGCTGTTGACCAAGGTGGTGAAGACCTTGTTGAGCAATCATGTGTCCGGTTTGCCGGTGGTGGACGACCACCGCAAGGTGCTGGGATTTGTCTCCGAACAGGACTGTATCCACGCCTTGCTGGTCAGTAGTTACCATTGTGAAGGCGATCCCATCGTGGACGATGTGATGTTTCGGGCACCGGTCACCGTCACCCCGGAAATGGCCATCGTCGACCTGGCCCAGAACCTGGGGGCCGGCAAACCAAAGGTGTATCCGGTGGTGGATCATGAGCGGTTGGTGGGAATCGTCACCCGCACCGCAATTCTGGAGCAGTTGGCCAAGGCAGGTTGCGGCATGGAGCTGCCCAAGTACGCCGAGGCCGAGTGACAGGCTGACAGGGCCGTATTTGCACGTATCGGGTCGAGTGCGGTCGTCTGGTAAAACATAGTCTCCTAATTAACCGGTGTGGGCCGTGACCGGCGACCGCGCCAGGCCCGCAAAAGCTGCAAGGGGGAGACCATGACCAATTCCGTGAGCCATCACCGCAAATTGCGCAATCTGGTGTTTGCGTTTTACATGTCGGGGTTGATGTCCCTGTGTATGTCGGCGGTGGTGACCTTCTTCAACACCGGAATGGATTCCGGCTTTCCCGCCCGCTGGATGGGTGCCTTCCTGGTGGCCTGGGCCGTGGCCTTTCCCCTGGTATCTCTGGTTTCCCCGATTGCCCAGCGGCTGACCGGCCTGACCCTGGATCGCCGGTTACCGAAATCCCCAGAGTAAACCAAAATCCATGGAAGGCATGATTTCGGGCTGCTCCAGTGCGCGGATATTGAAGTCCAGTTCGCTGCAGTCGCGTTGGAACGAGCCCGGATAGCGATCTCCCTTGGCGCCAATGATCGCCTGGGCCGTGGGGCCAAGGTGTCGGACCGGGCGATGGGTCACCACCGCCACTTCGTTGTTGGCCAGCCGCACCAGGCAGCCGGGGGGGAACTCGGTCAGGGCGTTCAGCAGCGCCTGGCCAACCTGCGGCTGCGGGCTCTCACTGAGGCTGAGGCGGAGGGTGTGCTGGGCATCCGCCACACTGCGCCGCTCGCGGTAGGCCCGGCGGGTGATCAGGGCAACGTAATGCTCCGCGTAGGCCAGAATCTGTGCTTCCGCCAGGATGTCGATGCCCGCCAGACCCTGGGGGTAGCCGCTGCCGTCACCGCGTTCATGGTGCTGCTGGACGATCTGGTACAGCAGTGGGTCGTCGATGCCGGCCTGCTGCAGCGCCCGGGCGCTGAGTTGCGGATGCTTCCGAATCACCGAGCGCTGTTCCTCCGACAGCCCGCGGGGGGACGCGTTGAGCTTGTCGAGAAACGGCATCAAGGCGATATTGGCGGTCAGTGCTGCGCCGATCAGCGCCGGGATGCGGGTTTCGTCCAGGCCCAGTTCGGTGGCCACAAATTGGCAAATGATTCCGTAGAACAGTGTCTGCTCATAGGCAGTGGGTTCCACCGAGTACAGGTGTACCAGCGCCAGGCAGGGATCCGGCGCTTCGCGGCAGATGCGGTCGATCAGTCTGACCAGACCCTGCAAACGGGGGGCGGCGCTATCCTGGCCATTGGCGATGGCGGTTAGCGTGGTTTCCAGGGTTTGCAGCAGCAGCGGGTAGTCGGTGAACGGGTTGCGTTCGCGGGCATCGTTGAAGACTTCCGGCTCTTCCTTTCGGGGCTCCTTGCGGGGTTGGAACAAGCCTCGTTCGAACAGCAGTTCGAGCTGGACCTCATTCTGGATGACATAGCCCTGTCGCAGCAGTACGTTGCCGCGGCGATCATAGACTGTCCAGGGCAGAGGTTTGCCAACGACCAGCGCACCAGGCGCGACACGAACAAGGTTGGGCACGACGTTACTTCGCCTGTAATGGATTTCGTGTGACTTCAAGCCGAAACGATTCCACAGCTCTTTCGCTACTCTAGCCGATTTCGGCCACTGCCGGTAGCACTGAGGTGTCGGTTAGTGCACAGCCACACAGAGCCTCCTCTTTTCTGGTCGAGTTGTGTCGTTGACCACTCAGGCTCTAGTGGCGGGCTGAGGCCCGGACGGCGGTGGCGTTGGTCTGAGGGGGTTAGCCGCCGGCGCGAACAGAAACAGCCGCGCGCCCAGCAGCAGGCTTGCGGAGGCCAGGCCTCCGGTCAGTCCAATCCAGAAACCCGCGGCGCCCATGGCCGGTACCAGCCAGTCGGTAAAGGTCAGCGCATACCCCAATGGCAGCCCCACTCCCCAGAACGAGAACAGCATGATCACCATGGGTATGCGAGTGTCCTTGTAGCCCCGCAAGGCGCTGATGCAGGTTACCTGGATGACGTCCGCGATTTGGAATACCGCAGCGTACAACAGCAGCGATACGGTCACCGCCTGCACCTCGGTATCCCCGGTGTAGAGCCGGGCAATGGCGTCGGTGGTGAGAAACAGCAGGCTGGCGAATACCAGGGCGATGGCGCTGGCCAGGATCAGTGAACTGCGGGAGATCAGGCGGGCGGTGTCCGGGGCGCGGGCGCCGATCAGGAAGCTGACCCTCAGGGTCAGCGCCATGCCCAGGCTCAATGGCAGCATGAACAGCAGCGACACGACGTTAAGGGCGATCTGGTGGCCCGCCACCACCACCGGGCCCAGCGGGGCCAGAAACAGCGCAATCACCGAAAACAGGCTGGCTTCCACGAAAATGGTGAAACCGATGGGCACGCCAACGCGAAGGATGTAGCGGATATTCGCCAGGTCGGGCCGGCTCCAGTCGCCCAGCAGGTGGAAGCGCCGGTAGCGGGGGCTGCGATTCAGATAGATCAGAAGCGCGATGGCCGCGACCCCATTGGACAGCGCGGTGGCCCAGCCGCAGCCTACCCCACCCATGGCGGGCAGGCCCAGCTTGCCGTAGATGAAGACGTAGTTCAGTGGCAGGTTGAGCAGGGTACTGAGCAGGGAAAACGCCATGATCACCTGGGTGTGTCCCAGGCCGTCGGTCAGCCCCCGCAGGGCGGTCATCAGCAACAGCGCGGGCACGCCCCAGGCAAAGGCGTTGAGATAGCCCTGGGTAATGCGGGCGGTGGCTGGGTCCAGATTGAGCAGTGCCAGCACTGGATGGACGTGGGTCAGCAGCAGAACCATGATCACCGCGGCGCCGGCCGCAATGTACAGACCCTGCCAGGTGGCTGGCATGATGCGGCTGAAAGCGCCTTCGCCACGGTAGCCGGAAATGATCGGCTGCAGCGCTCCCAGCAGTCCCATGAACAGCAGAAACAGCGGCATCCACAAGCTGCTGCCAATGCCCACCGCAGCCAGGTCCTCGGCGCTGGCGTGGCCGGCCATCACTGTGTCGATCACGCCATTGGCCATCTGGGCCACCTGCGCCACCAGAATGGGGCCGCCCAGCAGTGCCAGGGTTTTCCATTCCGCCAGGGTGCGCCGCAGCAAAGGCTCACGGCTCTGGGGAATGGGCTGATGGGTTTCGTCCAAGGGTTGCACGGACCTGGGCTCCGGATAGCAGGGCAAAGAGGGATTTGTGAGCCGAAATGATAACCCGTGGCGGCTACCTACGTGCATAAGGGAAGATGCTTGTGGATAATAGCCGGTTTGTCACACTCCGGACATCCATCGGTAACAGGCCTCTGCTCGGACAGGGGAACCGATGCACCACCGTCCGGAACCGGTTGTCACAAGCGGAAACGATCATGTTGAGCCCCGAAGCCCTGGCGGTACAGACTGCCCTGATTGAGCGCGGACTGGAAACGCCGCTGAACGAGAATGTCCTGAGCCGTGACCAGAAGGTTGAGCGCATTGGCGACCTGATGGCGGAAGTGGTGGCCACCCTGGGGCTGGACCTGAACGACGACAGCCTGCGGGAAACCCCCCAGCGCATCGCCCGCATGTACGTGGACGAGGTGTTCTCCGGCCTGGATTACCATCACTTTCCCAAGATCTCCCAGATCGACAACAAGATGGGCGTGGACGAGATGGTGCGGGTGCGGGATGTGGCGGTGGTCAGTACCTGCGAGCATCATTTTGTCACCATCGATGGCCTGGCCCGGGTGGCCTATCTCCCGGCGACCAGGGTGATCGGGCTGTCCAAGATCAATCGTATCGTCCGCTTCTTCGCCCAACGGCCCCAGGTGCAGGAACGACTGACCCAGCAGATTCTGGTGGCGTTGCAGACCCTGCTGGACACAGACGACGTGGCGGTGCAGATCCAGGCCACCCACTATTGCGTGAAGGCCCGGGGAGTGATGGACGCCAGCTCGGAGACCGATACCCTGGCCCTGGGCGGGGTGTTCAAGACCGACCGGGACCGGCGCCGGGAATTCCTGGCGAGCTAGTGTCCCGCCTGGCCAATGGGGGACGGCGCCATGCAGTTTGGTGGCACCTACCTGTGCCTGTATCGATCGTTCAGTTACCTCAGCGTGCCCGAGGTGCTGTTATTCACCATCTTCACCCTGCTCTACGTCACCCTGATTGACGACGCCTTCTAACGGGATGCCGACCTGGTGCGGTTGGCCATTGGTGGCGTGGTGATCGCCGGCTCACTCTGGCTGAATAGCCGTTTTCGTCCGGCCAGCCGTGCCGCGACCTGAGTCTGGGTAGAAATTTTCTGCCTTGGCCTTCAGGATTCGCGTTTGGCGCCGACATGATGCTAATGGAATCTCCGAAAGGGGAGAGTTTCTCATGATTGGCCGCTCCGGGCTGGAGCGCGACCTTCTATCGTCCAGGAACAGGGAACATGCGGAAGAACTTACCAGTTACCCAGAACGAAGTGCGAATGCGCGACGATGGCCGGCTGATCACCACCACCGATCTCAAAGGGGTGATCACCTACTGCAACGACGAGTTCGTCGAGATCAGCGGATTTAGCCGTGACGAGCTGATGGGGCAGGCCCACAACATCATTCGCCATCCGGACATGCCTCAGGCGGTGTTCAAGGGTATGTGGGAGACCATCGCCGCCGGCAAGCCCTGGATGGGCGTGGTCAAGAACCGCGTCAAGAACGGCGATCACTACTGGGTCAGCGCCTATGTGACACCGATCTGGGAACGGGGCCAGATGGTGGGCTATGAATCGGTGCGCACCGCGCCCAGTCGCGATCAGGTGGAGCGGGCGCAGGGGCTGTACCAGCGGTTTGCCCGCGGTGCCCGCGGTACCAGTGCGTTCAGTCGCCTGGTGTCGATCGTCAAGTCCGGCTGGCCCTTCCTGCTGTCGCTGGTGCTGAGTCTGGTGGCGCTGGGGCTGGATCAGCGGGGCTGGGCCGCGGCCCTGGTGGTGGTGGCGCATCTGGTGGGTGCTGGCCTGCTGCTGGGCTCCATCACCGGTCGTCTGCAGCGGCTGATCAATTTGCGCCCCGACGCCTTCCGCGACCCGGTGGTGGCGCGTACCTACTCCGATGAGCAGGGGCTGTTCGCGCAACTGGCCCTGGTGCTGCTCAGTGAGCAGGCGCGGATCAACACCGCCTTGTCCCGCATCGAGGACCAGGCGGAGCAGCTGCGGGAAAAGGCCCTGTACAGTCACCGTCTGATTACCGAAGGCGCCGATGCCATCGCCCGGCAGCGGGCGGAGACCGATCAGTCCGCCTCGGCCATCCATGAGATGACGGTGTCGATCCAGGAAGTCACCGAAACCGTGACCAGCAACGCCCGGGTTGCGGAAGAGGCCAACCAGTACGCCGCCTCCGGCAGCCAGCTCAGCGCCGAGGCGCTGGCCGCCATCGAACAGCTGGTGGGGCAGGTCGGTGCCATCGGCCAGGCCATCACCCGGCTGGGCGAGTCCACCGAGAGCATCGGTGCCGCCACCCGGCTGATTTCCGACATCGCCGAGCAGACCAACCTGCTGGCGCTCAACGCCGCCATCGAAGCCGCCCGCGCCGGCGAACAGGGCCGCGGTTTTGCGGTGGTGGCGGACGAGGTGCGCTCGCTGGCGGCCCGCACCCGGGAATCCACGGTGCAGATCCAGGACGTCATTCAGCAGTTCCAGGACCAGGTGGCCCAGGCGGTGACGGCCACCGGCGAGGGCGAACAGGTGGCGGGCCAGGGACTGGAAAAAGTGCAGGCAGCCGAGCAGGCGCTGCAGGACATCGTCGCCTCCATCGCCCGCATTTCCGACAGCTTTATCAGCATGTCGGCGGCGTTCGAGGAACAGAGCCAGGTGTCCGAAGAGATCAACCAGCAGGTGGTCAATATTGCCGAGCTGGCGGATCACAG
>JBFHLR010000123.1:0-8229 GCA_041594735.1 Marinobacter sp.
AGGTACCGGGATTGCTGTTCGCCGGTTCCCCATTGGGTGACGGCCTGGGCAAATCCGAACGGTGCCAGCAGTGCGGCTGCCAGCCCCATATCGCCCCAGGCCAGATGCTCTGCAATGAGCACACTGGTGACCGGAGACTGGTTCTGTGCCACGCCGCCAAATTCCTCGGGGATGGCATAAAGCGGCAACCCCAGGGCCGCCGCCTCGTCAAACAGATCGGCCGGCAGTGCGGACGCTTCGTCGGCACTGGCCGCGACAGGGCGCAGCGCGTCCAGGGCCAGTCGGCGTATGCTGTCGACAATGAGTTGCTGTTCCTCATTGAGAGTCAGATCGAAAAGATCGCGGGTAGCCTGGTTGGGAAGCCGGTTCCGGGGCAGCCAGCCCTTGACGCGCTTGTACTCGCGGGTGGCCATGGCAAGCGTTCGGAATCCTGCCTTGGTGCCCTGGTACGCGACCTTTTCCACCGGACTTCGCATGCCCAGACGGTCCAGCCAGGCGCTGGCGGCCAGCCTGTTCATGGCCGACAGGGCGAGGCCGATCGGATCTCGGTTCATCGAGCAACTCCTTTCATTGTTGTTGTGGCACGGTATTCCGATCATGTGGCCAGGCCACGATATCGCCATTGGCATGACTGGCAAGCCGCTGGGGCAGTCGGGTCAATTTGGGTGAAATTGGGGCTAGTAGAGGTTCCTTGACCTACGGGCCAGGCGTTACACTCTCAGTTCAGGAATTCTCAGTTCAGGAATTCTCAGTTCAGGAACGATCAGGTCAGATCCTCGCGTCGAGTCTGGCAATTTGAGCATTGGGGGAACAGCAGGTGTCACAGTCGGTTTCGTTGGAGCCATACCCAAAGGTTGAGGAGTGGTTAAACCAGTTAACCCACGGCTTGGCGGCCCTGGCCAGTGTTGCCGGTATGGTGGTACTGCTGGTCTTGGCGGTGGAAATGCAGGATGTCTGGAAGATCGTGAGCTTCAGCATCTATGGTGCCAGTATGACGCTGCTGTTCCTGGCTTCTACCCTGTACCATTCGGCCCGGCGTTACGAGGTGCGCAAGGTATTCAAAATGGTGGATCACTGTGCCATTTTCCTGCTGATTGCCGGTACCTACACCCCGTTTCTGTTGGTCAACATGCGTGGTGGCATCGGTTGGACGCTGTTTGCCATCATTTGGGGCCTGGCGATCGCCGGTATTGTGCTGAAGCTGGTCTTCGGGCACCGCTTCAAGCCGCTGCAGGTCACCATTTATCTGCTGATGGGTTGGTTGGTGGTGGTCGCCTCCAGCGAACTGGCGGACAGCGTTAACAGCCTGGGGCTGTGGTTGGTGGTCGCCGGGGGCATCACCTATACGCTGGGTGTGGTGTTCTATCTGATCAAGGCAATTCCCTATAATCACGCGATCTGGCACCTGTTTGTGGTGGGCGGCAGTACCTGTCATTTCTTCGCCATCTACCACGGGGTGCTGAACGGCCATACTGCCTGATGGTGGCGAGAACACGGAAGTTCAGATTCCTGGTGGCGGCCGCCTTGTGGCTGACTGGCTCGGTGCTGCACGCCCAGCAGGTGGAGGTGGTGGTGCTGGGCGACCATCCCGGCCTGCAGGACAATGCCGAGGCGTTCATTGGCGAGGTGGAAGGGCGCAGTGAGCAGCGCCTGCGCCGTTACGTGCCCACGGCAGTTCGGCAGGTGACCGACGCCTTACGGGCGCTCGGCTACTATCAACCCTCCATCGAGTGGGAAATGCTGCAGCGTGAGTTACCCACCGTTCGCCTGACGGTCACTCCTGGTGCGCCGGTACATATTCGGTCGGTCTCGGTAACGATCAACGGACCGGCCGGGGACGATCCGACCTTCCTGCCGGTGCTGCCGGAAAAGCCCGCGGTCGGTGACGTGCTCAATCACGGGCATTACGACGCACTGCGCCAGACCATCCGCAACCGGGCCCTGAGGCTGGGTTATTTCGATGGTGGCTTTTCCCGTCATCGCCTGATCGTTGACCCGGAACAGCGGGTCGCGGACATGGAGCTGGTGTTCGACAGCGGCGAGCGCTACCGCTTGGGCGAGGTCTCCTTTAGCGGCGACACGGACATTGGCCAGCCACTGCTACGCCAGTTTGTCACCATCTCGCCGGGGGAGCCATACCATGCCGACAAGGTGGCGACGCTGAACGGCGACCTGTCCAATAGCGGCTATTTCCGTGAGGTACTGGTGGACGCCAATCCCGCGGAAGCGGACGATTTCGTTATTCCCGTCAAGGTTCGGCTCTCAATCAGGCAACCCCGCTCAGTGTCCGCCGGTGTGGGCTTCTCAACCGACGTGGGCCCGCGCTTCCGAGGCACCTGGCGGGAGCATTGGATCAATGAAATGGGCCACCGTCGTGGCGCCGAGACGGAGCTGTCGAAGCCGCGCCAGAGCCTGAGTACCTGGTACGAACTGCCCCTGGATCCGCCGATGACTGACTCGATCCGCCTGTCCGCCGGCTACCAGCGTGAACACATCGAGGATGTGGAATCGGAACGGCTGACCCTGGGCCAGCAATGGCAGCATGAACTGGACAACGGCTGGCTGCAGATCCTGTCCATGCGTTGGGAGGGCGAGCGGTTCCGCATCGGCGACGCCCCCTCCAGCACCAGCTCGCTGTTGTTGCCGGGCGCCGGTTACTCCAAGTTAAGGGCGGATACAGCACTGGACCCCTCGCGGGGGTATCGGCTGCAGTTCGATGTGACCGGCTCTCACCGCGCCGCCCTGTCGGATGCGGATATTCTCCACGTCAGCGTTCTGCTCAAGGGCCTGATCACCCTGGCCGACAGGCACCGCTTCCTTGGCCGCTTTCAGTTCGGTGGTGTTGCTACCAACAGCTTTGAAGACGTGCCGCCGTCTCTGCGGTTTTTTGCCGGTGGCGACCAGAGCGTGCGAGGCTATGGCTATGAAACCCTGTCCCCCGAAGACAGCGACGGCTCACTGGTGGGAGGACGCTACCTGTTGGTGGGCAGCCTGGAATACCAGTATGAGCTGTTTGAACGTTGGCGGGCTGCTGTGTTCTATGACCGGGGCAATGCCATCGATAATCCGTTTGATCCCCTGGCCAATGGCGCTGGCATGGGGGTGCGCTGGGTGAGCCCGGTGGGCCCGCTTCGCTTCGATATCGCCAAGGGCCTGGATCCCGAATTCGGTGGTGAATGGCGGGTGCATTTCTCCATGGGACCGGAACTATGAAGCGTCCTGTCCACTGGTTGCGATGGCTAGGCGGCAGTCTGTTGCTGGTGGTGGTCCTGCTGGTGCTTGTCATCACGGCGCTGGTTATGGCGCTGCGCTCAGACACGGGCACCCGTTGGGTGCTCGGACAGATACCCGGGCTCGAGGTCCGCGGCGATCAGGGAACCCTGCTGGGGCAGTGGCAAGCCGAATGGCTTGGCTGGCGCGGCTACGGTGTCGAGCTGGACATTGATGCGCCATGGGTCGACTGGTCGCCAAGCTGCCTGTTGCAGAAGCGCTTCTGTCTGGATGTACTGCAGGCTGAACGCATTCACCTCGACATCCAGCCCGAAAACGGATCTGAGCCAGCATCGCAGGTTCAACTCCCCAGCATTGAACTGCCGATTGCCCTGGTCGTCGGCGACATCCAGCTGGGGCCCTTGTCGTTCAATGGCAGTCCCGTGTGGACCAGTGCCAAACTGGCGGCGTCGTCCAGCGGTTCGGCCTGGATCATTGATCACCTCCACTACCAATTGGATCACATCAGTGTATCGGCGCAGGGGCGGGTGGAAACGCGGGGGGATTGGCCCTTGAACCTGAACGTGGTTGCCGAGCTGCCGCCACCCTACGGTGACGCATGGCGGGTGGGCCTGGAGCTGGCCGGAAGTGTCGAGACCCTGCGCGTTACCGGGGACAGTGAGGGGTATTTGTCCGCCCGGGTGCAAGGCTCCGTCAAGCCGCTGGAGCCCGCCCTGCCGGTTCAGCTCAAGCTCACGTCGCCGCGGTTCCGGCCGCTGGATACCCTGCCGGAGACCTTGACGCTCCATAATTGGAGCGTGTCCTTGCAGGGCACCCTGGCGGACGGGTTCCGCACCCGCAGTCAGGCGACTCTGGAGGGGACAGCGGGGCCCTTGCAAGCCGCTGTCCGGGGCCGCGTGACCACCACCGCTGTGGACCAACTGCAGCTCACCGTCAACGCCCCGGCCAGCGCGGACGCCGACGTTGGGCAATTGACGCTGAATGGCGATCTTTCCTGGCAGGCTGGCCTGGCTGCCAATGCCAGGATGGAACTGCAGCGTTTTCCCTGGTACACGCTCTTGCCCGACGTAGCGCCGCCAGCGGTGGAGCTGGAATCGCTGGTACTTGATGGCCAGTACGACAACGGCGGTTATCAGGCAGACCTGGAGGCGGCGGTCTACGGGCCCATGGGCGAAGCGTCGCTGACCGGGCGCGCGGAGGGCGACCTGGCATCGGTACGGCTGGATCACCTGATCTTGATTACGGGTGCCGGAAAGGCCCACGGTGAGGTGGTGGTTGACTATGCCGAGGCGCTGGCCTGGGACGGTCGTCTGGCGCTCGACCAGTTTAACCCCGGCTACTGGCTGCCCTGGCTCCAGGCCCAGATCAACGGCGAGGTGACCAGTACCGGCGGTCTCGACGATGGAGGTCTGCAGCTGGCGGCGGACTGGATGTTGGACGGACGTTGGCAGGGCCAGGCTGCCAGCAGCCGGGGTAAGGTTAGCGGCCAAAGTGGACACTGGACAGTGCCCGACGCAACCCTCACTGTCGGCGCCAACCAGCTCCAGGCGAAGGGCGAATGGGGTGAGCAGGTATCCGGTCAGTTGAATCTGGCGTTCCCTGACCCGGCCGCCTTGCTCCCCGAGCTGGCAGGACAGCTGTCGGCACGGTTCACTATCAGCGGCACTCCGGACGCCCTTGACGGCGAACTGCGGGCGACGGGCGCCGGACTGGCCTGGGGAGATTCCGCTACCCTCGAAAGCCTGGCGGTGACTGCGACTCTGTCCGAGAGCGAGTCCGTGGACGCCGCTGCCGAGGCGCAGACCTTGGCCTTCGCCGGGCAGTTGATCGACCGGGTGGCGCTGTCCCTGGCCGGTACCGTCGAACAGCACGAGCTGACGCTGAAAACCCGGCAGCGGGAGCTGATCACCCACCTGGCGGCCGCCGGCGGTTGGCAGGATGGCTGGCTCGGACAACTGACCGAGGCGTTGCTCGAACTTCCCGAACAGGAGCAGCTGTGGGCGCTCCAGCAACCCATGGCCATTGCCTATCAGCTCGATAACAGCCTCACCCTGGGAACACACTGCTGGCGTTGGCAGCAGAGTACCGTCTGTGCCGACGATCAGACCCTCATGCCAGAACTGCAGATCAGTTACCGGCTCAGCGATTTCCCGACGTCTGCCCTGGCGCCGCTGTTGCCGGACACCTTGCGGTGGCAATCGCTGCTCAGTGGCCAGCTGTCGTTGTCGCTGCCGGATCAGGGGCCGGACGGTCTGATCAGCCTGCAGGCTGATCGTGGCTCGTTCGATGTTTATCTGGTGGATGAGTGGCACGCCATCGACTACGAGCAGCTGTCCGCCCAGCTCACCTTGACGCCGGCGGACGCTGCAATCGCAGTCCATCTGGTGGGGCCCGAGCTCGGCACCTTTACCAGCCAGGTCAGTCTGGACCCCAGCCAGGCGGAGTATCCCATGGACGGCCAGTTTCAATTGCAGGGGCTCGATCTGACCCTGCTGGGGCCGCTGCTGGATCTGGAGTCCGTCGGTGGCCGGCTGGATGGCGTCGGTCGTCTGGCCGGTCCCCTGCAAACACCGCAGGTCTATGGTGAGCTGGCTCTGAGCCAGGGCCAGCTCGTCGACCCGCGGGTGCCGTTACCACTGGAGGATGTGGCGCTGGGGCTCGAGTTCAAGGGACGTTCCGCCGAGGTGTCCGGGCGCTGGAAAAGCAGTGATCGAAGTTCGGGGCAGGTGGAGGGTGAGCTGAACTGGGGAACCAGTCCCTCGGTGAATCTGGCCATTCGCGGATCGCGCTTACCGCTCACCTATGAGCCATACGCGGATCTGGAGCTGGAGCCGGATCTGTCGGTTAAGTTCGCCAAAGGCGCGCTCCAGATCAGCGGGAATCTGGCGGTGCCCAGAGGGTCGGTAAAAATCCGTCGCTTGCCGGAGCAGGCGGTTGTGGTCTCCGAGGACGAAGTCATCGTCGATCAGGAGGTACAGGAGCCGGTGGTGCGTTCGATGCTTATGGACGTGATGGTGTCGGTCGGGGAGGACCGGGTCAGCTTCGACGGATTCGGGGTGCTGGGCGATCTAGAGGGAACCCTCCGGCTGGGCAACAACCTCGATACCCGGGGCGTACTACAGTTGACCGATGGCACCTTCGAAGCCTATGGCCAGGAACTGGAACTGCGTCGGGCCCGGCTGGTGTTTGTCGGTCCCCTGGCGGAGCCCTATCTGGACATCGAGGCGATCCGGAGCGTCGATACGATTGTCGCCGGGATTCGATTGTCGGGACCGGTATCCGAACCCCAGACCGACGTTTTCTCCGAGCCTCCCATGTCACAGGGGGATGCGTTGTCCTACGTCATTCTCGGGCGCCCACTGCGCTCGGAGGGCGATGAGGGTCAGGTCAGTCAGGCGGCGATTTCCCTTGGCTTGACCCAGGCCAGCAAAGTGACCCAGAAGATCGGCGAGGAAATTGGCATTGAGGAATTCATCCTGGAAACCGAGGGCTCCGGCGAGGAAGCTTCGGTGGTCGCCAGCGGCTACATCACAGATAAACTGAGCCTCCGCTACGGTGTTGGCATCTTCGACCCCATCTCGACGGTGGCGCTGCGCTACGATCTGGGACGTTACTTTTACCTGGAAGCGGCCAGCGGTCTGGCCGCGTCACTGGATATCTTCTATACCCGGGACTTCTAATCGCGCTACGCGGGCGCGGCGCAAAGCGATGACCTATACTCAGCTCAGGAAGCAGCCTTAAGCAACATTAAGCAGCTTGTTCTGTCAGGGACGGCGGCCAGCGGTCAGTGCGCCGGGCCGAGTGCCTATCAACCCTGTCACCTTAAGCGCTTATGTGAGTATGAGGCATGCTTTTACACGAACAACAAGTACGGCTTACGGAGCGGGAGCGGGCGATTCTCTACCGTCTGACCGGTTCCGATCCCTGTCACATCACCACCAGACAGCAACTGAAAGAATGGGCGGACTGTTACCTGCAGGCGTATCCGGATGAAGGGGTGGAGATACAGTTAATCAAGAGAGTGCTGCGTCTCCACCTTCCAATCTAGCCAACTTCAGATCCCGGGCGGCATGGACGAAACTGGTGAAGATTCGTCGATGCCCGGGATGGTAGAGCAGGTACTCCGGATGCCACTGGACTCCCATCGCCCAGTGCCCACTGGTGTTTTCGATGCCCTGAACAAACAGGTCATTGTCCACCGCAACCACGCGCAATTGCCGTCCCAGCACCTTGATTGCCTGACTGTGAATGCGGTTGGCACCAATTGAGGGGGCGGGCATGATCTCCCCCAACAGGCTGTCGCGAACCACCCTGACCGTTTGCAAGGGAAACAGGAGCGGATGATGTCGCGTGTGGACACGCAAGGGCGCCACGTTCTGGCACAGCGAACCACCCCGGAACACATTCAGCAATTGCGCACCGCGGCAGATGCCCAGCACCGGCAGCCCCAGCTGCTCGGCCTGGTTCAGCAAGTGCCAATCGGTCGTGTCCCGTTGACTGTCGTAGCGCGCGGTCACTTCCGGCTCCTGGCCGTAACGACCGGGATGAACGTGGGTGCCGCCCGACAGCACCAGACCGTCCAGCAACGTGACATCGACCCGAGTGCCGGGGCGAATGTACAGGGTGCCGGCGCCCGACAGCGTCAGCGCCAGGCTGATCAGCCGGTGGGGCAGGCCCTTGCGGCTGGGCCCGCTAATGCCAATGGTCAGCCCCGGGTGCTGAGACCTGGGGTTGTCGGAGTCATACATAACCACGTTTTTGCAGCCATTGGTGGCAGGTGTCGATCCAGGCGTGGGTCAGGTTGTGCAGGCTCAGCTTCCGGCTGGCGATAAATTCACCCATCAGCTCGGCCAGGTCGTTGGCATTATGGGCAATCTGTTCGACGATCACCCAGTCATTCCATACTGTCGAAAAGTGCCAGTGGGGATTGTCGATGTCGCAATCGGGCAAGCGGTAGTGCAGGGTGGGCCTGGCCTTAATGCGAGGGTCGTTGGTGTA
>JBFHLR010000124.1:0-8118 GCA_041594735.1 Marinobacter sp.
CTGCCCCATGGACCTGCTGCCGCAACAGCTGTTCTGGTATTCCAAGGCGGACGAGTTCGACAAGGCCGAACACCAGAACCTGTTTGATTGCATCGAGTGCGGCGCCTGCACCTATGTTTGCCCCAGCTCCATTCCGTTGGTGCAGTATTACCGTTACGCCAAGGGCGAGATCCGGACCCAGCGCGCTGAACATCTGAAGGCCGACAAGGCGCGGGAACGTTTTGAAGCCCGCCAGGCCAGACTGGAACGGGACAAGGCGGAGAAAGAAGCCAAACGCAAGGAGCGCGCCCGAGCCGCTGCGGAAGCCCAGGCCCGGAAGCAGGCCGAAGCCAGTAAAACCGAGGCCGCTGCTACCGACGACCGGGCCGCCAAGGCGGCCATGGTGCAAGAAGCCCTGGCGCGGAAAAAAGCGGCCGCCAGTTCGCCCCAGCCGGACAGCGCCAGCCCTGAAATCGACCTGGACGCCCTGACTAAACAACTGGACCAGGCCACCACCAAGCTGGCCAACATGCAGGCCCTGCTGGACGAAGCCAGGGCTGCCGGCGGCGACAATGTGGATAAGCTGAAACGGGCTGTCGGCAAGAACCAGGAGCGGGTGCAACGGGCCCAGGAAGCCCTGGACGCGGCCCGGGCGAGTGCGGCCCCGGCGCCAGAACCCATCCCCTCAGCCGACGAACAGGCCGACATCCCGGCCCTGGAAGCCCAGCTGGACAAAGCCCGCGCCAAACTGGAAAACATGCAGGGGCTGCTCGACGAAGCCCTCGCAAGCGGCGCGGACACCGCCGAGAAGCTCAAGCGCGCGGTAGCCAAGAACGAGGAGCGGGTACAGCGAGCGGAGGAAGCCCTCCACGAGGCACGGGCCGCCCATGCCGGTACCGACACGACCGCTGCGGCGAAGGCTACGCCGGAGGACCTTCCCCACCAACCCGACCTGGCCACCCTGGAATCTCAGCTTGAGAAAGCCAAGGCCAAGCTGGACACCATGCAGGGCATGCTTGACGAAGCGCGGACCGCGGGCGGGGATAACGTCGAGAAGCTGGAACGAGCCGTTGCCAAGAATCTGGAACGGGTAGAACGAGCCCAGCAGGCATTGACCCAGGCCCAGCAGCAACCGATGGAACAACCCGCCGACTGACCCGTTGGCAACGATGACGAACCAGGCATAGACCCACATGGCATTACGACAGCAATCCTCTCCCCACGCTCGGGGCGCCCGGCCCACCTCCAGGGTCATGCTCTGGGTGATTCTCGCCACCTTGCCGGGGCTGCTGGCCCAGACCCTGTTCTTCGGTTGGGGCAACCTGATCAATGTGATCTGGTGTATTTCGGTAGCCATCGGCGCCGAGGCGGTGATGTTGACCCTGCGCAAACGCCCGCTGGCATTCTTCCTCAAGGACAACACGGCGGCGGTCACCGGCCTGCTGCTGGGACTGTCACTGCCCCAGTTTGCGCCCTGGTGGGTGTCTGCCATCGCCGTGATCTCGGCCATCGTACTGGCCAAACAGCTCTACGGCGGCATCGGCTCCAACCCCTTCAACCCTGCCATGGTGGGCTACGCGCTGGTGTTGGTGTCATTCCCGGTGGCCATGACCACCAACTGGGCCGAGGCCGGCCTGCTCTGGGGCGGCGCCCCGGGATTTGGCGAAACCCTGGCCACCATTGCCTCAGGGCAGCACACCGCGGTGGACGCCTTCACCATGGCCACGCCGCTGGACGAATACAAGCACCAGATCGCCACCCACACCTCGGCCGAGGTACTGCAGCACCCCACCTTTGGAGACGGCGTTGCCCGGGGCTGGGAGTGGGTCAACGCCGGTTTCCTGGCCGGCGGGCTACTGTTGCTGGCGCTCAGACTGATCACCTGGCACATTCCGGTGGCCATGCTCGGCGCCATGACGTTACTGAGCCTGGCGTTCGGCAGTAACGAAGACCAGTACGCCCCGCTGAGCCTTCACCTGCTGGCCGGGGGCACCATGCTGGGGGCCTTTTTCATCGCCACCGACCCGGTGTCCGCCGCCACCAGTCGCCAGGGCAAGCTGATCTACGGTGCCGGAGTGGGTCTGCTGCTGTATGTGATCCGCACCTGGGGGAACTACCCGGATGCCGTGGCGTTCAGTGTGCTGCTGATGAACTTCGCGGTACCCTTTATCGACCACTACACCCGGCCACGCACCTACGGTCACCATAAGCCCAGGCGTGGCATTCCTACCAAGACTTCGGGGTAAGTTATGGCAGCTCTCGGACAATCCATTCGCCGCAGCGCCATTGGCCTCGGCCTGTTTGCGATCATTACCGGCGGCACCATCGCCGTAACCCAGGTTATGACCGAAGCACGGATCGACCAGCAGGTCGCCCGTGCCGAGGCCCGGGCGCTGTTCGAAATCATTCCCGAACAGCAGCACGACAACGACATGCTGGCCGACGCTTTCCAGCTGCCGGCCGATCCCGAGCGGGGTTTTAACCAGCCGTTCACGGCCTGGAAGGCCACCTTACAGGGGCAACCGGTGGGCCTGATTCTCCCGGTCACCGCGCCGGATGGCTATTCCGGTGACATCAAACTGCTGGTTGGAATCGATCCGGCTGGCGAGGTGCTGGGGGTGCGGATTACCAGTCACAAGGAGACTCCCGGACTGGGCGATAAGGTCGAACGGAAAAAGTCCGACTGGGTTCTCGACTTCAACGGCCGGGCTCTCGACAACCCCGCAGCCGAGGGCTGGACGGTGGTAAAAAATGGCGGCGTCTTTGACCAGTTCACCGGCGCAACCATCACCCCCCGCGCCGTTACCAAAGCCGTTCACAAGGCCCTGCTCTACTTCCGCAATCACCAGAGCGACATTCAACCGCATTCCGGCGACGCGAACCCTCAGGAGCAATCATAATCATGGCCACCAAGAGCAACGCCGAGATTATCAAGGACGGACTCTGGCTCAACAACCCGGCCCTGGTGCAGGTGCTGGGCCTGTGCCCCCTGCTGGCGGTCACCAGCACCGTGGTCAACGCCATCGGCCTGGGACTGGCCACCCTGCTGGTACTGATGGGCTCCAACCTGGCGGTCTCTTTGATCCGCAACTACGTTGGCGACTCGGTTCGCCTGCCCGCCTTTGTGATGATCATCGCCTCTTTCGTGACCTGCGCCGAGCTGTTGATGCAGGCATTCACCTACGAGCTGTACCAGATCCTGGGCATCTTCATTCCGCTGATTGTGACCAACTGCGCCATCCTGGGAAGGGCTGATGCCTTCGCCTCCAAGAACCCGCCACTGCCCGCCCTGCTGGATGGCGCGATGATGGGACTGGGCTTTTTCGCGGTGCTGGTGGTGCTCGGCGGGCTGCGTGAGCTGGTGGGTCAGGGTACGCTGTTTACCGATATGGATCTGCTGCTCGGCCCCATGGCCGCCGACTGGGGCATCCGCCCGATTGAGAACTACCCGGACGTGCTGTTCATGATTCTGCCACCCGGTGCGTTTGTCGGCCTTGGGCTTCTCATTGCCCTCAAGAACGGCATCGACAACCGCATCAAGGCCCAGCGGGCCGCACGCACCAAGGACACCGTGGTCGCTGGCAGCAAGCGGGTACGGGTCACCGGCAACGTGTCGTAATCCAGGCGGTCAGCGCGATGAACAAGCAAAAACGCACGGAAATCTTCACCCGGTTGCGGGATGCCAACCCCAACCCCACCACGGAACTGAACTACACCACGCCGTTCGAGCTGCTGGTGGCGGTCATTCTCTCGGCACAGGCGACGGATGTGGGGGTCAACAAGGCGACGGACAAGCTGTTCGCGGTGGCCAATACGCCGGAGAGCATTCTCGCTCTTGGTGTCGACGGTCTCAAGGAGTACATCAAGACCATTGGCCTGTTCAACAGCAAGGCGGAAAACGTCATCAAGACCTGCGGGATGCTGATTGAGCGGCACAACAGCCAGGTTCCGGATAGCCGGGAAGCCCTGGAGGCCCTGCCTGGGGTTGGTCGCAAGACCGCGAACGTGGTTCTGAACACCGCCTTTGGGCAACCGGCCATGGCAGTGGATACCCACATATTCCGGGTCTCAAACCGCACCGGCATCGCCCCGGGCAAGAACGTGCTGGAGGTGGAAAAACGCCTGCTACGGCTGGTGCCCAAAGAGTTTCTGCTGGATGCCCACCACTGGCTGATCCTGCACGGCCGCTACACCTGCACCGCTCGCAAGCCCAAGTGCGGCGCCTGCCTGATCGAAGACCTGTGCGAGTTCAAGAACAAACGGGATTACCTGGATTAAGCAGGGAGCCAAAGATCCGACCGGCGCTCCCCCGCCGGCCGGATCCAGGTGGGCTCAGCGCTGTCCCAGCATTTTCTCTTTCAGGTCCTGCTGGGCCGGTTGCTCCGACAGCCAGATGCCAAACAGGGCTTTCTTGAAGGCCAAATCTCCAATGGTGGCCGTGGCTTCACCGTTTTTCAGCACCCGCACGCCTTCAGCGGGCAGGTACACCAGATCGAAGACATCGCCTTCCCTGACCTCCTCGGCGAACACGTTGAGGAACGCCTCCACTTCCGCCTGGATGGCGGACAAATCACCACCGGTGGCGAGCTCAAAGCCTTCCAGCGTCGCCGAGGTCATCTTGTCGCTGGTAATCAGCCCGGAGATGATATGCAAGGTAATGGCCTGCGGCTCGTCGGCATCGATAATGGCCTGGGCATCACTGCCCTTCTGTGGGGTGTACAAACCGCCGACATAGAGGTCCATAAACCATTTGGAACGGACCCCCGCGCCATTCAGGGTCAACTCGGTTTCCTGGGCCGAGTAGGAATCCGGCACATCGACGCCGTCTACGGTCAGGGCGGCAGCAGGCGCGCTGAGCACCGCTGACAACAATATGGAAGGTAGTACTGTGGATGATAGTACTGTGGATGATAGTACTGTGGAAGATGGTACTGTTGAGAAGGCCTTGTTCATCGTTCTGTCCTTAGTCGAATTGTTATAGATTCTCTGAACCGCCGAGAGCTGACTTCCTGACCACCCTCGACCCGGGGATTTTAACAAGGCCACTCAACCCGCTGACGCCGCCTGGTTCTCAACTGCGGCGCAATAAAAAAACCGACCAGTTTCCTGATCGGTTTTTTTATTGCCAGCCGCCGGAGAACCGGCGGTTCGGTTATTTGAACAACATGGTTCCGGACAAACCTTCTTTTTCGAGAATTTCCCGCAACCGACGCAAGGCCTCAACCTGAATCTGGCGCACCCGCTCACGGGTCAGCCCAATCTCCTGGCCCACTTCCTCCAGCGTGCTGGTGGGGTAGCCGCGCAGTCCGAAGCGTCGGGACAGGACCTCCTGCTGCTTGTCGCTGAGCTGATCCAGCCAGCTCTCAATGCAGGAACACATGTTGTTATCCTGCAGCAGATCGGCAGGATCTGACGCGCCCTCGTCTGCCACCGTATCCAGCAGCGACTTTTCACCACTGCTGCCGATGGGGGTATCCACCGATGCCACCCGCTCGTTCAGCCCCAGCATACGCTTCACGTCAGAAACCGGCTTGTCCACCTTCCGCGCAATTTCCTCTGCGGAGGGCTCATGGTCGAGTTTCTGGGTCAGCTCCCGGGCCGCGCGCAGGTACAGGTTCAGTTCCTTCACCACGTGAATCGGCAGGCGAATGGTGCGGGTCTGGTTCATGATGGCCCGCTCAATGGTCTGGCGAATCCACCAGGTGGCGTAGGTTGAAAAACGGAAACCGCGTTCCGGATCGAACTTTTCAACGGCGCGGATCAGGCCAAGATTACCCTCTTCGATCAGGTCCAGCAGGGTAAGGCCACGATTTACATAACGGCGAGCGATCTTGACCACCAAGCGGAGATTACTTTCTATCATCCGTTTGCGGCCTGACTCCTCACCTTTACGGGCCAACCGGGCGAAGTACACTTCCTCTTCCGGCGTTAGCAGTGGTGAGAAACCAATTTCATTAAGATAGAGCTGGGTTGCGTCCAGCTGTTTTTGACTACCCAGGTATCGACCGTGGGTTGGAAAATCTTCTTTGGTGTCTGGTTCTTTTCGAGTTGATGCCTTTTCGTCTTGCGATGTGCTCATCAGTTCTTCCTCAGCGTCCTCCGCTTCAGAATCCCGTTCGATGATGAGATCTTCATGTGCTACTGACATAATGCTAGCCCCGCCTTCAATGACCCTGTTTCCGCTTACCGCTTGTTGTTCTGTTAGTAAGCGCCTGCTGAAAATTCGTTTTCTTGTTAGATCAGGAACAGTTTGTCGACCGGTCGTTCACAGACCAGCCTGAATTAATCTGCGGTATTCTGAGCGCCAGCGTCTCGCAACAACTGCTAGCGGGGTGGTAGGTATCGTGCCGGATCGACCGGATTACCGTTCTTTCTAATTTCGAAGTGCAACTTTGGTCGATCTGCTCCGCTACTCCCCAACTCGGCGATGACTTGTCCGGCTGCGACCTCCTCCCCTTCCTGCACCAGGATAGTTCGGTTGTGAGCATAAGCGCTGAGGTAATGCTCATTATGATTTACAATAATAAGATTCCCGTATCCAAGCAAGCCACTGCCAGCATAAACGACACTCCCTGCTGCAGCTGCCCGTATTCGGTCACCGGCATTGCCAGCAATGTCCAGTCCTTTGTTAACCTTACCAGAGGTAGAAAATCCAGCAATTACGGTGCCAACGTGAGGCCAGTGCCATTGGATATTGGCGACGGTCTGCGACCGTCGCGGCACTGGCGCGGTGGTCGTTGGGCTGGGCCGCGCCGGCGTGGTTGACGCCGCACTAGCCCGGCCGCCATCTCCGGAACTCACTCTGGCACTGGTCCCGGTAGTTGCTGACGACGTGGTGGACTCGGCCCTTTGGCTGGACGAATGCCGGCTACTGGAAGCAGTTTGCTCGCTGGACGTTACAGTACCGCGAAGGTCCAACCGGAGTACCTGCCCGGCCTGAATCGGGTACGGCGGCGAAATGCCGTTAGCATTGCCTAACTCACGGTAGTCTCGCCCATAGCGCCAGGCGATGCTGTAGAGGGTTTCGCCGCGTTTCACGACATGCTGCCCCCAATAAACGGGCGGGTTATAGGAAGCGTCCTGATAGATTGAGGCGGAATTACAACCGGAGAGCGAAGACAAAAAAAAGAGAAGTAATCCGAGGCCAATCACTCGCACTCCCGTAGCACGCACGGCAGTAGAGGCGACAGCAAGCGCGACCAACAATCCACAGCGGGACCCTCCCTCCCCGATACTGTGGCGGAAGGGAGCCTGGGCAATGGCAATCAGTCTAGGCCCCGAACACACAAATATAAAAACACCTTTAATATTTCTAATTGGTATAAAAAATACGGCGCCGATTAAACTATATCCAATAACCTGCTAATTTATTGCACATTTCCGGGGCAAAACCAAGTTACCCGCCCATCACGCCTGTTACCTCAGGGAACAGCAACAGAGCCAAACAGTAACACCCCAAGGACCTCGGCAGCCCCGTCAGGACTGCTGGGGACGGCTCAATCCGGCTTCCGCCTTGCCCAACCACTCAACCATCAGCACCAAGGCAAAGCCGAACATTGCACACAGCAGCGCAAGCCCCCACTGGGACGGCTCACCGGTCAACTCCACATACTGCAACGGCGATATACTGGCTTCGTTCAAGGGCACCTGCTCGCCGGCGCTGTTGGTTCGCCAGGTCAGCGTTTCTTTCCAGGGCCACACCTTGTTGAGAGCCCCGATCATAAACCCGGTGAGCACAGCCAGCACCGGATCGTGGTAGCGGCGAATGGCCCAGGTCAATACCCGGGCGATGGACAACAACCCGGTCAGACAACCCACGGCAAACAGTCCTAGCGCGGCCAACTCCGCGCCCTTGATGGCGGCCAGCAGGGGCGCGTACATACCCAGGATAACGAGGATGAAGCTGCCGGAGATGCCCGGCAAAATCATGGCACAAATCGCCAGTGCCCCCGAACCGAAAAACACCAGGCCCGTTGGCGAGGCCTGTCCCGCGGGCAAGGTGGTCACCCACCAGGCGAAGGCAACGCCGAGCAACAGCGGCACCAGCAGTGGCCAGTTGGCACTTTGCACCTGGCGTGCCACATGCCACACCGAGGCGACGATCAAGCCAAAGAAAAAGCTCCAGAGAAGAATGGGATA
>JBFHLR010000125.1:0-8090 GCA_041594735.1 Marinobacter sp.
AAGGTGTTTGAGGTCCTTGAGCATGGCCTCGCCGCCGTGGGAAAGGTCATAACGCATCATCACATTGCCCAGTGGGTCCACCAGCCACAGATTCGGGGCCTCGGCCGGCGCCAGCCGTTGGGGCCAGGCAGGGGCGGCATCAGGCAACACAGTCAGGCGCTCGATGGCTCGGTATTCGTCGGGCCAACGTTGCGCCAGTGGCTCGGGGACCTGTCCCAACCAGGCGGCGCCCGCCACCCGGTTGGCGTTCTTGCCGAGGGCAATGTTGACCTGGCGGGCCAGATACAACAGCTGTTCACAAGGCCCGTCGCAGCTATCGGCCACCACCAGCAGCAACCACTTCGCTTCGGCGGCCTGGGGCGCAAACCGCTCGGCCAACGGCCGGCCGTCGGCCCCCAGCAGCGCCAGTTCGGTCACCGCCAGCGGCGGTTGCAGCAGCTCGCCCTGGTTGGTGTGACCCCCGGGGTTCAGCCAGCCGGTGTAGTACATTGCCGTGGCCACCAGCATCGGGCCGAAGCCCACCGCAAACAGCAGCCCGGCCATGCGCCGGCCGCGACGGACCTGGTTGGGGCTAGGCTGGTTGGGTATTCGATCAGTCATGGCGTTGGCCGCGGTTGTTGTCATTTTCGGCTCCTGAGGTACTGGGGCAAACATGGGCATTGGCGCTAACGTAGGCTCTGAGGTCAACGGTAGCGCCGGGATGAACATTCGATCGCGAATTCACAGGCCCATCGGGGCTGGGGGCTCTGCGGTAACTGGCCACAACGGTGAGAATCAGCAGGGTCAGGGCCAGGGAAAACCATTGCAGGGCATAGCCATAGTGGGTCTGGGGTCCCATCCGGTCCGGTTGCCAGTCGGCACGGAAGGCGCCGGGCTGACCTGCGTCGGACAACCGCACCAGCAGCGGTGCGACCGGCGTACCGGTCGTCCCCGCCTGCTCGGCACTCAGCGCCTGCACCCGGCGCGGCCAACCGGCCATGGCAGGCTGCTCAGCCAGTACTGGCGGCTCGGGAAAATCCGCCAGGCGGCCCTCAAGTTGCACCACGCCAGGCGGGGTTGGAAACGCCGGCAGCGTGTCCCGCCGGGCCGGCGCCCGCAGCCAGCCACGGTTCACCACCACCGCCGGACCATTGTCCACCAGGAACAGCGACAGCACCTCATACCCGGCCAATCCCACCCGGGTGCGGTTGTCGAGCAGCCAGCTGAACTCACCGTAACGGCCCTGGAGAACCACCGGCCGGCCCGGCATCGGATCCTGTTGCCAAAGCTGCGCCCCGCTTGAAGACGTCGCCTGCTGCTGCCATTGCTGCAATTGCCTCTCCTTGTCAGCGGCCCGATCCAGCTGCCAGATACCCAGTGCCACCAGCACTGGCAGGAATACGGCGCTAAACACCAGCAACTTGATATTGGGCTGCCATTGTCTGGGCGTGGATAACTCGTGCCGGGTCATGCTCTGCTATAGTGATTCCTGGTTTTGCTTTGCCTTGCAATGGACCCACCGGAGCGCCCCATGCTGAAAGTTGTCATCGTCGTGATGTTGATTTCGGTACTGATCAGCCTGTTTACCGGCCTGGTATTCCTGATCCGCGACGGCGGCCGCACCAATCGGGTGGTCAATTCCCTGGCGGTGCGGGTTGGCCTGAGCCTGGCGTTGATTGCCCTGATTGTGGTGGCGCTGTGGCACGGTGACCTGAGCCTGAACCCCACCCCCTGATTCCGTTGCACCATCGCCTCCCCTGCTACAGGATGTAGACGAAGGTGAACAACATCAGCCAGACCACATCCACGAAATGCCAGTACCAGCTGGCGGCCTCGAAACCGAAGTGTTGCTCCGCGCTAAAGTGACCCTTGACGACGCGCACCAGCATGATGATCAGCATCAGCGTGCCGAGAATGACGTGGGCGCCGTGAAAGCCCGTAAGCATGAAGAAGGTGGTGCCGTAGATACCGGATTCCAGGGTCAGGTTCAGGTCTTGGTAGGCGTGCACGTACTCATAGGCCTGGACCACCACGAACCCCAGGGCCAATGCGATGGTGGTGGCCAGCCAGAACTTCAGTTTGCCCCGGTGACCCGCCTTCAGGGCGTGGTGGGCGATGGTCACCGTCAGCGACGAGGTGACCAGCAAAATGGTGTTCACCAGCGGCAGTCCCCAGGGACCAATCACTTCCTTGGCGGGCGGGTAGGCGCCTGGGTCCGGGTTATTGATCAGCGGCCAGGTGGCCTGGAAGCCTTCCCACAACAGGTTGCTGCTGCCCCGATCCCCCTCGCCACCCAGCCAGGGCACCGCAAATACCCGGGCATAGAACAAAGCGCCGAAGAAGGCGGCGAAGAACATCACCTCGGAGAAAATGAACCAGCTCATGCCCCAGCGGAAGGAGCGGTCCATCTGCGGGCTATAAAGGCCGGCCCGGCTCTCACGAATAACATTGCCAAACCAGCCAAACAACATATAGGCCATGATCAGGCTGCCCACCAGGAACAACAGCCAGGAACCGCCGGTGGATTCACCCTGAGAGCTGTTCACCATGATCGACGCCACGCCGAACAACGTAAGCCCCAGCCCCACCGTCGCAATGATCGGCCACTTGCTTTGTTCGGGGACGTAGTACTTCTGGTAAGCGTACTTCTCGTGGGTGTAGGTGTGATCTGTCGCCATGGCGGCCTCCGACGATCTATCCGTTGCGGTTGGTTGTCGTTATTGCCTGGTTGATGCGGGACACCTCCCGTATCGCACTCTGGTCGTACAGGGTGTAGGACAGGGTGAGCTTGTGGATATGCTCGGGCAGCGCCTGATCGACAATGAACACCAACGGCATCTGCACGGTTTCCCCGGCCTGCAAGGTTTGCTGGTTGAAGCAGAAGCACTCGGTCTTGTGGAAATACAGCGTGCCTTCCGCCGGCGCCAGACTCGGCACCGCCTGACCCACCATCGCGTTGGCGGTGGGGTTCTCGGCGTAAAACACCACCGTGGTGGGCTCGCCGGGATGGACCTCGATGCTGCGGGTCACCGGCCTGAACACCCAGGGCATGTCGGGCCCGTTCTGGGCGATGAACTGCACTTCCACGGTACGGCTCTCGTCCCGTTCCAGCGAGACGGAGCCCTCGTAACGACCGCCGGTCTTGCCATTGATGCCAGTGATGTCACAGAACACCTCATACAGCGGCACCAGGGCAAAGCCGAAGCCGAACATAGCCACCACCCCCGCCAAGCACCAGGCGATGACCCGGGCGTTGGAGCGTGTTGACGGCTGTGGTGACCCGGTCATAGCGCCTCCTTGCGGTTACTTCACTTCCGGCGGTGTCTGGAAACTGTGATACGGCGGCGGTGAAGGCAGGGTCCACTCCAGCCCCTCGGCCCCTTCCCAGGGCTTGGCCGGAGCCTGCTCGCCACCGCGAATGCACTTGACCACAATCAGCAGGAACAGCAACTGGGTGGCGCCAAACATGAAGGCCCCAATGCTGGACACCATGTTGAAATCGGCAAACTGCAAGGCATAGTCCGGTATCCGCCGGGGCATGCCGGCCAAGCCCAGGAAATGCATGGGGAAGAAGGCCAGGTTCATGCCGATGAACGACAGCCAGAAATGGGTCTTGGCCAGGGCCTCGTCGTACATGTGGCCGGTCCACTTGGGCAGCCAGAAGTAGGCCGAGGCGAAGATACCGAAGATGGCCCCGGGCACCAGCACATAGTGGAAGTGGGCCACCACGAAATAGGTGTCGTGGTACTGGAAATCCGCCGGTGCGATGGCCAGCATCAGGCCCGAAAAACCGCCGATGGTGAACAGGATGACGAAGGCCACCGCAAACAGCATCGGCGCCTCGAAGGTCAGCGCGCCCCGGAACATGGTGGCCACCCAGTTGAATACCTTCACCCCGGTGGGCACCGCAATCAGCATGGTGGCGTACATGAAGAACAGCTGGCCGGCGATGGGGATGCCCACGGTAAACATGTGGTGGGCCCAGACCACAAACGACAGCAGGGCGATGGCGCCTACCGCATAGACCATGGAGGCATAGCCGAACAGCGGCTTGCGGGAGAACGCCGGAATGATATGGGACACCGCGCCGAACGCCGGCAGGATCATGATGTACACCTCCGGGTGGCCGAAGAACCAGAACACATGCTGGAACAGCACCGGATCACCGCCACCGGAGGCGTCAAAGAAGCTGGTGCCAAAGTTGATGTCCATCAGCATCATGGTGACCACCCCGGCCAGCACCGGCATCACCGCGATCAGCAGGAAGGCGGTAATCAGCCAGGTCCATACGAACAGCGGCATTTTCATCAGGGTCATGCCCGGTGCCCGCAGGTTGAGAATGGTGGCGATGACGTTGATCGCTCCCATGATCGACGAGATCCCCATGATGTGGACCGCAAAGATGAAGAAGGTGGTACTCGGCGGCCCGTAGGTGGTGGACAGCGGCGCGTAGAAGGTCCAGCCGAAGTTGGGGGCACCACCGGACATGAACAAAGTGGAGGCGAGGATCAGGAAGGCGCAGGGCAGCAGCCAGAAACTCCAGTTGTTCATCCGCGGCAACGCCATGTCCGGCGCGCCCACCATCATCGGCAACATCCAGTTGGCGAGGCCAACGAACGCCGGCATCACCGCCCCGAACACCATGATCAGGCCGTGCATGGTGGTCATCTGATTGAAGAATTCCGGATCGACAATCTGCAAGCCGGGCTGGAACAGCTCGGCCCGGATCACCATCGCCATGCTGCCGCCGAACAGGAACATGGCGAAGCTGAACACCAGGTACATGGTGCCAATGTCTTTGTGGTTGGTGGTGAACAGCCACCGGGTGATGCCCTTGGCGGGCCCGTGATGATGCTCTCCGGCGTGGGTATCGATAACCGCACTCATGAAAGACCCCCTGTAGCCACCGGCGTGCGGCGGTGGCGAATGTCAGTCGGTTACTGCTGGTTCTTGTAATCGAACACCTGTTTCGGCGTGACCATCTCGCCGGTGTTATTGCCCCAGGCGTTACGCTCGTAGGTGATCACCGCCGCCAGGTCTGCCTCCGACAGCTGGGGGCCGAACGCCTGCATGGCGGTGCCGGAGACCCCGTTCACCACGATATCGAGGTGGGCCGGCAGATCCTCGATCACCACCGGGCTGCCCTTCAGCGCCGGGAAGGTCGGGGGAATACCCGCACCGTTGGCCTGGTGACAGGCAGCGCAGGCGGTGGCATAGACCCGCTCACCTCGCTCGATGAGTTCCTCCAGGGTCCACTCCTTCTCGGTGAGCTGGCGTTCGAGCTCGGCGGCGGCAAGCTGGCCCTGCACCCAGGCATCGTACTCCGCCTGCGGCACCGCCTTGACCACCACCGGCATGAAGCCATGATCCCTGCCACACAGCTCGGTGCACTGACCGCGGTAGATACCGGGTTCGTCCACCCGGGTCCAGGTCTCGTTGATGAAGCCGGGAATGGCGTCCTTCTTGACCCCAAACGCCGGTACCCACCAGGAATGGATGACGTCGTTGGCCGTCACCAGGAAGCGGACCTTCTTGCCCACCGGGATCACCAGCGGGTTGTCCACCTCCAACAGGTAGTGCTCAGACTTGGCCGCCCGGTTGTAGATCTCGTCCTGAGAGGTGGCCATATTGGAGAAGAAGCCGAAATCGTCGTTGATGTAGTCGTAGCGCCACTTCCACTGGTAACCGGTGATCTTGATGTCGATGTCCGACTCCTCGGTGTCGTACATGTCCACCAGGGTCGCGGTGGCCGGAATGGCCATGATCACCAGAATGACAAAAGGAATGATGGTCCAGGCCACCTCCACCGCGGTGTTCTCATGGAAGTGGGCCGGCTTGTGGCCCTCGGATTTGCGGTGGGCCAGGATGGACCAGAACATGACCCCGAAGACCACGACGCCGATGGCGACGCATATCCACAGGATGGTCATGTGGAGGCTGAAAATCTCGTTACTGGTGCCGGTGACGCCGGGGGTCATGTTGAGTGTCCAGTCCGCCATTGACCAGGCTGGGAGCAACAGACCACCCGCGAGGACACCTGCCCGCATTGCGTGCACGCCCATAGTGTGTCTCCGCAGAGGATTATTCTTGTCGGATTTTCTTGCGCTCCGGTCACCGACGGTGTTCGCACGCACCGTTAGAACCGAAGTGGAAGTCTGCTCACGGATTTATTCCGAAACACCTTAACGCTTCTGAGTATAGACAGGGGTTCGGGATTTGCTAAAAATCGTCTAAACAATAAACGACTATTAACAAGGTTTTTTTATAATTAAAATTTCTAAGCCATATTGCCAAGCCGAATTTCTAAACCGTACGTCCAAACCGTACTTCTAAACCCAAGCAACACGACCGCACTGGACCCCATGCCCACATTCCTGCCCCAACGGCCGACACTGCCCAGCCTCGACCGCCGCCTGTGGGCACTGGCCTGGCCGATGATGCTGACCAACCTGACGGTACCGCTGCTGGGTTTGGTGGACACCGCGGTGCTCGGGCATCTGGACAGCCCCATCTACCTGGGGGCGGTGGCCATCGGCGCCAACCTCTTTACCCTGCTGTACTGGACGTTCGGTTTCATGCGCATGGGCACCACCGGCCTGACCGCCCAGGCCTACGGCCGCCGGGACGGCTTTGGCCAGACCGCGCTGCTGGTCCGGTCGCTGCTGCTGGCCGGAGCCATCGGCCTGGCGCTGATAGGCATCCACCGGCCGCTGATCGAGCTGGCCCTGACCCTGATGAACCCCAGCCCTGAGGTGGCGACACTGGCCCGCGAGTATGCCGCCACCCGCATCTGGAGCGCGCCGGCGGTGCTGTGTCAGTACACCCTGGTGGGCTGGATGATCGGCACCCAGTTTCCCCGGGGCCCAATGCTGATGCTGATCGCCGCCAACGGCCTCAATATCTTGCTGGATCTGCTGTTCGTCACCGGCCTGGGCTGGAACAGCCGCGGCGTGGCGCTGGCCACCGTGATCGCCGAATACACCGCCGCCGGCCTCGGCGGCTGGCTGGTGCTGAGCCGGCTCCCCGGCGACCGGGCGGGCTGGCGGAAGCTGCTCGGCACCCTGATGGATTACCTCGCTCTGCTGCGGGTCAACCGCTACCTGCTGGTGCGTACCGTCACCCTGTTGCTGGTGCTGGCGTTCTTCACCGCCCAGGGTGCCCGCCAGGGCGATATCGTGCTGGCCGCCAATGCGGTACTGATCACCTTCCTGATGGTGATTTCCAATGGCCTCGACGGCTTTGCCAATGCCGCCGAGGCCCTGGTGGGGGAAGCCATTGGCCAACGGGATCGACGCCGGTTCCGTCAGACCTGCAGCGCCGCCCTGCGCTGGTCGCTGTGGGGGGCGGTGCTGTTTACCGCGGTGTTCGTTTTGCTCGGGCCCGCGCTGATCGCCCTGCTGACCAGCCTCGCAAGCGTGCAGCACGAGGCCTGGCGTTACCTGCCCTGGCTGTGGCTGCTGCCGCTGGCGTCGGTGGGCGGCTTCGTTCTGGACGGCATCTTCATCGGCGCCACCCGCACCCGGGAGATGCAGAACAGCATGCTGTTGTCGGCGCTGGTGGTGTTCCTGCCGGTGTGGTGGCTCACCACCGGCTGGGGCAACCATGGCCTGTGGTTTGCGCTGATCTGCCTGATGCTGGCACGGGCCGCCAGCATGGCCTGGCGAATGGTAAAAGATCTTCAAACCGGTCGCCGGTTCACGTAATCCGGGTTCGGCGGGCACTCTGTTAAAACTCAACTACACTTTCACTCAAGAGGCCCCGCATTGCCTACGGATACGGGGCTGACGGTTGCCAGTGCCGGTCTGAGACCGCGGATCTGGCTCGATGGATCGCACCTAGAGAGCGGGAGGCGCCTTGCGACCCTATTCCATTGACACACCGGCATCTCCTGATATGACACCAGCGGTACTACTCAACATCATTGACCAGGCCCGCCGGCAGGAAGCCCGCTCCGGAGAGTTTCTCCGGCTGATGAGGGAGAAGGCGTCCGCGCTCCCTGCCAGCATCACGGTAGACGGTTACCAGCCCGCCACCTGCCTGTTCCAGTTCGCGGTGGAATACATCGAGATGGCCCCGCGCCTGATTGAATGCGTCGACGCTTGTGCCCGCCA
>JBFHLR010000126.1:0-8061 GCA_041594735.1 Marinobacter sp.
CGGTGGGCCACCCGCATGGAACTGACCTGATCGCCGCGGGTATAGACGAACACGCCGCGATAGGTGGTCATGTTCAACGATGGCCCAAGCCGGGCAAGCCAGCTCTCGGCCTCAGCGGACGAATCCGGCTCCCCCGTCGCCCAGGGCGCTGCCAGCAGCAACAGCCCCAGTATGCCGGCACGAACCCAGCCCGGAAGTCCCACTGTATTCATAAAGAAACGCTGTCTCATGGCCTGTTCAATCTCAATAGGCCGGCGTCGACACACTGGCCAATCGGGCATAGCCCACTGCGCCACGACCGGCCGCCACGCTGTTGTGCTGAGCATGTTCGAGCAGGTAGCGACTCAAGTGCTCCCACTGCTGCTCGTCCAGTCCCTGCAGCGCCACTTCCGGCATGGCCTCCGGTATCGCTGAGGCGATTGGCGCGGCGGCGCTGACCAACGCGACCGGTTCGCCCTGCCGCACCTCCCAGCCAGCCCCCATGCCGAATCCCACCACCAGTCCGGCAGCCACCATGGCCACGGCAGGCCAGTGCCAATTGGTTCGCCGGCGGGGTTCTGGATCCGGTAACGATTCCGACAGTGCCGGCCCGGCTCCGGAAAGCGACCTTCTTACCCGTTGACTGACATCGATCAGGTCCGGACTGCCTTGGCTCTCATGCAACAGCTCTCGCACCTGATGCCAGCGGCGCCACTGCGACCGCACTTCCTGCTGTTCGGTGTGGGACAGCAGCCGCCGTACGGACAGCTCATCAGCCTGGTCGTCCAACATTGCAGACAGTGTTTCTTTGAGACGATCATCCATGGGATGCAACCTCGTTAAACCGTACAGAAATTCTCACCCTCAACTGGTCGCCAACAACGGCCCCAGTTGCCGATCCACTGCATCTCGTGCCCGAAAGATTCTCGATCTGACGGTACCGATCGGGCATTCCAGAATACGAGCAATGTCTTCATAACTCAGCCCGTCGTATTCCCTGAGTAAAAAGGCCGAACGTAATTCTTCCGGCAAATTCGCTATGGCACGGCTCAGCTCCTGCTGCAACTGGTCCCGTTGCAGTTCCCGCTCCGGCGACGCGGTGTCACGCAGGCGGCTGCCATCGTCGAAATTCTCCGCATCCGCCGCATCGGCACTGCCCTGTGGGCGGCGGCCACGGGCCTCCAGATAGTTCTTGGCGGTATTGACGGCAATTCGGTAAAGCCAGGTGTAGAATGCGCTGTCGCCACGAAACCGGTCGATGGCGCGATAGGCCTTGACGAAGGTTTCCTGGGCCAGGTCCATTACCTCCTGGTTGTCATAGACATAGCGACTGATGATTGAGGCAACCCGGGATTGGTATTTGATAACCAACAGGTCGAACGCGGTCCGATCGCCATGACGAACCTTCCGCACCAGTTGAAGGTCGGTCTGGCTGTCAGGGAGTTGGTCAACACGTTTGCTGGACTCAGCGGTCATGGGTGGGTTGCCGGGGCTCACTCGGTTAGCGGCCAGAGGGCCTGCGAGTTGTTTGTCTGTAAGTGTCATCCTGATCTGTTATCCGGCAATAAGGAGTGGTCAATAAACCCGTTCACGGCACCAGTAATGCGCCGTGCCCCGTCTGGCCAAATAGACAGCAGGCACAAAGTTTAGTTCAATACACCTTCACATTATGGCCCCTGATCAAGACCCAATGCCACAGCCTTACAATTACGATGTCCTGATAGTCGGCAGCGGTGCCGCCGGCTTGACCGTTGCCCTGAACCTTCCCCGACATCTGCGCATCGCCGTCATCAGCAAGGCGGAGATCAGTAGCGGCGCCACGCTTTGGGCCCAGGGCGGTATTGCCGCCGTGCTCGACAGCGAAGACTCCGTTGAGCACCACATCAGCGACACCCTAAATGCCGGGGCCGGGCTGTGCCATGAAGACGCCGTGCGCTTCACCGTCGAACATGCCAGGGAGAGCATCGACTGGCTCATCGACAGCGGCGTGCAGTTCACCCGCGACGAAAACGCCGAACTGCACCTGACCCGGGAAGGTGGCCACAGCCACCGCCGTATCATCCATGCCGCCGACGCTACCGGTCACGCAGTCTCCAGCACCCTGACCGAACAGGCGGCGGCCCGCAGCAACATCGACCTAATGTCGCAACGGGTGGCGGTGGACCTGATCACCAACCGTAAGCTGTCGTTGCCTGGCAACCGCTGCATCGGAGCCTACATCCTCAATCTCGAAACCAGCCATGTGGAGTTGTTTCAGGCCCGGTTCACGGTCATTGCCACCGGGGGCGCCAGCAAGGCCTACCGCTACACCACCAACCCCGATGGCGCGTCCGGTGACGGCATTGCCATGGCCTGGCGCGCCGGTTGCCGGGTGGCCAACATGGAATTCAACCAGTTCCATCCCACCTGCCTGTACCACCCCCACGCCAAGTCGTTCCTGATTACCGAGGCGGTCCGGGGCGAAGGTGGACACCTGTTGCTGCCGGATGGCTCCCGCTTCATGGACCGCTTCGACAATCGGGCCGAACTGGCACCACGGGACATTGTCGCCCGCGCCATCGACCACGAAATGAAACGGCTCGGAGCCGATCACCTCTACCTGGATATCAGTCACAAACCGGCCGACTTCATCAAACAGCACTTTCCGACCATCTACGAGAAGTGCCTGACTTTCGGCATCGACATCACCCGTGACCCGATTCCGGTGGTGCCCGCCGCCCACTACACCTGCGGCGGTATCGTGACCGATCATCGGGCGCGCTCTGACATCAACCAGCTGTATGTGGTGGGCGAGGCGGCCTTTACCGGCCTGCACGGCGCCAACCGCATGGCCAGCAACTCGCTGCTGGAGTGCCTGGTTTATGGCCGGGCCGCGGCGTCAGACATCGCGCGCCGCGAACACGACATTCCAGCGCCACCGGAGGCACCGGAATGGGACGAATCCCAGGTTCGGGATTCCGACGAAGACGTGGTGATCTCCCACAACTGGGACGAGCTGCGCCACTTCATGTGGGATTATGTGGGCATAGTCCGTACCACCAAACGCCTGCAGCGGGCGAAACACAGGGTCGACCTGCTGGCCAGCGAAATCGGCGAGTTCTACAGCAATTACCGCGTCACCAATGACCTGCTGGAGCTGCGTAACCTGGTCACCGTCTCCGACCTGATCATCTGCTCCGCACTGCAACGCAAGGAAAGCCGGGGGCTGCACTACACCCTCGATTACCCGGGCCTGTCGCCGGAAGTAAAGGACACGCTTCTGGTACCCACGACTTATCGCACCGTTGCCCCCTGAAGGGCGAGCAGCGGCCACTGACCAAATACGAGATCTCCGATGTCTGATAACACCGAATTCAACCGTCTTTTCTGGCACAGCCGCCGGGGCATGCTGGAGCTGGACGTACTCCTGCTGCCCTTCCTCAAGGAGGCGTACCGGGACCTGCCAGAAGAAGACCAGGCCCGTTACCGCAAGCTGCTGGACTGCGAGGATACCGATATGTTCGAGTGGTTCATGCAACGCAGCCGACCCGAAGACCCGGACCTGCAGCGCATCGTGGAACTCATTCTCAACCGTGTCCAACCAGACTGAGCTGCGGCTGTCACCCAGCCTGGCGGCGGGGCTGATCGCGGCGACCCCCTGGCTCGCCCTGTGCCTGGCAATTCTGGCCATGGCCAGTCAGGGCTCCCCGGCCTTGACCCTGCTGGCACTACTCGCCCTGGCCGGCGGCGTTTTCCAGTTCCGCCGCTGCGGACTGTTGCGCGGCCACGGAGCGGTCACCGAGCTGAGCTTGCTTGGCAACGAACTCTGGGCGCAGCTCGGCGATGGCCGCCGACTGCCGGTCACGCCAAGCCCGGACAGCCGCCTCAGCGGTCGCCTGGCGCTGCTGACACTCTCTTCCCCGAGCGTCCGGCTCTGGTCCAGAAGCCTGATTCTGATTCACTATGGCAACCGCTTGAACAATGTGGAACCTGAGCCGTTCCGCAAGCTCCGAGTCTGGTTAAGGCTTCGGACACCACTACCGTCGGGAGAACTCCATGACCGAAACCAATCACCTCGTCGCCGATAGCCCACTGCCCGCCAGTGGCCACACAGCTCTTGCGGACGAACGCATCGTCAGGGTTAGCGGACCCGGAACCCGGGACTTCCTGCAGGGCCAGTTCAGCCAGCACCTGGACGAAGTTAGCATTACCCACTCTCCCCGGGCCGCCGCCTGCACCCCCAAAGGCCGGGCCTATTGTCTGACCCGACTGGTTCGTCAGGAGGACGACATCCTGCTATGCCTGCCCAGTGACATCGCTGACAATATCCAGAGCCAGCTAGGGAAATATCTGATGCTGTTTCGTGGCACCACCATGGCGCCGGTGCCGGAGGCACGCATGGTAGGCCTGCTCGGCTCCGACATTGCCCAACGACTGGCCCCCACCGCAGCGGATCAGTTAAAGGCCGCGGGGGATACCCTGGCCATCGGCCCCCATCGGCTGATCCGCAGCCAGGACACCGCAGAGGGCCTGACGCGCTTCGAGTTCTGGCAACTGGGGCCACTCTCGGAGGCTCTGGCCGCCACCTTCGCGCAGGCCCCCGCCACCAGCCCCGCCAATTGGCGCGCCTCGGAAATCGCTGCCGGGGTTGCCCGGCTGACGGCCACCAGCCAGGGCGCTTTTGTGCCGCAAATGCTAAATTGGCAACACCTGGACGGCATTCACTTCAAGAAAGGCTGCTACACCGGACAGGAAGTGGTCGCCCGCATGCACTACCTGGGGCAGCTGAAGAAGAGCCTGCGCCGGTTCCGAACCAAGGCCAGCACCGCGGTTACCGGCAGCGCCGTCATTGCCGACGAGCGCGACGTCGGCGAGGTGGTCAATGCCTGCGCGCTGGCGGATGGCTTTACCGAACTGCTGGCGGTGGTTCGCCATGACGCCGAGGCCAAGCAACTGCGCCTCGGTCACGGCGGCCCCGCCCTGACACCAATGCCCCTGCCTTACACCGTCAGCGAACGTTAGTGCCAGGACGGCTCTGGATACATAAGTTGACAGGCAGCCTGGAAAGAATTTGCTATAACTTAGGAGTCCTTAGACCGCCCCGCCTTGAACGGGGGCCCTTCGCACTCAATCAGCGCATGGATTCCCACTGATTATGTCCACGATCGTCGAGACCATCACCCAAGACCTTGCCGAGGCCATCGAAAAAGACAAGCTGGTTTTACCGACGCTGCCTGAAGCCGCTCTGCAGGTCCGCGAGATCGCTGAATCCGACGATTCATCGATCAGCGACCTGGTCAAAGTCATCAGCACCGACACCGCGCTGTCCGCGCGCCTGATCCGGGTGTGCAATAGCCCCCTGTTTCGCGGATCCCGCGCTATCGACAACCTCAATACCGCAGTCAGCCGTCTCGGCATGGCCTACACCAGCAATCTGGCCATGGGCCTGGCCATGGAACAGATGTTTCAGGCCACCTCGGACATGATCGACAGACGCCTGCGCACCACCTGGCAGACCAGCACCGAAGTAGCAGGCATCTGCCATGTATTGGCCCAACACTACACCCGCCTCAAGCCGGATCAGGCCACCCTGGCGGGGCTGGTGCATCTGATCGGAGTATTGCCAATCCTGCGTTATGTCGAGGATAACGACATCGAGATCAGCGGTCTGATGCTGGACAAGGTGGTCGACGAGCTGCATCCACGCATCGGTGGCATGATTCTGAAGAAATGGGATTTCTCCCCCGAATTGCAGTCTGTGCCCCAGGAGTACACCAACTTCCTGCGCCAAACCGACAACGCGGACTACGCCGATCTGGTGATGGTGGCCAATTTGCAGCTGGTTGCCGGAACTGAGCACCCCTGGACCGAGATGGACTGGAAAGCCGTTTCCGCCTTCGAACGCCTGGGGCTGGACCCGGACATCGACATGAGCGAAGAGGAAGATCTGAACGCCGAAATGGAAGCCGCCATGGCCCTGCTGCAGTAATCCGCTGCAGCAGGGCATGGTTGCCTGCGATACGGTTATTTTCGATATGGCTACTTGCGATAACGGGCCAACAGCGCTTCTTGCGATGGCAGCTGCCAATCGATCGGTCGCCGACCCTGTTGCTGCAGCCAGTCATTGGCCTGGGAAAAGTGCCGACACCCAAAGAACCCACGATAGGCACTCAGTGGCGACGGATGGGGCCCTTCCAGAACCAGATGGCGCTGGCGATCGATCATCCGGCCTTTCTTGCGGGCGTAACTGCCCCACAACAGGAACACCACGCCTTCCCGCTGCCTATTGATGACATCGATCACCCGGTCGGTAAAGGTCTCCCAACCCTGCCCCTGGTGCGCGCCGGCCTGGCCCTGCACCACCGTCAACACACTGTTGAGCAACAGCACCCCCTGCTCAGCCCAGGGCTGCAGGCAGCCGTGGTCCGGCACGGTGATACCAATATCCGCCTGCTGTTCCTTGAAGATATTGACCAGCGAGGGTGGCGGTGGCACGTCTGCACGCACGCTGAAACACAGGCCGTGGGCCTGGCCGGGGCCGTGATAGGGGTCCTGACCCAGAATCACCACCGACACCTGATCCACCGGGGTGCTGTTGAGGGCATTAAAGCAATGCTGGCTGGCCGGATAGAGCACCTTGCCGGCGGCTTCTTCGGCCGCCAGGAAGTCCGCCAGGGCCTGCATATAGGGCTGTTCAAATTCCCCGGCCAGGTGTTCAGACCAGCCCCGATCCGGTCGGAGCTGGCTGGCCAGTGCCTGAACCGGCCCCACCCTCAGTCGTCCTTACCGGTGCTGGCCTTGTGCTCCGGCCGCATCGCCGGGAACAGGATCACGTCGCGAATGGACGGAGAGTCGGTCAGCAACATGGCCAGGCGGTCGATGCCGATACCCTCGCCGGCGGTCGGCGGCAGGCCGTACTCCAGCGCGGTGATGTAATCGTCGTCGTAAAACATCGCCTCGTCGTCACCGGCGTCCTTCTCCGCCACCTGGGCGCGGAATCGTTCGGCCTGGTCTTCGGCATCGTTAAGCTCCGAGAAGCCATTGGCGATTTCACGTCCCCCGACGAAGAACTCAAACCGCTCGGTCACAAACGGGTTGGCATCCGAACGACGTGCCAACGGAGACACTTCGGTGGGGTATTCGGTGATGAACGTTGGCTGCATCAGCCGGTGTTCGGCGGTGGCCTCGAAGATCTCGATCTGCACCTTACCCAGACCCCAGCTGTCTTTCAGCGGGATGCCCAAGCCGGCCGCCACCTGACGGGCACCGGCGTCGTCCACCAGCTGATCCACGGTCAGCTCGGGGTTGTACTTGAGGATCGCCTCCACCACGGTCAGCCGGTCGAACGGCTTACCGAAGTCGTACTCAATGGTTTCCACCTCACCATCCGGCAACGGCCGCGTGTTCACCACCACGTCGCCGCCGGTCACCGCCCGGGCGGTTTCCCGCAGCATATCTTCGGTGAGGTCCATCAGGTCATTGTAATCGGCGTAGGCCTGATAGAACTCCAGCATGGTGAACTCGGGGTTGTGGCGAGTGGACAGCCCTTCGTTACGGAAGTTGCGATTGATCTCGAACACCCGCTCGAAGCCACCCACCACCAGGCGCTTGAGATACAGTTCCGGCGCAATGCGCAGGTACATGTCGATGTCCAGGGCATTGTGGTGCGTGATGAACGGACGCGCGGTAGCGCCACCGGGAATCACCTGCAGCATCGGGGTTTCCACCTCGATGAAATCCCGCGCCGCAAAGTAATTGCGAATGCAGTTGATGATCTGGGAACGCGCCAGGAACACCCGGCGACTGTCCTCGTTAGTCATCAGATCGACGTAACGCTGACGGTAACGGGTCTCGGTGTCGGTCAGGCCCTTGTGCTTCTCCGGCAGCGGGCGCAGGGATTTGGTCAGCAGCCGGTATTCGTCCATGTTGACGTAGAGATCGCCCTTGCCGGACTTGGCCAGAGTGCCGCGCACCCCCACGATATCCCCCAGATCCCAGTGCTTGGTGTCCTTCTGCACCTCCTTGGCGGCGTAGATCTGAATCCGGCCGGACATGTCCTGAACCACCTTGAAGGCCTTGCGATCCAGCATCAACCGACCGGCA
>JBFHLR010000127.1:0-7889 GCA_041594735.1 Marinobacter sp.
CTGCTGGTCGTAGAAGCGGTAGCTGGTGCCGGCATCGCGCTTGGCTTCAAACATGGCGCGATTGGCCCGCCGCATCAGCGTTTCCGGAGTATCGCCGGCTTCGGGGTAACTCGCCACCCCGACGCTGGCATTCACCAGGATGTTCTGTCCGGCCACGACAAAGGGCTCGTCCATACTGGACACCACCTTGCGGATGATCTGGGTGATCGCCAGGGAGTCGCCCACCTTTTCCACGATGACCGCAAATTCGTCACCACCAATGCGCATCAGCGAATCCACCCGCCGCAGACTGGTGCGCAGGCGGTCAGCCAGTTTGAGAATGAGTTGGTCGCTCTCCTGATAGCCGATGGACTCGTTCAGGGTGCGGAAATTGTCGAGGTTGATGTGCAACAGGGCCAGCCGCTGGCGGCTACGCTCCGCCCGTAACAGGGCCTGTTGCAGGCGATCGAAAAACAGGTCGCGATTGATAAAACCACTGGCCACTTCCCGGCGGAGCTGGCCCTGCTCGGTCTCGCCCAGCTGGCCACGGTACCACAGGCAGCGCACTGCCCGGCACAGGTTCCAGGGGTCAAGCCCGGACTTGCTGAGGTAATCCGCCGCCCCCTGCCCCATCAACTCGTTGGCCAGCTCCGATGGTGACTCGGCACTGACGGCGAGCACCGGCTTGTCGTTGCCGGAAACCGCCAGGTACTGCAGGAAGGCCCTTTGCGAGCCGCCATGAAACACACAGTCCCAAAGGATGACGTCGAAATGGGCGTTGCGCAGCAGGTCTTCGCAATCCACCAGATCCGGACACCAGGTCAGATCGGAGGACAGCTCGCCATCCTCCGCCAGCAACGCCCGATACCAACAGAAGTCGGTATAGTCCGGACTCAGGACGAGAATACGAACGTTGCTACTGCTCACCGGTTGTTTGGCCAACATCATCGTGGACGATCCCTTCCCCAGGGCGATTTTCCTTTCACTGTGTTCAAGAATAGCCGATTGCCTAACAAGGTACAGTAACGCCGGCTGGTGTAGAATACCCGATCCCAATTTCCCTTGGCAGGTAGACCGTGTCTCAGCTCAATCCCCGTCAGCGCGAAGCCGTCCATTATATCGACGGCCCCTTGCTGGTACTGGCAGGTGCCGGCAGCGGCAAGACCAGCGTGATCACCCGCAAGATGGCCTATCTGATCGAGCAGGTGGGTATTCCCGGGCGCCACATCGCCGCGGTCACCTTCACCAACAAGGCCGCCCGGGAGATGAAGGAGCGGGTCAGCCGTCTGGTGGACCGCAAGCTGGCCCGTGGCCTCACCGTCTCCACGTTCCACAACCTGGGACTCAACATGATTCGCGAGGAGCACCCGCACCTGGGCTACCATCCCGGCTTCTCGCTGTTCGACGCCGAGGATGCCAAGGCGTTGCTGCAGGATCTGATGTTCACCGAGGGCGACGCCGACTCGGGGGATGAAGTCTCCGACATCCAGATGACCATTTCCAACTGGAAGAACGGCCTGCGTGGACCGGCTGAGGCGCTGAGCAAGGCCGCCGACGAACGGGAACAGCGCATCGCCCTGATCTACGCCAAGTACAACGAATACCTCAAGGCCTACAACGCGGTCGACTTCGACGATCTGATCCTGCTGCCGGTACAGCTGTTTCGCAGCTGCCCGGATGTGCTGGACAAGTGGCGCCGCAAGATCCGCTACATGCTGGTGGACGAGTACCAGGACACCAACGTGTGTCAGTATGAACTGGTCAAGCTGCTGGTGGCTGACCGCGCCGCATTCACCGTGGTGGGCGACGACGACCAGTCGATCTACGCCTGGCGCGGCGCCCGACCCGAGAACCTGGCCCAGCTGAAGGAGGACTTTCCTAGCCTGAAGATCACCAAGCTGGAACAGAACTACCGCTCCACCAGCCGGATTCTGCGCTGCGCCAACACTGTCATCGCCAACAACCCCCACGTGTTTGAGAAGGCGCTGTGGAGCGACCACACCATCGGCGAAGAAATCCGCATCCTGCGCTGTCGCAACGAGGACGCGGAGGTGGACCGGGTCGCCACCGAGATCATCGACCAGAAACTGAAACAGGGCCTGGCCTGGCGGGACTTCGCCGTGCTCTACCGGGGCAACCATCAGGCCCGGCTGCTGGAGATGAAGCTGCAGGCCTACCAGATTCCCTATCGCATTTCCGGCGGCCAGTCGTTCTTCTCCAAGAACGAGATCAAGGACGCCATGTCCTACCTGCGCCTGCTGATCAATCCAGACGACGATGCCGCCTTTCTGCGGGTGGTCAATGTGCCGCGCCGGGAGATAGGGCCGCGCACTCTGGAGCAGCTCAGCCATTACGCCCGCAGCCGCAACGTCAGTCTGTTCCGCGCCCTGGGGGATCTGGGGGCAGAATCCCACGTCACCGAGAAGGGCCTGGACCGGCTGCGCCGCTTCGCCCATTGGGTGGAAAACACCTGTCGGCGGCTGCATGAGGAAGACCCCATTCCGGTGATCAAGCAACTGTTCACCGACATCGAATACGAGGAATGGCTGCACCAGCACGCGGGGACGCCCAAGCAGGCAGAGCGGCGCATGGACAACATCTGGTATCTGGTGGAGTCGGTGCAGCGGATGCTGGACGACGGCAAAGGCACCGCCGATGAGATCGGCATTGAGGACGCCATCAGCAAGCTGATCCTGCGGGACATGATGGAACAGCGGGAGGAAGAGGACGACAGCGACAAGGTGCAGTTACTGACCCTGCATGCCTCCAAGGGGCTGGAGTTTCCCCATGTCTTCATCATGGGGCTGGAGGAGGAGATCCTGCCCCACCGCACCAGCATCGAGGAAGGCAACATCGAGGAAGAGCGCCGCCTGATGTACGTGGGCATTACCCGTGCCCGCGAAACCCTGACCCTGACTTACGCCGGTCAGCGCAAACAGTACGGCGAGAAGATCGAAACCATCCCCAGCCGTTTCCTCGACGAACTGCCGGAAGAGGACATCATCTGGCAGGGGCTGGGTGAGACCGACGCCGAAGCCAACCAGAAGAAAGGCAAGGCGACGCTGAGCGCATTACTGGGGGATCTGGGGGCGTAAAAAGTACTCAGCCGTTGAAGTCCGAGAAAGCACCCCAAAAGGGGTAAAAAAGGGGTCAGAACCTAGGTTCTGACCCCTTTTTTAGTTTTTTTGTGCTCGGCCGATCAACGAGGCAGTTACTTGCTCTCGCTCACCATGTACTCCACCGCCGCCTGGATTTCTTCATCCGGGCAGTTGGCGCAGCCGCCCTTGGCGGGCATGGCATTGAAACCGTTGATGGCGTGGCTGATCAGGGTGTCGAGACCCTTGTCGATGCGCGCACCCCAGGCTCCGGCATCCCCTACGACCGGGGCTCCGGCGGCACCGGTGGAATGACACGCCATACACACCGCGTTGTAGACCGCATCGCCGGAGCGGGGGCCGGCACTGGCCGTGGCCGCAGGCGCCGCGGCGGCACCGCATTCGTCGTCGCCCTGCAGGCAGACTTCACCAACCGGCGCAATGCGTGCGCGGATTTCATCTTCTACGTTCGCCATTGCTGAGCCGGCAGACAAGCCGAAAGCAAGCAGCACAACAGCCAGGACTCTCTTCATCTTCAATGCACCTCGCATTAGAGCGTTATAATAATCTGCGCGCATTATAGCGGCTGCCGCCGGGCAAAAAAACCAACACACCCCAAAACATGGAGTCACTCGTGTCAACCCCATCATCCCCACGTCATGCCGAATCCCCACCCTCAGCCCAACGCTGGCGCAAGCCGCTACTGGCCCTGGAGTTCATCGCCCTGGCCATTCTGGTGGGCTCCATGGCCATCCTCAGCAACCTGGGCCAGGGCGGTGCGCCGGTCAGCCCGGGCTGGCTGCTGATCCCGGCCCTGGCCAGCCTGGGGGTCTTCGCCAGTTTTATTGGCCTGATGTACTTGCGCTGGGTGGTGGCCGCCAGCGCCGAACGCCAGCTTCGCCACAAGGTCATCTTTGCCTTGCTGGCGCTGACCCTGCTTGGGGTTTGGGGCTACGGCATCGTCCGCACCGCGCTCAGCCTGGGCGGCTGAGCGCCCGCCAGCGGGGGCGCGCTCGATGCGCCCCTGCGGCCTCAGCCGTTCAGGCGCGCCATTTCCGCCAACAGCTCGGCGGTTTTCGCCTCCATCAGGCCGCGGTCGCCGCGCGACTCCACATTCAGCCGCACCACCGGTTCGGTGTTGGACATCCGCAGGTTGAAGCGCCAGTGCTCGAACTCCACGCTGAGGCCGTCCACATGGCTGACCGACTTGGCCTGGCCGCCGTAGGCCTGTTCAATGGCGGCAATCACCTGGGGCGGGTTGGCGATGGTGCGGTTAATCTCGCCGCTGGCCGGGTAAGCCTCGATGCGGGCATCGATCAACGATGACAGCGTCTGGCCGGACTGGCACAGGCGCTCGGCCACCAGCAGCCAGGGGATCATGCCGCTGTCGCAGTAGGCAAAGTCACGGAAGTAATGGTGGGCACTCATTTCCCCGCCATACACCGCATCCTCATCCCGCATGCGCTGCTTGATAAAGGCATGGCCGGTCTTGCTTTCGACCGCCTCGCCGCCGGCGGCCGCCACCAGATCCAGGGTGTTCCAGGTCAGGCGCGGGTCGTGGATGACCCGGCCGCCGCCGGACTTGCGCAGGAACTGGTCCGCCAGCAGACCCACGATGTAGTAGCCCTCAATGAAGCGACCATTCTCGTCAAAGAAGAAACAGCGGTCGTAGTCGCCGTCCCAGGCGATACCCATGGCGGCCTGGTGCTCAACCACCGCCTCCGCAGTGGCGGCGCGATTTTCTTCCAGGATCGGGTTCGGCACCCCATTGGGGAAGCTGCCATCGGGCTGGTGATGGACCTTGATGAAGTCAAACGGCAAGGACGCCTCCAGGGCATCGATCACCAGACCGGCACCGCCGTTGCCGGCATTGACCACAATCTTCATGGGGGCAAGAGCACCACGATCCACATAGCCCAGCAGGTGCTCGACGTAGGCGGCCTCCACGTCCAGAGTCTGGCTCTGGCCCGGCTCGGCGGCATCCTCAAACGGCGCCAACACCCGGTCGCGGATGTCGTTCAGGCCGTTGTCCGAACTGATGGGGCGGGACTCCGGGCCCACCATCTTCATGCCGTTGTGATCCTTGGGATTGTGGCTGGCGGTCACCATGATGCCGCCGTCCATCTGGTAGTGACTGGTGGCAAAGTACACCTGCTCGGTGCCGCACAGGCCAATATCATAGACATCGGCGCCCGCCGCCATCAGGCCGGCACTCAGCGCCTTGGCGATGTCCGGACTGGACAGGCGGATGTCGTAGCCGACGATGACCTTGCGGGCGCCGGTGACCGCCACGTAGGCGCGGCCAATCAGCTCGGCCAGCTCCGGATTCAGTTGCTCGGGCACGCGGCCGCGCAGGTCATAGGCTTTAAAGCAGGACAGGTCCATATCGAAGAAGTCTCCCAGGGTTTGCCCGTCTCGAACGGCGGGACTCACGGAACAAAAGCGCTATTTTAGCGGCAAAGGGTGACAACTTCAGGAAAGATTGACAGCAGGATGCAAAACAGTGGCGGGAACAACCGGGGCGCCCCAGCGGGTGCCCCGGCAGCAACGTGTTATTCGGCGGAGTCCGACTGCAGCTGGACGTAATTCTGGATGCCCATCTGGCTGATCAGCTCCATCTGGGTTTCCAGCCAGTCAATATGCTCTTCCTCGCTGTCCAGAATGCTGCGGAACAGCTGGCGACTGGTGTAGTCCTTCACCTGCTCGCAATACAGGATGGCTTCCTGAAGATCCTTGTGGGCCGCCATCTCCAGCTTGAGATCGCAGGCCAGCATCTCTTCGACATTCTCGCCCACCAGCAACTTGTTCAGATCCTGCAGATTGGGCAGGCCCTCAAGGAACAGGATGCGCTCGATCAGCGTGTCGGCGTGCTTCATTTCATCAATGGATTCTTCGTACTCCTTGGCCGCCAGCTTGGTGATACCCCAGTCCTTGTACATCTTGGCATGGAGGTAATACTGGTTGATTGCAGTCAGTTCGTTGGTCAGTACTTTGTTCAGGAACTGGATGACTTTCTTGTCACCTTTCATTGCCGGGTCTCCTCTCTCATATCGGCCAGAGAATTAAGGATAGACCCAAACTGCGGTAAGAAAAAACCGCAGGGGAAAATACTTCTCAATCAGGAAGTTGGATGACAGAAAGCTGGACGAGGCCGGTGGCTCAGGCAGGCTGGGCGAGCAGGTTCGCCATGGCGAGGTAATCGGAGGTTTTGGTTTCCCGCAGAATTTCCCGGGCGGTACAGGCACAGCGACCGCATTGACGACCCACGCCCAGCTCTTTGCCCAGCTGACGCATGGAGCTCACACCATTCTCAACGGCTTCACGGATATCGCGGTCGGTTACACCGTGGCACACACAAACGTACATAGCGAAAAACTCTTGAGGTCGTCAAAGTTAGTGATAATTATTGTTATTTGCATATCGTATTGCAAGCCTTTTCAGGACAAAAATCGTGCAACTCTGACCACCGCGAGCCAACGCATTGCCGCCAAAGGATTTTTTAAACATTGCGGAATGGAAGCGGGCCCGCCAGCGCTGCTCAGGGCAGGTGGGCCCGGGTCAGATTGCGGTTACCGCCCTCGCAGACCAGCACGTTATCCTCAATACGCACGCCGCCGCAGGGCAGCAGCTCGTCGATCAGCGCCCGGTTCAGATGCCCGCCTAGCTCGCCCTGCAACAGCGGCTGCAGCAGCGCCGGTATGAAGTACAGCCCAGGCTCCACGGTCAGCACCATGCCCGGCTCCAGGGTGCGGGTGCAGCGCAGGAACGGCGCATCCGGCGGCGGCGGAGCGGGTTTGCCCGCCACATCGTGGACCTGAACCCCCAGCAGGTGGCCCAGACCATGGGGAAAGAACGCCCGGGTAACGCCCTCCTCTACCAGGGTTTCCTCATCCAGACCGCTCACCAGACCGGCGGCCTGCAACAGCGCCGCCAGCCCCAGGTGCGCGGTTCGGTGCAGCTCAACGAACCCCGCCCCCGGTGACACCGCCTGGCACAACCGTCGCTGCAGCGCCTCCAATCCGGCCACCAGGGCCTGAAACCGGCCCTGCCCCGCGCCCGCGGTGGTACGGGTGATGTCGGAGCCATAACCGCGATAACGGTAACCGGCATCGATCAGCAGGCTGCGACTGAGCTCCGGTGCCGCGTTGTCGACCCGCTGGTAGTGCAGTATCGCGGCATGCTCGTTCAGCCCAACGATACTGGGATACGGCGCCTGCGGCTCCGGCTGCCGGCTGGCCGCCTGGTACGCCAGACGAATATCGAATTCACTGCCGCCATTGCGGAAGGCACCGATGGCGGCCCGATGCCCGGGCGCGGCACGGGCGTTGGCGATGTCCAGACACTGCACTTCGTAGGGCGTTTTGCGAACCCGGGCCTCCTCCAGACTGGCTAATAGCTGCGGCGGGTTATGGTCGCCCTCAACCCCCGTCAGGGTGACGGGATCCCCCACCACCGCCAGCCGACCACCGTGTTTCAGCGCCGGCGCACCCAGCGTTGAGGCGAGATGGATCACCACGGCATCGAGCCAGGGTTCATCCGCCAGCTCGGCGCGGGCGTGCCAGAAATCTTCCGGCGCATAGACCCACAGGGTCGGCCGGGCGTTTGGCCGTACCAGCAGCCAGCTGTGCTCCAGCTGGGACCAACCGGTCCAGTGCACAAAGGGGCCGAAGCCCTGGTAGGGATAGGCCTGGTCGTCGGCGTAGCGCATCGGCGCCGCCCCGGAGCTGATCAACAGGGCGTCGTAATGGTGCGCCTCCAGCGCCTGGCTGTAGCGTTGTTGCAGAATGTCTAAGTGATCGCACTGCAGCGATTGCA
>JBFHLR010000128.1:0-7869 GCA_041594735.1 Marinobacter sp.
CCCTGCAGATCGAGGCTGGTCGGCTGTTCCGGATGGGCGCCAAGGAGGTGCTGGACACGGCGCAAAACCTCTATGAACGCCATCAACTCATCACCTACCCCCGTTCTGATTGCCGCTATCTGCCAGTGGAGCATTTCAGTCAACGGACGGGCGTGTTGCAGGCCATCGCCCGAACCGCCACCGATCTCGCAGCGGCGGTCGATCAGGCCGACACCAGCCGACGCAGTGCAGCCTGGAACGACGACAAGGTGGATGCCCACCATGCCATCATTCCCACAGCCCGTGCGGTTGGCCAGGCCAGGCTGTCAAAGGCGGAGCTCAATGTGTACGGTTTGATCAGCCGTTACTACCTGATGCAGTTCTACCCCGAGGCCATCCATCAGGAGGGCCGGCTCACCCTGGCCATTGGCGACCACCGGTTCCGCGCCACCGAAACCGCGGTGTCGCAGCCGGGTTGGAAAGCGCTGGAACTGAAACAACGGGAAGCCAACAAAGAGCCATCGGTAGCGCCACTCCCGCGACTGCAACAGGGCGATGCGGTGCTCTGTGAGCACACCGAGATCAGGGAACGGCTGACCCAGCCACCGCAACACTTCACCGACGCGACGCTGCTGTCGGCGATGACCAACATCGCCCGTTTCGTCAGCGATGCCGAGTTGCGAAAGACCCTACGGGAAACCGACGGCCTGGGCACCGAGGCCACCCGCGCCGCCATCATCGAGACCTTGTTCCGCCGGGAATACCTGCAGCGGGACAAGCGTTTCATCAAGGCGACGGAGAAGGGGCGCTCACTGATCACGGCCCTGCCCGACGCCATCACCCAGCCAGACATGACCGCGCTCTGGGAAGCCTCGCTGGAAGAGATCCGTCGCGGCGAGGGCGACCCCAGGGCCTTCCTCGACGAATTGAAAGGACAGATCCGGGGCTATGTCAACACCTTGGACACCCCTGCACTGGAGCCGGATTCCGGCAACGCGCCACAGGTGCACTGCCCAAAATGCCGCGCTCCGATGCGAATCCGCGACGGTAAGTTCGGCCGATTCCATGCTTGCAGCCGCTTTCCCAAGTGTAATGGCACCCGCCCGCTGGAGGATGCCGCGCCACAGGATGGCACCGACCAGAAGCCGACCCCCTGCCCCCACTGCTATTCGCCATTGGTGCGACGCAAGGGCCCCAAAGGCTGGTTCTGGGGCTGCAGCAACTTCCCCGCCTGCCGACAGACAGTCAATGATGCCGACGGCAAGCCAGCGCTTTAGGCAGCCCACTCGCGACGCGTCGGGCCAAGTTTACGCAAATCTACACTTTGACACTGACCGCGGGTGCCCAATTTGACAAAATAGACCACAGCCCGGTGCACCAAGGTGGCCGAACACCTGCCTGCTTCAGGCGCGTGTGGAAAACTCGTCCTCATTGATGACTTAACGAGTTTTGTCGGGACTTTCTATGTACTGGCTTAGTACAGGCTTAGTTCTGGCCCAGTACCGGTTCAGCACCGGACGGATATTTAGACAGGAGATTCTGGATGCGAATTGCTCTTCTGGAAGACGAGCAGGAACAGGCACAACACGTCAAAGCCGTGCTGTCTGAACAGGGCTACCAGTGTGATGCCTATCCCAACGGGCAATCATTTCTGAGTTCGGTCCTGCATCGCAGTTACGACCTTCTGATTCTTGACTGGCAGATTCCCGATATGACCGGCATTGACGTCCTGAAAAGTGTCCGGGGCCAGATGAACTGGCGCATTCCCGTGCTTTTCCTGACCCAGCGGGACAGCGAGCAAGACATTGTCAGCGCCCTGGACGCCGGTGCCGACGATTACCTGTCAAAGCCCGCCCGGCCCGCGGAACTGGTCGCTCGCATCAAGGCCCTGGCTCGCCGCAGCGCCCCGGAAACCGACAAGGAAATTCTTGAGTTCGGGCCATTTGTCATCAATGCGCAGTTGCGGACTATCGCCCTGAACGGCGAACCACTGACCCTGACTGACAAGGACTTTGACCTCACCCTGTTCCTGTTCCAGAATCAGGGCCGTCTGTTGACCCGGGAAATGCTGCTGGAACGAGTCTGGGGGCTTACCCGGGACATCAACACGCGCACCGTGGACACCCACATGAGCCGCCTGCGACGGCGCTTGGGGTTGAACCCGGACAACGGCTTTCGCATCAAGACCATTTACCAGCGCGGCTACCGACTGGAAGCCATGAGCACCACCGAAGCACAGGATCAGGCCGGACACTAGGATGACGAATCGGTTCAGGAGTCGGAGGCCCCCCCCGCGGCAGCGCAGCGCTCTGCTGTGCGCAGCTTTGCTGGCCTTCAGCCTTGAAGTCTGCGCAGAGCTTTCCGTCGGCCTGGGCTCCCAGACTGTTGCGCAATCAGCAGCCACCCACCCCCACACTCCATACTGGGTCTACACATTGCGGCCGGGGGAGACCGTGGAGAGCGTTGCCAGCAAACTTCTGGCGAGTCCCTATACCGCAGCCCAGCTTGCGAGCTTTAACCAGACCATCCCGACCATAGCCACCGACACCAACCAATCGCTAAGCGTTCCCCTGGCCTGGCTGAAACAGCAACCTGAACCGGCTACCGCCAACTCGGTATCGGGCCAGGTACGGCTCATCTCCGGCGTGGACGGCCGCCAGCGCCCACTCACGGAAAACACACTGATCCGGGTCGGTGACGAGATCCTGAGCCGGAACGGCAATGCCACCATCGAGCTTGCGGATCAGACCATCATTCGTGTCGGCCCGAATTCCCGAGTAATTTTCAACAAGCTCACCCAGTACGGCAAAACCGGGATGACCGATACCCGTATCCGCCTGAACCATGGCGAGATAGACGCCCAGGTGGTGCCGCGAACAGGGGGTGGCGCCCGCTTTGAGGTTGAGACCCCGTCGGCGGTAGCCGCCGTGCGAGGCACCGCTTTTGCCATGCAGGTTCAGCCTGGCACCACAGCACTCCAGGTGACCGAGGGCATGGTCAGTTTTGGTCCGGCCGGCCGTACCCGCAATATTCCTGCCGGCTACAGCGCCCTGGTGGATGGCCGGACACCCAGCCCCGTCAGTATCTTCAGGCTTCCCCCGGCCCCTGAACCGGTTCCGCTTGCAGGGTCGCTACAAAGCCTGCCAGCGACACTCAACTGGGCCCCCGCTGGCGCCAGCCAGCATCGCGTGGACATATACGATGCCGACAATGGCCGCTGGCTGAAGAGCGATACGGTCACTGGCCAGAACTACGAACTGAACTATCTCGATAACGGGCGTTACCGCATTCGCCTCGCCGCCCTCGACCGCCGCGGCGTCGCCGGCCTGCCTGCGACCCTGTCGGTGGACGTGGCACTTCAGGCGAAACCGGCAACGCTGGATTTCCCGGAAGCCAGCGCCAGCGTCAGTGACGACATGCCCGAGTTCCGCTGGCGCTTCCAGGGACACAACGAAGTCGCCCGGGTGGAAATTGCGGCATCCGAGGATTTCAGTAATCCCATCACCACCAGCGAATGGGCGCCGGACAATACCGCCATCGCCAAACGCCCACTCTCCCCCGGCCAGTACTACTGGCGAGTGGTCACCGAGGCTGGCGGCACCTCCGTTGCCAGCAGCGAGCCGCGCTCACTGGTCATCAATGGCAGCTTGCCGCCGGTTCGAATTCTCAGCATCAACTATGTTGATAGTCAGGTCAGGGTTTTCTGGGAATCCATCGATACGGCCACCGGTTACCTGATGCAGCTCGCGGAAGAGCCCAAGTTTCAGAACGTTATCAAGGAGGCTACGGTAAAAGATACCACCGCAGCCTTGCGCCTGATTCCCGGAAGACGGTATTTTGTGCGCCTGAAAGCTCTATCTGATGGCCCAGTGGCAAGCCGCTGGGGACCGGGGAGGGAGCTTTTTATTGAATAAGTTAAGAAAAACAACATAGAAGACCCCGCACTTCATGAATCGAGACAGGTTTCTGACCACCAACGCATTCTGGACCCTTGGCCTGTCTCTCCTCGCCATACTCGTGGTGGCCCACCTCACGGGTATCCCCCAGCGGGCGAACCTCTGGCTATACGATTCCCTGATCACCTCCGCACCAGCACCGCTCAGTGAGGACGTCGCGGTGATTGCCATTGACGAACACAGCCTGGAGCAATTGGGACAATGGCCGTGGCCACGATCGACCCATGCCGAGCTCATCCGGCGCCTGGGCGCGGCCGGCGTCAGAACCATCGTCTTCGACGTGTTGTTTCCCGAGCCTTCCCCGGGTGACGAAGAGCTCGCCCAGGCCATGCAGGCTCATGGCCGGGTGATTCTGCCCGTGCATCTGTCGGTGCCGGCCAGCAATCAACCAATGACCGACCAGCTTCCGACCCCACCGCTGCAACGGGCGGCAACCGGATTCGGCCACGCCCATGTCGAGCTTGACCGTGACGGCCTGGCCAGGGGAATGTACCTGTATAACGGCCTGGCAACCCGGTTGTGGCCAAGTCTCGCCAAAGCCGCCGCCGCACCCGGCACGCCGCCGCTGAAGACCTCGGACAGCGAGATCGCCCCCTACGTCAATGTGCGTGCCGACTACATTGCGGTGCCGCTGGCGGGCCGTCCGGGCACCCTCCCCACCGTGTCCTATGCCCAGGTTCTGCAGGACCAGGTGCCATTGGCCCATCTGGCGGGCAAAACCGTTTTCATCGGTGCTACGGCGGTCGGATTTGGGGACATCTTGCCAACCCCCTTCTCCAGCCTGGCGTGGCCGATGTCCGGTGTTGAGTTCCACGCCAACGCCTACTCCGCACTGGTCAAGGACCGGCTGATTCGACCGGCTGCGCCCGGTCTGTCGCTGTTGCTCACCGCGTTGGTACTGCTGCTAATCGCCGACGCCCTGCCCCGCCTGCGGCCCAATGAGACCCTGGTGTTATGCACCGGCGTACTGGCGTTACTGCTGGCACTGTTTACCACGTTGCTGCTGGCCTACCGGGTTTGGCTGTCAGTGACTCTCCCGCTTCTCATCCCGATTGCCGCCTACCCCCTATGGAGCGCACAGCGGCTAACGATTACCAACCGATTTCTCAATCGTCAGCTTGACGAATTGGGCACGGGCCAGCAGTTCACCCTGCCGGAACCGGCTGACAGGCAACCCAGCCAGCTACTTGAGCACCTAATTGCCCTGTTCAATCCCGTCGGCTGGTATCTTTCAGAGAACGGCGAGCCACTGGCCCAGCAGCAACTGACCGCCGACGACAGCCCCCAGCTCACGGCACCCGGTCAGTGGGTACACCAGGACCACCAGAGCTGGATTCAACTCAAACGGGGCGACAAGGTGTTTGAGCTGGGCCTTGCCTTTCCCGCCTCGCTAAGTCGTGACGCCGGACAGCGTTATCTACGCCGCCTGGTACTGGATCCGCACCAGAAGCCGGAGCTGGGCGACGCACCAAGGGAACACGTCTCGGCACGCATTGAGCGAGTCCGCCAAGCCACCGAGCGACTGAACCAGATGCAGCTGTTCATCAGCAAGAGCTTCGAGCGCATGCCCGATGGCATCATCGTCACCGATGAACTGGGAGTGATTCAGTTTGCCAACGGTCACATTGAGGAATGGTTTGGCGAACCGCGCCCCAGCCTGGCCGGCACGCCGCTCACCCGCCTGCTGCAGGGCCACGACCCCCGCGACAACCCACCCTGGCAGGAAACGGTTTCGGAAACGCTCACGCTCCATCAGACTCGCACCGTCGACCTGCGGGTTCGAGAGATGGACTTCCTCATCCACTTTGCCCCCTTCAAGCTGTCGGACGATGCCCAGAATGGCATCATTGCCAACATTTCCAATATTTCGGAGCTGCGAGCCCAGCAACGCCAGCACCGGGAGGCCATTGACTTCATCTCCCACGACGTCCGCTCACCGCTGGTGTCCCAGCTCGCGCTGATTGAGCAGCTGAAGCGCAATCCCAGCGACATCGAAACCCAACAGCTGGAACAGTTGGGTCGGCTGGCACGTCGGAGTTATCAGCTGGCAGAAGAGTTCGTGCAACTGGCTCGGGCAGAGCAGCTTACCGAGACCCGCTTCTACGACTGCGAACTGCTGGCAATCGTCGAGAATGCACGGGATAGCGTCAGCGAGCAGGCCATTGAGAAAGGCATTCAGCTGGTACTGCAGGGCAACGAGGATCTATGGCTGCTGGGCAATGCGGAACTGCTGGAGCGGGCGATTATCAATCTGGTAACCAACGCGGTGCAGTACAGCGACACCGGCTCTACCGTAACGATTCAGGTGTTTCAGGCCGGACATGAGGCGTACCTGACCATCACCGATGAAGGCAACGGCATTGCACCGGAGGAAATCCCTTTCCTGTTTGACCGGTATCGTCGACAGCGAAGCAGCGAACTGTCTGGCAGCCGAGGCACCGGGCTCGGGCTGTCGTTCGTTAACGTGGTGGTACAGAAACACCGCGGTGACATCAGCGTTAAATCGGTGCTGGGCGAAGGCTCATCGTTCACCATCAAACTGCCCATCACCGATCCGCTGCCCTAAGGCTGGTGGTATCAAGCGCCCGCAAAAGGCATCAGATGGTTTTGCTCACCAGCTGGGATGGCGCGCTCTTCAAACCGCTAGTATCCACCACCTGGACACTGAAGTACCACTCACCCTCGGAAAGGCCGCCGATGGTGTAGTCCATCACGCTGGCGTCGCTGATCTCAACCTGCTGGGAAAGGCTGTCCTCGCTCTGGCCGTAGTGAATCACGTAACCCTTCAACTCCCCCATCGCCAAGCCCTCACCATTTTCCCGGGCTGCCGGCGCATTCCAGCTCAAGGTGGCCGAACGTTGCGGATCGATAATCTGAGCGCCGCCGCTACTACCGCTGCCACCACCGCCACAACCAACCAAGACCGCACTCAACAGCGCCGCCGCAACATACCGAGAAGACATTTTAATGACGCGATTAGACATATTTTAGGCCCGTTTATTCGTCGTTTTAGTGGAGTTGTTCAAAACTTGGCCGATTATCAAGGCGAATCGCGTCGTCTTGCCAGTTACCAAAATGTCAATTTCCCGACAGAATTCGGTAAGAAAAGGAAGCAGGCTATTGATTTTTTGATTAAAAACGAACTTAAAGGATATTTTTTATTCAGTTTTGGATCATAAAAAACGGTCACAGACCGACTTTTCTTAAAATGGTAGCGGGGAGCAGAAGCGACCAGCTTCTGCGGCAGCAGCCTCGCCGCGCGCAGCGCCAATAAAAAGTGCTGACTCAAAAGCCCCCGCCAAAAGAAAGAAAGGCCAGTCATTGACTGGCCTTTCTTTCAATCGTGGTAGCGGGGAGCGAAAGCGATCAGCTTTCGCGGCAGCAGCCTTGCCGCGCGCAGCGCGAATAAACAGCGCTGACTCAAAAGCCCCCTGCAAAAACAAGAAAAGCCGGTCAAAGACCGGCTTTTCTTAAAATGGTAGCGGGGGCTGGATTCGAACCAACGACCTTCGGGTTATGAGCCCGACGAGCTACCAGACTGCTCCACCCCGCATCAAAACTGGACACTGGGAACTGCGTTTCCCAGCGAGGTTGCGCATAATACGGTGCGCGGCCTCGCAAGTCAAAGGGAAATGCAGCTTTTTGGTTCGTCGAATATGACTGGGAATCCCACGCCAAAGAGTAGGACCAGCAGCCTCGTAGGATGCGGTGAGCACAGCGAACCGCATCACCGCCCCCACATACCGGCGCGAATCATGCGGTTCGGCTGCGCCTCTCCACATCCCACGAATGGCCTAGCACGGCCTTTGAACGGGGCCAGGCTATTCGGCGGAGAAGCGCTTTCTCCCCTTAACGCTCCAGGATCGCAGTCACACCTTGACCACCGGCGGCACAGATGGAGATCAGACCGCGGCCGCTGCCCTTCTGCTCCAGC
>JBFHLR010000129.1:0-7761 GCA_041594735.1 Marinobacter sp.
CAGGCATTCTCGATGCCATGATGTTGCTGGACGCTGCCGGGGTTCCTCGGGAGCGGTTTGGGATTGAATCGGCTCTGGCTGGTGAGCGCGAACGGTATGCCGATGCCTTGGTTCATCCGAATGTCACGGCGTATCTGAGTGATGCTGGGCAGCCCGGGGCTTGTGATCTGGTGCAGGTGGACTCTTCACCCCTGGATTTATCGACCTCTGATGATCCGCTGACGGTGTTCGGCGTGCCGAAGGGGCATCCGTTGTCCCCGACGGCGGATAACGCCACGATCATCGCGACCAGCGACGAGGAAAGCCTGATCGTTGATAGGTCGGCCTTCCAGTCAAGCATGGATTATGGCTACGCGCGTTGTGACGTGGATACCGGCAGCAACTGCAACCAGGTCGATACCATTCGTGGTTTGGATGTTGAAAGCCTGACTGTGCCAACGCAGTGTACGGTGCTTGCCGCCAACCGTTAATTAATATGCAAGGCGAGGTCGTGCGGCCTCGCCTTGTTCTCCTGTTCTCCCGCCTTAATCCTGCCTTACCGATCCAGTTCGAATGGTTGCGCCCCCGATTATTGGCACAGTTGGCCTAGTATCAACCAATCGTTAATGTGGATCCGACCCCGATTATTGCACCGTCAACCTCAGGGACGGGTCGCCACTGAGTATAATAGGGCCGTCGGCGGTCTGCCCGCAGGGGTTACAAAAGTACTAAACACTGCCAACAACAATCTGCAATTCGCCTGACAACTCTCGCCAATGCGCCCGAATCGCTCGCTGGTGTGGCTCAACCATTGGCCCTCAAACAACCGCCGCGGCCAGCGCGCCGAGGCCTCTTAATGCGACTGCCCCAGCTGGCTGCTCACAGTCACCAGGCAGCATGGTTACCGATGCTTGAAAGGGCACCCCGGTCATCCAGCTACAGGACAGCATGCGAATCTACGACTACGCTTCCCCCTGTCGCAAGCCAAAACTTCATCCATACTCCGTAGGAGGTTACTGCGCCACACTTGCTTCACCGACCGACTGTCAACGGAGCCTTGGATCAACGCCATCAGCGCATTCGACGGTACCTGACCAGGCAATGGGACTCTGCACAAGGGGCTGGATCGTGAAACTAGGCATTCCAAGAGAAATCCACGAGCACGAACATCGGGTGGCAGCCACCCCCAAATCGGTCCGCAAGCTGATTGCACTTGGCCACGAGGTCCTGGTGGAAAGCGGCGCCGGCTCCGCCGCCCAGTATTCCGATGCGGCCTACCTGGAAGCCGGCGCGACCATCGTTGAAATTCCCAAGGACCTCTACCAGGCCGCGGATTGTGTGCTGAAAGTCCGGGCACCGGAGATTCACCCGGAATACGGTGTCGACGAGAGCCAGTGGCTCAAGGAGGGTGGCCACCTGCTGGGCTACCTGTGGCCGGCGCAGAACTCCGAACTGCTGGAGAAGCTGGCCGCACGAGGCGTCACCGCCTTCGCCATCGACAGCCTGCCGCGTATCAGCCGCGCCCAGCGCATGGACGCCCTCAGTTCGATGGCGAACATCGCCGGCTACCGGGCGGTGGTGGAAGCCGCCCAGCACTTTGGCCGCTTCTTCACCGGCCAGGTGACTGCCGCCGGCAAGGTGCCCCCGGCCAAGGTGCTGGTGATCGGTGCCGGGGTCGCGGGGCTGGCGGCGGTTGGCGCGGCCCGCGGCATGGGGGCGATAGTCCGGGCCTTCGACACCCGGCCGGAAGTGCGCGAACAGGTGGAAAGCATGGGAGCGGATTTCCTCGAAGTGGAGATGGAGGAAGAAGGCGCTGGCGCCGGCGGCTACGCCAAGGAAATGAGCGACGAGTTCATCCGCAAGGAAATGGCGCTGTTCCTGGAACAGGCCGCCGAGGTGGACATCATCATCACCACCGCGCTGATTCCGGGAAAACCGGCACCCAAGCTGATCAGCGAGGACATGGTCAAGGCCATGACGCCCGGTAGCGTGATCGTGGATCTGGCCGCGGAACGGGGCGGTAACTGCGAACTGACCGTGCCCGGCGAGATTGCCTGCAAACATCACGTCACGCTCATCGGCTACACCGACCTGCCGAGTCGGATGGCCACGGTGGCCAGCGAACTCTACGCCACCAATCTGCTCAACCTGATTACCGAACTGACCCCGGAGAAGGACGGCCAGTTCAACGTCGATATGGACGACGACGTGATCCGCGGAGTCACCGTGGTCCACAAGGGCGAGATCAGCTGGCCTCCCCCCAAGCCCAAGACGCCGATCAGCACCCAGCCTGCCCCAGGTACGGAAGAGCCCCCGTCCAGGCAGCCGCCGCTGCAGGAGCCCTCCCGGCTGAACCGCTCGCTGCGGCAAATCGGCTGGCTGCTGATCGCGGCGGGCACTCTGTATGGGGTGGGCGCCCATGCACCCCAGAGCTTCCTCACCCATCTCACGGTGTTTGTACTGGCCTGCTTTATTGGCTGGCAGGTCATCTGGAACGTGACCCCGGCCCTGCACACCCCCCTGATGAGCGTAACCAATGCCATCAGCGGCATCATCGTCATTGGCGCCATCCTGCACCTGGCCCAAAGTGACGGCATCGTTATCGGGGTGGCGTCGTTTTTCGCGGTGCTGATCGCCAGCATCAATGTGGCCGGCGGCTTCCGGGTAACCCATCGCATGCTCAACATGTTCCGCAAATAGGAAGGCGACACCATGTATTCAGGACTGGTTAGCGTAGCGTATGTAGTGGCGAGCGTTCTGTTCATCTTCAGCCTGGGCGGTCTCGCCCACCAGGAAACCGCCCGTCGCGGCAACTGGTGCGGTATTGCCGGCATTACAATCGCCATGGTGGCCACCCTTTACCACATCGGTGACAACAACCTGATCGCGACGCTGGTGGCCATCGCCATGGGCGGCACCTTCGGTCTGATCGTGGCCCAGCGGGTGGTGATGACCCAGATGCCCCAGCTGGTGGCCATCCTGCACAGTTTTGTGGGACTGGCGGCGGTGCTGGTGGGTTTCGCCGGCTACCTGGACCCATTGGTGGCGACCGTTGGCGCCGAACACACCATCAAACTGGTGGAAGTGTATGTGGGTATCTTCGTCGGCGGCATTACCTTCACCGGCTCGGTGGTGGCCTGCGGCAAGCTTCATGGCGTCATCTCCAGCAAACCGGTCATGTTGCCGGGCCGGCACTGGCTCAACCTGGGCATCATCCTCGCTACCCTGGTGTTGGGCGCCGGATTTCTGGCCACCGACAGTGGCGCCCTCGGGGTGATCATCCTCATTATCATGACCGCCCTGGCGCTGCTGCTCGGCACTCATCTGATCATGGCCATTGGTGGCGCCGATATGCCGGTGGTGGTGTCGATGCTGAACAGCTATTCCGGCTGGGCGGCGGCGGCCATCGGATTCCTGCTGCGTAATGACCTGCTGATCGTGACCGGCGCCCTGGTGGGCAGCAGCGGCGCGATCCTCAGCTACATCATGTGCCGGGCCATGAACCGCTCCTTTGTCAGTGTGATCCTCGGCGGCTTCGGCCAATCGACCGCAAGCACCGGGGTTGCCTCCGATGAGCCGGTTCAGGAAACCACCGTGGAGGAGGTCTGCGAGGAGCTGCTGAGCGCGCAGTCGGTCATCATCACCCCGGGTTACGGCATGGCCGTGGCCCAGGCCCAGAACCCGGTCAGCGACATCACCCGGTTTTTGCGGGACAAAGGCATTGAGGTCCGCTTCGGTATCCATCCGGTAGCCGGCCGCCTGCCGGGCCACATGAACGTGCTGCTGGCCGAAGCCAAGGTGCCCTACGACATCGTGCTGGAAATGGACGAAATCAACGACGACTTCCCGCAGACCGATGTGGTACTGGTGATTGGCGCCAACGACACCGTGAACCCCAGCGCGGCGGAAGACCCCGGCAGCCCAATTTCCGGCATGCCGGTGCTGGAAGTCTGGAAGGCCCACCGGGTGGTGGTCCTCAAACGCGGCATGTCCGCCGGTTATTCCGGGGTGGAGAACCCGCTGTTCCACAAACCCAATACCCGCATGCTGTTTGGCGATGCCAAGGACATGACCGAGCAGATCCTGATGCGACTCAAAGGCTGATTGAAGGTGACGGTGTGTTGGCACAGGCTCGGGGAGAAGGCGTTTCGGGGCAAACCGTTATTCCCCCACAAACACCCAGTTGGTGCCCACATCGTCACAGACGATGATGTCCGCACCGCTGCCCTCACATTGCGCCAGGGATGACGGCAGCTCGTCGGTCAACCGGGCTGGCACCGCGCTGGTTCGTTTGTCCCGCTTCAGCAGCTGGAAGGTGGCCTCCAGTCGCTGGGGGTAGTCCACGCCGCTGGCCTGATGGCGTTGGTAGCCATGGTAGAACTGGGTGAAGCTCATGGTGGCGCCGCCCAGGCCGATGTCCAGCATCTTGCGGATATAGCGGTCATAGGCCTGGGATAAATAGCGGCGAAGCTCGGTCTCGTTGTTGGCGTCACCCTGATACGCCTCCAGCCCCAGCCGGTTGGCGTCGTCCAGCACCCCATCAGCGAGCGTGCTGTTGGGCAGGTTTACCGCCAGCTGGTAGCGCTGCCAAGGACAGGCGATGAGCTCTCCCTCAAGCCGGCAGTCCTTGAAGGCGAAAGCCGGACTTTGGCTCAGGACGGGTTCCGACTCTGCCGCAGGCGCTGGCGAAGGATCGTTGACCGGGACCTGTTGTGGCCGGGCGCGGGGCGGCTCCAGCGAGGAGTCTGGCATGTCGATGCCGTATCTGGCCGCGTGACGCTTCAGCAGCAGTGCCTGGACCTGAGGAGAGTTACGCCGGAAATCATCGAAGGAAGGCAGGCGGTTGCCGCCCCCTTTCGCCACTACCTGACAGTAGACCTGTTCATAAGCCGTCTGGGGCTGCAGCGGGCAGGCCGTCGCCGGCACACTCAAGACCATCAGGGTCGCCATGATCAGCGTCCCCCAAGCCAGCGTTCGCAGAGTCAGCATTGTTCACCTGATCCGTCGTTAGCAAATTCCCCGACTTTACCCGATTTTCCTGCGCCTCGCGTCAATCGCGTCGACACATTGCATCAACTGGAGCGAAGTTTGTGTGCTAACGTGTAGCCCTCCCCCGCGAGAACGGAGTCTCCCATGAAGCTGATCGTCATCTCAGACACCCACGGCATGTACCGTCAGATCGGGCACATTCCCGACGGTGACGTGCTGATCCATGCCGGCGACAGCCTGGGCCGGGGCACCCTGGAGGAGCTGGCAGAGTTTGATGCCTGGCTTGGCACCCTGCCCCATCGCCACAAGATCCTGATCGCTGGAAACCACGACTGGTGCTTCCAGAACGAACCCGAACAGGCCAGGCGGCTGGTCAGCCACGCCACGTACCTGCAGGACAGCGGTATCGAGCTTGATGGCGTGCGTTTCTGGGGCAGCCCCTGGACCCCTGAGTTCTTCAACTGGGCCTTCAACCTGCCCCGGGGCGAAGCCCTGGCCGAACGCTGGGCGCAGATTCCAGACAACACCGATGTGCTGATCACCCACGGACCGCCCATGAATATCCTCGACCAGGTCGGCGAGCGCTTCGGTGGGGGCCATGTCGGCTGCGAGGCCCTGGCCGAGCGCCTGGCCGGTCTGCGACTGAAGGCGCACCTGTTCGGCCATATTCACGAAAGTTACGGCCAGCAGGAGCACGGTCACTGCCGGTTTGTGAATGCCGCCACCTGCAACGGTCAGTTCAAGCCGGAGAACCCGCCAGTGGCGCTGGAGATCCAGGTCTGAGACTCGTTCATCATCAACGCAGTGACGCACCTTCCCAATCGAAGGTTTCGCTGGCCGCGATCAAGCTTCTGCCGGGAACTGGGCTGACCGGCTTAGGCCATGGCGGCGAGGATGTCGCAGACCTCCTCATCGGACACCTGGGCAAAATCGGCGTACCAACAACCAACCCCGCCCAGGTCTTCCGGCTCCAGCACGCAGACGAAGTCATCCGCCAGCCGGCGGAATTCCTCGGCGGTGTCCCGCGCCGCCACCGGCACCGCGACGGTGACCCGGTCCGGGTGCTGATGGCGAACCGCATTCAGCGCCGCATGCATGGTGGCTCCGGTAGCAAGGCCGTCGTCCACCAGGATGATATGACGATCGGTAATGCGCGGCCTGGCGCGCTCGCCCCGATAACGCAGGGTGCGTTCCGCCAGGGTGTCTTCTTCCCGCGCCTGGACCGGCTGAATGTCCTGCTCCGTCAAACCCAGCATTTCGATCAGGTGGCTGTTGAGGAAACGAGTACCGTCTTCTGCGATCGCGCCCATGGCCAGTTCGGGCTGGTAAGGTACGCCCAGCTTACGCACATTAAAGGCATCCAGCCGTAGCTCCAACCTGCGTGCCACCGCCGCTGCAATGGGCAGGCCGCCTCGCGGCAACCCCAACACCAACGCATCGCCGCCGAAGTCCCTACCCATCAGCTCATCAGCCAACTGTTCACCGGCATCCCGCCGGTTCTGAAAGACTCTGCTCATTGTCAGGCCCTCCCGCAGCACACGCTGCCAAGGTGATTGCCGGATACGACCCTCCCCTAAGTTTACCAGCCTTCACCCGGCTAGCGCGTTCGCTAACTGCCTGCGGTAGCTGCCGATGGGGTAACTGCATGTTTGGCAACGGGGCCGCCAGAGGCAGAAAGTTTCGTCTCGTACCGCCAAGGAAACTGACCAGCGACAATGGCACCGATCAGAAAAAACAGAAATTTATGATTTTTTTGGGAACCATTTCACAAATGCCAGCGTGTAGATATTGTGAGTGCCGTCACCGTCTGACCCTGACGGCAATGCACGCTGTCTTATTGCGCTGATCCCGTTTGCGGGTATGGAACCCCCTCAAACCAGCGCGGCTCCTATAGCAAGTGGGAGCGAACTGACAGGCCTTTCGGCTGGCTTTCGAAGGCCAGGCCAGCCGGATTAGATTCGCCCGCCCCTCCCCAGGGCGGGCTTTTTTATGCCCATAAGCACTCAAAAGCGGTGACGGGAATCAGAAACTCAGCTCAAGGCCAAGCAAGGCGTACTGGTTGGAGTATTCGTAGCGCTCGATATTGCTCAGGTTGGCCTTGTAGTCGTATTCGGTAAACACCGCAAATCCCGCGGGCAGTTCAACCTCAGCCCGCAGCCCCGCTCGCCAGCGATGATCCTCGCGGCGTACCGCCAGGGTGCCACCATCACCGTCATTGAGGCGGTGGCGATCCCGGTAGTAGCTGTAGCGATAGCCGGTTCGCAGCTCCAGCTCCAGTCGCTGCCACAGCGGGTGGGCAATCGACAGCTCCAGCCCGTGTCGTTGCGGAGACACACTATAAAACTCGGTCTCTGTGGCCAGATCCTCACGGGCATTGTAGTCGCTACGGAATCTGACCTCACCGGTCCACGCCTGCCAGCGCGCGCGGTAACGGGCATCGAGCTGATACAGCTGGCCGTCGTAAGCGTCAAATCCTGCTTCGGCACTGATATCGGTTGCGGTCAATTTAAGCTGACAGGACTCGGCAACGAACAGGTTGCCACAACCACCCAACTGATAGCTCAATATGGCGCGGGTATGACGCTCCTGAGGCTCACCACCCCGACGAATCCAGCCCGCCCCTACCCCGAATCCCAGCCGGCCAGCACCCACGGCCTGACGCCATTGCAGATTCACCTGCGCCAACTCGCTGTCGAAATCCTCCTCGCTGGCGTAATGACGCAGGTAGAGCCCCAGGTCTCCCCGCAGACCGCGATTCCGGTCTCCATAGAGATAACCCGAGCCCGCCGCCAC
>JBFHLR010000130.1:0-7677 GCA_041594735.1 Marinobacter sp.
CGCCCAGGCCGAGATCGGCCCGGCGGAGAAACCGGACCTCAAACTGGGGTTCATCAAACTGACCGACATGGCGCCGCTGGCGGTGGCCTGGGAGCAGGGCTACTTTCTGGATGAAGGCCTGTTCGTGGAATTGGAGGCGCAAGCCAACTGGAAGGTACTGCTGGACCGGGTCATCACCGGTGAACTGGACGGCGCCCACATGCTGGCGGGCCAGCCGCTGGGCGCCACCATCGGCTATGGCACCCAGGCGGACATCATCACCGCCTTCAGCATGGATCTGAACGGAAACGGCATCACCGTCGCCAACGATGTCTGGGATCAGATGCGCGAGCACATCCCCAGCCAGGAAGACGGCAGCCCGATCCACCCGATCAGCGCCCAAGCCCTGAAACCGGTGGTGGACGCCCACCGGGATCGCGGCGAACGTTTTCCGATGGGCATGGTGTTCCCGGTGTCCACCCACAACTACGAGCTACGGTACTGGCTGGCCGCCGGCGGTCTCCATCCGGGCTACTACGCGCCGCAACGGGGCGACACCAGCGGCACCCTGGCGGCGGACGTGCACCTGTCGGTGACCCCGCCACCGCAAATGCCCTCCACCCTGGAAGCCGGCACCATCAAAGGCTACTGCGTGGGCGAGCCGTGGAACCAGCAGGCGGTGTTCAAGGGCATCGGCGTGCCGGTGATCACCGACTACGAGATCTGGCCGAACAACCCCGAAAAAGTATTCGGCGTCTCCGAGGGCTGGGCCGAACAATACCCCAACACCCACCTGCGCATGTTACGGGCGCTGATTCGCGCCGCCCACTGGCTGGATGAGAACAACAACGCCAACCGCGAGGAAGCGGTGGAGATCCTGGCCCGCCCCAACTACGTCGGCGCCGATGCCAAGGTGATCGCCAACTCCATGACCGGAACCTTCGAGTATGAGAAGGGCGACGTGCGCTCGGTACCGGATTTCAACGTGTTCTTCCGTTACTACGCCACCTACCCGTACCCGTCTGATGCCATCTGGTATCTGACCCAGATGCGGCGCTGGGGCCAGATTGCCGAAGCCAAATCCGACAACTGGTACATGGACATCGCCAAGAAGGTCTATCGCGCTGATATCTACAAGCAGGCGGCTCAGTCCCTGATCGACGACGGTTTGCTCAGCGCCGCGGATTTCCCGGACCTGGACGCGGAGAACTTCGAGCGGCCCCAGCAAGGCGAACTGATCGACGGCGTAACCTTTACGCCGCGAACGCCGAACGCCTACATCGACAGCTTTGCCATCGGCCTCAAAGGCCAGCAAACCCCTTAATCCGAGTGATTACCGGAGGATGAGATGACTACCATCACCCAGTCTGACGCAACAGCAGACGCCCCACGCTGGATGAGCACTCTAACCGACAAGCTGGCGCCCCAGGCGCTGGCGCATGCGGGCCAGGCCCTGCTGCTGCCCGCCATCGGCATCGCGCTCTTCCTGTTCTTCTGGCAACTGGTTGCGCCCCAGGTCAACACCTCACTGGGCGCCTTCCCGGCGCCGTCGGATGTCTGGGAACAGGCCGGGCAACTGTGGCAGGAACACAGCAACGAGCGCGACCGCGCCGAGCGTTTCATAGCCATGCAGGAGCAGCGCAATGCCCGCATCCTCCAGGACAACCCGGACGCCGAGGTACGGATCCGTCCGTACCCGGGGGCACCCACCTTCTTCAACCAGATCGGTACCAGCCTGATCACCGTGTTGTCCGGGTTCGTCCTGGCCACGGTAATCGCGGTGCCCCTGGGCATTGTGGTGGGCCTCAATCGCCATTTCGCGGCGGCAGTCAACCCGCTGATCCAGGTGTTCAAGCCGGTGTCGCCGCTGGCCTGGCTGCCGCTGGTCACCATGGTGGTGTCCGCCACCTACGTCAGCGACGACCCGATGTTCGAGAAGGCCTTCCTGACCTCGATGATCACCGTCACCCTGTGCAGCCTGTGGCCCACGCTGATCAACACCAGCGTCGGCGTAGCGGCGGTCAACCCGGACCTGCTGAACGTCTCCAAGGTGCTGCGGCTGTCCTTCTGGACCCACACCCGCAAGGTGGTGCTGCCGTCCTCGGTACCGATGATCTTCACCGGTCTGCGGGTCTCCCTGGGCATTGCCTGGATGGTGCTGATCGCGGCGGAGATGCTGGCCCAGAACCCGGGGCTCGGCAAGTTCGTCTGGGACGAATTCCAGAACGGCAGCAGCCAGTCCCTGAGCCGGATCATGGTGGCGGTGATCGCCATCGGCTTCATCGGCTTCCTGCTCGACCGGATCATGCTGCTGATCCAGAAAAAAGTCGCCTGGAACGAATAACCATCGCCTGGAACGAACCGAGAGGACAGACCCATGATTAAGCCCCACCTTGAACTGACCGGTGTCGACATGGCCTTCGACACCCCCAACGGACCTTTCCTGGCGCTGGACAAGGTCAACCTGAAGATCCGCAAGGGCGAGTTTGTCTCGCTGATCGGGCATTCCGGCTGCGGCAAGTCCACCGTGCTGAACATCGTCGCCGGCCTGCTGCAGGCCAGCCGCGGCGGTTGCGTGCTGGACGGCCACGAAGTCAACACCCCGGGCCCGGAACGGGCGGTGGTGTTCCAGAATCACGCCCTGATGCCTTGGCTGACGGTGTACGAAAACGTCGAACTGGCGGTGCAGCAGGTATTCCGCAAGTCCATGAGCAAGAAAGAGAAGCGAGACTGGATCCTGCACAACCTCACCCTGGTGAACATGCAGCACGCCATCGACAAGCGACCGGGCGAGATTTCCGGCGGCATGGCCCAGCGCGTCGGCATTGCCCGCGCCCTGGCGATGAAACCCAGCGTGCTGCTGATGGACGAGCCGTTCGGCGCCCTCGATGCGCTGACCCGGGCGCACCTGCAGGATTCGCTGATGACCATCCAGCAGGAGCTGAACAGCACCGTGATCATGATCACCCATGACGTGGACGAGGCGGTGCTGCTGTCCGACCGCATTGTGATGATGACCAACGGTCCGGCCGCCACCGTCGGGGAGGAGCTCACCATCGACCTGCCACGACCCCGTAACCGGGTCGCCCTGGCGGACGACCCCACCTACGTGCACTACCGCCAAGCGGTGCTGTCCTTCCTCTATGAGAAGCAGACCTTCCCGGGCAAGGGCGAACCCGCGAAAACCACCCCCGAGCCGGCACCAGCGGAAGCGGAGATCACCACACCCGCCACCGCCGGCACCGCCGACCTCACCTCGCTGGAACCGCAACAGCGGGCCATCGCCTGACTGGCCCCAAAATCGGGCCAAAACCCCGCCCAGGCCGCACCTATATGGTGCGGGCGAACCAGGGCGGGGCATTCGCATCTCCCTCCTGACTCGCCAACACCGCTACATCCCCTTGTAATTAAAGAGCAAACAACCTTGGCACGGTTATCGCTTTATTAAACCCAGGATGGCCTTCACCGACTCCGGTCGGCCTGACCATCCAATCTTCGTTGTTGGCAATGTTGCCGGACACCCGTCCCATTATTGGGGCGCGGCGTTCCGGCTTTTTTATTGAGGCGGGAAGCATGACGAATACTCTGGTGATCTGTGGCCATGGCATGGTCGCCCAGCGTTTGCTGGAACAGCTGTGTACCCAGCCGTCGATGCCGTATTCCCGTATCGTGGTGCTCAGCGGCGAGTCCGCCCCGGCCTACAACCGCATCCTGTTGTCCTCCATGCTGGCCGGCGACGCCGCTGAAGCCAGCCTGGCCCTGCAGCAGGCGGACTGGTTTGAGCGCCATAACATTGAGCGCCGCCAGGGCGACCCGGTGGTGCGTATCGACCGGGACAACCAGCAGGTCATCACCGCCAGCGGCCATCATGAACACTACGATCAGCTGGTGATTGCCACCGGCTCCCGTTCCACTCGGCTCGGTCTGGACGGCGAGAACCTGAAAGGGGTGGTGGGCTTCCGCGATCTGCGGGACACCCGCACCCTGATTGAATTGAGCCAGCGTCACCGGCGCGCCGTGGTGGTCGGCGGTGGCTTCCTGGGGCTGGAAGCGGCCGAGGGCCTGCGCTGCCGGGGCATGGCGGTCACCGTACTGCATCGGGCCGACCATTTGCTCAATCGCCAGCTCGACACGGTGGGCGGCAACCTGCTCAAGGACGCCCTGACCGAACGCGGCCTGACCGTGCGCACCGGCACCGAGCCCATGGCCCTGCTGGGCAACCAGCAGTTGCGGGCTGTGCAGCTGGTGGACGAGACCCTGATCAGCACCGACCTGGTGGTGATTGCCGCCGGCATCACCCCCAATTCGGAAATCGGCCAGGACGCCGGCCTGGACTGCGATCGCGGCATTCTGGTGAACAACCGGCTGCAGACCAGCGACCCCAATATTTTTGCCCTTGGCGAGTGTTGCCAGCTGGGCAACGAAACCTTCGGTCTGGTGGAACCCGGCTATGAGCAGGCCGCGGTTCTGGCGGAGGTGCTGTGCCAACCACAGACCACCGCGATCTTCGAGCCGTCCGTGATCGCCACCCGACTGAAGATCAGCGGTATTCCGATTTTTTCCAGCGGCCAGACCGAACCGGACGAACACACTGAGTCCGTGGTCTGGCAGGACTATGAAACCAACCGCTATTGCCGGCTGATGATCCGTGACCAACGCCTGACTGGCGCCGTTCTGTTCGGCGAGACCAGCGACGGCCCCTGGTACCACGAGCGCATCCGCCAGGCGGACGATATTACTGAATACCGGGCCAGCTTGGCATTCGGGAAAGATTACTGCAACGCGGCAGCATGAACCCACCGGTCATTGATGAGAGGAAATCCCATGAGCAAGAAGAACCTGATAGTGATCGGCAATGGCATGGTCGGTCACCACTTTCTGGAACAGATCGTCGAGACCGAGGCTGCCGCAGGCTTCAACATCGTGGTATTCGGTGAAGAACCGCTGCTGGCCTACGACCGGGTCCACCTGTCGGAGTACTTCGGTGGCTCCACCCACGCCGACCTGGCCATGGGCACCGCTGACTGGTACGCCGAAAAGAACATTGATCTGCACCTGGACGAACAGGTCACCGAAATCGACCGCGACAACAAGCGCGTGGTGACCCCGAAAGGCAGCTACGACTACGAAGAACTGGTGCTGGCCACCGGCTCCTACCCGTTCGTTCCGCCCATCGAGGGTAACGACCGCCCCAACTGCCTGGTCTACCGGACCCTGGACGACCTCGACCAGATCCGCGCCAGCGCCGAAGGCGGCAAGGTGGGCGTGGTGGTCGGTGGTGGCCTGCTGGGCCTGGAAGCCGCCAACGCCCTCAAGAGCCTGGGCCTGCAAGCCCATGTGGTGGAGTTCGCGCCCCGGCTGATGCCGGTGCAGCTGGATGACGACGGCGGCGCGCTGCTGCGGCGCAAGATTGAAGAGCTGGGCGTGCAGGTGCACACCGAGAAGGCCACCACCGCCATCGTCGAGGGTGAGGACTGCCGCCTGCGCATGAACTTCAGTGACGACAGCCACCTGGAAACCGACCTGATCGTGTTCTCCGCCGGTATCCGTCCCCAGGACACCCTGGCCCGCAGCTCCGGCCTGGAGATTGGCGAGCGTGGCGGCATCGTCATCAACAACCAGTGCGCCACCTCCGACGCCAACATTCACGCCATCGGCGAGTGTGCCCTGTGGGAGCAGCGGATCTACGGTCTGGTGGCGCCCGGCTACACCATGGCCCGGACCCTGGCTGGCGCCCTCAACGGTGACAGCGAGGCCGCCTTTACCGGCGCCGACATGAGCACCAAGCTCAAGCTGCTGGGCGTGGACGTGGGCTCCATCGGCGATGCCCATGGCCAGACCCCGGGTGCCCGCAACATCCGCTTCAATGACGAGGCCACCGGCGTATACCGTCGCATGGTGATCAGCGAGGACGGCAAGACCCTGCTGGGTGCCATCCTGGTGGGCGACAACGGCCCTTACGACACCCTGCTGCAGTATGCCCTCAACGGCATTGAGCTGCCGGCCAGCCCGGAAGCGCTGATCCTGCCGGAATCCGAAGGCGGCGCCCCGGCCCTGGGCCCCGACGCCCTGCCGGATACCGCCTCGATCTGTTCCTGTCACAACGTCACCAAGGGCGACATCTGCGGCGTCATCGATGCCGGCTGCTGCGACCTGGCCGGCGTCAAGGCCGAAACCAAGGCCAGCACCGGTTGTGGTGGCTGTTCCGCACTGCTGAAGAACGTGGTGGATTGCGAGCTGGAGAAGCGGGGCGTGGAAGTCAGCACCGACATCTGCGAGCACTTCCCGTACAGCCGCCAGGAGCTGTTCCATCTGGTCAAAGTCAATGGCGTGCGCACCTTCCGCCAGCTGATCACCGAGCACGGCAAAGGCCACGGCTGTGATATCTGTAAGCCGGCGGTCGCCTCGATCCTGGCCACCGTGTGGAACGAGCACATCCTGGCCACCGACCATGTCGCGCTGCAGGACACCAACGACACCTTCATGGCCAACATGCAGAAGAACGGCACTTACTCCATCGTGCCGCGGGTGCCGGGTGGCGAGATCACCCCGGACAAGCTGATCGTGCTGGGCGAGGTGGCCAAGGAATACGACCTGTACACCAAGATTACCGGTGGTCAGCGCATCGACCTGTTCGGTGCCACCCTGAGCGAATTGCCGGAAATCTGGGAAAAACTGATCGCCGCCGGCTTCGAAACCGGTCACGCCTATGGCAAGTCCCTGCGTACCGTGAAGTCCTGTGTCGGTAGCACCTGGTGCCGCTACGGCGTGCAGGACAGCGTCGGCATGGCAATCCTGCTGGAAGAACGCTACAAGGGCCTGCGCTCACCCCACAAACTGAAGATGGCGGTGTCCGGCTGTACCCGTGAGTGCGCCGAAGCCCAGAGCAAGGACATTGGCGTGATCGCCACCGACAAGGGCTGGAACCTGTACGTCTGTGGCAACGGCGGCATGCGTCCCCGTCATGCCGACCTGTTCGCCACCGACCTCAGCGACGAGGAACTGATCCGCGCCATCGACCGGGTGCTGATGTTCTACGTACGCACCGCCGATCGTCTGCAGCGCACCAGCGTGTGGATGGAAAACCTGGAAGGTGGTCTCGACTACCTCAAGAAGGTAGTGCTGGAAGACAGCCTGGGTATCGGCGAGGAACTGGATGCTCACATGGCGAAGGTGATCGACACCTATCAGTGTGAGTGGAAGACCGCGGTGGAAGACCCCGAGAAACGCAAGCGCTTCCGTGAGTTCGTCAACGACGAGCGTAAAGATCCGGTCCAGCAGTGGACCCAGGAACGCGATCAGCGCCGCCCTGTAACCGAAGCCGAAACCGCCTAAGGAGGATGACAAGATGAGCACCAAGACCCAATGGCAAGCCGTTTGTAAAGTCGAAGACCTGATCGCGGATTCCGGCATCGCGGTATGGACCCCGGCCGGCCCGGTGGCGATTTTCCACCTGCCGCAGCAGACTCCCGCCCTGTTCGCGGTCGGTCACTTCGACCCGTTCAGCAACGCCAACGTGATCGCCCGGGGCATTACCGGCGATCTCGGCGGCGAGCCGGTGGTGGCCTCACCAATCTACAAGCAGCACTTCAGCCTGCGCACCGGGGTGTGCCTGGAAGACGACAGCGTGCAGATTCCCACCTACCCGGTGCTGCTGGATGGCGACACGGTGATGCTGGAAGTGCCGGTGGAAAGCCG
>JBFHLR010000131.1:0-7650 GCA_041594735.1 Marinobacter sp.
CACTACCTGCTGCTCTCGGGCTACCTCAACTACCGGCTGACCGGAGAATTCCGGGACTCTACCGGCTGCCAGGTCGGCTACCTTCCCTTTGATTACCGCCGTCAGCAATGGGCCGGCCCGCAGGACTTCAAATGGCGCTCGATGCCCGTGCGGCGGGAAACCCTGCCGGAACTGGTCTCCCCTGGCGAGCCCATCGGCCACCTAACGCAAGCGGCCGCCGCCCACCTGGGCGTCAAAACAGGGCTACCGGTGCTTGCCGCCGCCTCCGACAAGGCCTGCGAAATCCTCGGCAGCGGTGGGCTCACCCCGAACATTGGCTGCATGAGCTATGGCACCACCGCCACCATCAATGCCACCAGCAAGCGCTACGTTGAACCCTCCCGGCTGATGCCGCCATACCCATCGGCGGTGCCAGGCAATTACTCCACTGAGGTCATGATCTACCGCGGCTTCTGGATGGTGAGCTGGTTCAAGAAGGAATTCGGCCTGCGGGAGCAGCGCCTCGCGAGCGAACGAAACATCGAGCCGGAAGCGCTCTTCGATGAGCTGGTCCAATCGGTCCCGGCCGGCTCCATGGGGCTGATGCTGCAGCCGTACTGGTCCCCTGGGGTACGAGAGCCGGGGCCAGAAGCCAAAGGGGGGATCATTGGCTTTGGCGATGTTCATACCCGCGCCCATCTGTATCGGGCCATCCTGGAAGGCCTGGCCTACGCTCTGAGGGAAGGCAAAGAGCGAATCGAGAAACGCAGCGGAGTTACCATCGACCGACTCCGGGTTGCTGGCGGCGGGTCCCAGAGCGACGCCGCCCTCCAGCTGACCGCTGACGTCTTCGGTCTTCCCGCCGAACGACCCCACACCTACGAAACTTCAGGCCTGGGGGCCGCCATCGACGCTGCGGTTGGCTTGGGCCTACACCCGGACTTCCCGACGGCAGTGGCAAATATGACACGGGTAGGCCAGATTTTTACACCGCAACCGGCCACCAGTCAGCTCTACGACAAGCTGTACAAGGAAGTCTACCTGGACATGTACCGCCAACTGCGCCCGCTCTACCAAAAAATCCGCAAGATCACCGGCTATCCAAAGTGACCTAAAAAGCCGAGGGGGAATCCTGGAACCGCCACGCCCCTTCGGCAACGCAACGCACACTTCGTTTAACCCTAGTGAAAGCTGAGGAATTGCTAACGCTTGCGCCGGCCTTTGGCAATACCTACTGCCATCAACCCAAGCCCAAGCAACGCCAAGGTGCCCGGCTCCGGCGCCTCGACTTCATGGCCGTTATCGCCATCGTGGTGTTTGACGTAATCAATAAGTTGAGGAAATGTATAAGCGCCATCGTTTTCGCCACCTCCTGCCCACAGCGCGTTTGCGGTTGACGCCAGGCTTGAAAATACGACAGCAAGCACCCATTGGTAAAACCGCCACTTGATCGAATCCATCCAGATACCCTCCCTTCCGAAATAGTGTTCCGGATTGGCCTGGCAACCCGCCAGACCCAACGGGTTAGGCAATTAGTGGGCCAAAGCGGTGAAGGGCCCCATTTATTGCGGTACATTTGTACAGCTTTGGCCGGGCGCGCTGCACATATGTCAAATTGACTGACGCTCCATCGGCGCATGGTGATCGTAGGTAGTCGGCCGAATCTCACTGAACTATTTGTACGACCGTACAATTTTTCTCTGGCACCGGAGCAAAGTCGCTGTGTCAATGAAGCTGACGCAGGGCTGATTGGAGGAATCTCATCGGCAGGAATTGAGAGTATGGCTGAAAAACACTTAGTAATCGGCCAAGTATTGAATAACCGAGGAAGGTAATGGAGGCGCGGGTCGGAATCGAACCGGCGTACACGGAGTTGCAGTCCGCTGCATAACCACTCTGCCACCGCGCCTGGAAAAGTCCGATGATGACTTAAGGACTTTCTGCTCTCAGGTGGGCTTTGAGAGACTTGGGTGTTGCATTTCTTCCGGTGGTGCTGGGAGAAATTGGAGCGGGAAACGAGATTCGAACTCGCGACCCCAACCTTGGCAAGGTTGTGCTCTACCAACTGAGCTATTCCCGCTCTAAGTCACTGCGACTTGCTGTTGCCGTCGAAGTGGCGCATATATTAATGGATCGCCGCGCAGTGTCAACCCTTTTTTTGCCAAAATATTACACGTAACTGATTGATTATTCTTTAATCAGCCCGTTCGACAGCTCGAGCACTTTCGGAAGCCGGAAGGAGATCCGGCCACGCTGCCCTCAGGTACAGCACCATCGACCAGAGCGTTAAGGCTGCCGCCACGTAGAGCAGCGACACCCCGGCATAGGCCCAGGAAACGCCGGGCGGGAACGCCAGCAGCATGATGATGGCCACCATTTGCGCCGTGGTCTTGACCTTGCCGATATAGGACACCGCGACACTGGCCCGACTGCCGATCTCCGCCATCCACTCCCGCAGTGCCGAAATCACGATCTCGCGACCGATAATGATCACCGCCGGCAGCGTCAACACCGCACTGTGGTACTCCTCAACCAGCACCGTCAACGCCACCGCAACCATTAGTTTGTCGGCAACCGGGTCCAGAAACGCCCCGAAAGGGGTACTTTGATCCAGTTTCCTGGCCAGGTAACCATCCAGCCAATCTGTCGCTCCCGCCAACGCGAAGATGGCCGCGCTGACCATATAGCGCCACTCAACCGGCATGTAAAAAATTGCGACGAACACCGGAATCATAACGATGCGGGAGAGCGTCAGAATGTTGGGTAGATTCATACTATCTTACTCGTCGTGCAGCGCTGCGTAGACGGTTTCCGCCAGGTTGTGGCTGATGCCTTGCACCTTGGCGATTTCATCGACGCTGGCCTTGCTTATTTCCTGTATGCCGCCGAAATATCGAATCAATTCGCGACGTCGTTTGGCGCCAATCCCCTCGATCCCTTCCAGGGTGGACTGGCGTCTTCTCTTGTCCCTGCGGGCCCGGTGGCCAGTAATAGCAAACCGGTGAGACTCATCCCGGATGTGCTGAATCAGGTGTAGGGCCGGCGAATCCGCCGGCACCCGGAAGACAGCGCCGGTGATGGCGTCGATCAACTGTTCCATACCTGCGCGGCGAGTAACACCCTTGGCAACGCCGATCAGGGGAATGTCGGAGATCGAAAGCTCCTCAAACACCTGCCGCGCTACATTCAGCTGCCCCTTGCCGCCGTCGATGAACACCAGGTCGGGGCGCTTGCCCTCGCCTGCCGCCAGCTTGCGGTAGCGTCGGCTAAGCACCTGATGCATGGCAGCGTAATCGTCGCCAGCGGTAACTCCTTGAATATTATATAGCCGATAATCGGACTTGAGCGGACCATTCTCGTCGAAAACCACGCAGGACGCGACCGTATTTTCCCCATGACTGTGAGAGACATCAAAACATTCCATTCGCGACGGCGTTTCGACCAACTCCAGCAACTCCCTGAGTGCCAGCAGCCGGCGATAAACCGTTTCCCGGCTGGCCAGGTGGGACTGCAGCGTTTGCCGGACATTGGTAGTGGCCAGCTCCAGCCAGCGGCGGCGCTCGCCGCGGACATTGCCCCGTATGCGCACCTCTCGTCCTGCCGCCTCACTGAGCGCTTGCGCCAGCAGCTCCGAGCCCTCCACCGCAACCGGCACCAGGACATCCCGCGGGATATCCCGCTTTACATTTCCGCCGAAGTAGAACTGGCCGAGAAAGGCACTCAACAGTTCCGCCTCGGACTGTTCGATGGAGAAGCGCGGGAAGTAGTCTTTGGTGCCCAACACACGACCGCTACGCACGATGATCACCACAATGCAGACAATGCCCGCGTCCTGGTCAATGGCGATGACGTCCGCGTCTCCACCTTCACCGTCGACCGACTGCTGTTCCTGAACATGCCTTAGATGACTGATCTGGTCACGATACTCGGCTGCCTGCTCAAACTTAAGCGCCTTGGAGGCCTGCTCCATCGCATCCATCAGGTCTCGCAGAATCGCTGGGTTCTTCCCTTCCAGAAACATCGTCGCATGGCGCACATCGCGCTGATAATCTTCAGGCGAAATGTACTCCACGCACGGAGCGCTGCAGCGGTGAATCTGGTACTGCAGGCAAGGACGGGTTCGATTTCTGAAATAGCTTTCATTACATGACCTTATCTTGAAGATCTTTTGTAATACATTAAGACTCTCCTTGACCGCGCCCGAGCTTGGAAAAGGCCCATACCAGCTGCCCTGGCCTTTCTTGCTGCGCCCACGGCGAAAGGTCAGCGATGGGTAATCCTCATGGGATGACAGATAGATGTAGGGATAGGATTTATCATCCCTGAGCAGGATGTTGTAAGGCGGACGCAGGGACTTGATGAGGTTCTGTTCCAACAACAGCGCCTCGGTCTCACTGCCGGTGATGGTGACCTCAATAGCGTCTATCCGGCTCACCAGCGCCTCGGTTTTCGGCGCCAGACCGGTCTTGCGGAAGTAGCTACTGACCCGCTGCTTCAGGTTGCGGGCCTTGCCCACGTAAAGCACATTGGCCTCGGCGTCGTACATCCGGTAAACCCCGGGACGCTCGGTCAGTCGCTTGAGAAATCCTTTTGAATCAAACTCCTGGTTTTGCGTTTCAGACCTTGTCGGCATCAAGCAATCCGAGTCTGACCGCCATCAGTGCCAATTCAACGTCGCTGGAGATTTCCAGTTTCTCGAAAATGCGGTAGCGGTAACTGTTGACGGTCTTTGGGCTGAGACAGAGTTTGTCGGAAATATCCTGCACTTTCAGGCAGTCAACAACCATCATGGCAATCTGCAATTCCCGCTCGGAGAGACGGTCGAACACCGACTCCCCCTTCTCTTCAGCGAAGTCGCCACCCAGGTTCTTCAACGCCATTTTCTGGGCAATTTCGGGGCTGATGTAACGCTGCCCGGTATGTGCCATACGGATTGCCCGGACCATTTCGCGGATATCCGCGCCTTTGGTGATGTAGGCGGTGGCACCGGCCTGCATTACACGGGTTGGGTAAGGGTCATCGGCGCAGGCGGTCACCACAATCACCCGGATCGAATCATCGATTCTCAGGATACGGCGAGTGGCTTCCAATCCCCCGATGCCCGGCATCCGTATATCCATCAGCACTATATCGGGCCGGGACTGGCGCACGGCGTCAATAGCCAATTCACCCGAAGAGGCCTCGCCAATGACTTCAATATCGGGATCGTCAGCCAGCATCCGGGTGATCCCGGAGCGGACCAAGTCATGGTCATCAACAACCAGTACCCTTATCAAAACTCACCTCATGCAAGACGTTATTGCGGGAAAAATTACAGAAGATTGTAACGCTTAGGCAACCTTTGGGATAGTAACGTTTGGTACATTGAGCTACTTGGCGGGCCCCAACCCGGCAACGTTCTCGGCCGGATCAAACCACACCACCAGCTCCCCCCGCCTGACCGCCGCCATCACCCGGTCCCGCTCCGCCATTGGCGATTCCACATCATTGAGGCCGTGATAACGGGTGCAATACTCTTCCACCAGCCCCAGAAGCTGGTCGTCGGGAATCAGGTGTGTGTCCACCACAAAGCGTTCACTGCGGGGATCGGCTTGCGAGGAAGGGTCGGAGTGCGAACTCATTGCGGGATCTGCCGTTTCGGTGGACCAAACCCACATCGTAATGACCGGCCGCCGCAATGGCCAGTCTATTCGTATGCTGATTGGGCCGTGGTACGGAAACTTGCCGCCAGCGCCGTCATGGAATGGGATTCACTTCGTAGGCCGTCGCTGACCGCGCGGGTGCTGGCCACGCTTTGGGTCAACAGCTCGGCACTGGTATCCAGTGCCGATGCCCGCCGGCCCACGCGGTCAATTTCGTCACGCTGGACCGCCAAGGCACCGCCGATTTCCTCACTGTGTCGTTCCAGATCCTCGAACTGGTCCTTTAACCCCGAAAGATGGCGTTTCAGGCCATCCAGCTGAGCCTGATTCTGGCTGCCTGCGTCGCGCATTTCTGCCAATAGCCGGTCCACATCCCCAACACCTTCGGTCAGGTCCGCCACCCATTGCCGAATTTCTCCCGTGGATTCCGCGGTCCGCCGGGAAAGGTTACGAACCTCCTCGGCAACCACGGCAAAGCCACGGCCATGTTCACCTGCGCGCGCAGCTTCTATGGCCGCATTCAGCGCCAACAGATTGGTCTGCTCGGCAATCTCGGCAATCACGCCGATCACTTGCTCGATTTTTCCGGAGGCCTCCGCCAATGCCTGGATAGATCCGGTCACCCGAGCGATGACTTCAATGGCATTTTCGGCAGCGTGCTCACTGCTTCTTAACCCGGTCTGGACCTCCACGTTTCGCTGCACCGCAGCTTCAACGGTGCGACTGGACCGGGTCGTGATCTCCTCGATGACTGACGCCTGGCCGGCAATAGTGGACATCGAGCTGGTCACATCCTGGATCTGCTGTCGGGTTTTGCCGGAGCTTTGCTGAACTTCCTCGGCCTGCTCATCCAGCCTGACGGACTGATGATTAACGCTTTCAGCCGTGACGCGAATATCCGTGACAAAGCGCTCAAAGCGCCCCACCAACCCGGAAAGCGCCGCGCTCACGCCCGCAACTTCGTCCTTCCCGGCAACTTGCGGCAAGCGGGTCAGGTCCGAGGCCCGTTCCATTGCCCACACATCACTTTCGATGGCTTGCAGTCGAACGATCACGGTGCGGCGCAACCACAAGGTCATGGCGATGATCGCACAAAGAAAAACGGCACTCCCCACCGCCAGGGCCCGTTGCTGGCGAGTCAAAAATGCCAGCAGACTGGAGGATTCCATGGCGATCTGCTCACGACTGGACACCTGGCGGGCCTGGATGGCCTCGAGCATGGGGTCCAACGACTGAAACAGCTGAAAATCAACCACCTGCCCGACCCGATAATAGCTTTTTAGTGCAATCGCCTCGGCCAGCGCCGACATCAAGGCCTCAACGCGCTCGAAATTATCCTGGTTCTCGGCGGCCCAGGGCGCCAAAGCATCGTTGCGGACAATGTCCTGCCAATGCCTGGGTAACTGGGCGGACACCGCCTCGAATTCCGCATTGATTTCGTCCCACAGCAGCAGCTGCGCTTTCACCTTGTAGGCAAGATCCTGAATGCGCCGGTGATCCTGCTCCAGATCGCTCAGCTGCCAGGCTTCGTTGAGGTTTCCACGCACCAGCTGACCACTGGCCTGCTCGGCCCGCAACATGATGATCCAGGCCACTGACGCCAAGGCCGCCAGGGCAACGATCGACAAACCGGAGAAAAAGAGGATGCGGCTGCGAACGGTTTTAAGCATGCACAACGTCCGATCGGTAAAAGTCTTGGCAGGTTATGACTTTTTTATGTCACTTTTATTTCAAAGGCAGTGACGGCCCTTGAACCCAGCTGGCAGCGTGGCCAGCGAAAGGCTTTAAACCGTCATCCGAGTCAGGCAAAGTGAACAAAGTAAAACCGCCAGCCATCCAGGAGAGCACAGCGTGAACCACAAGCGATGGACACTGCGAATCAGCGGACGGGTTCAGGGCGTCTACTACCGTGCCGCTACCGAAAAGAGCGCCACCGAACTGGGCGTCACCGGCTACGCCCTCAACCTTCCGGATGGGCGGGTGGAAGTTGTTGCCGAGGCGGAACCCGATCGCCTTAAAGCGCTCCACC
>JBFHLR010000132.1:0-7614 GCA_041594735.1 Marinobacter sp.
CTGGACAGACAATTTACTGAGTGTATTCAGGTTAGGGGGATTACGATGGAACAACTCAACTTCAGTCAGGGATTTGCCGCTGCTCAACCGGTTTCGCCGTTGTCGGGGCAGGCCCGTACCAGCGGTGAGCGGGTGATTGGTTCCGTCTCTGTCTCGTCCCCGTCAATGGAGTCGCGTCGCGGCCGTGCGGAAAGCCCTGCGGGGCTGACGCGTCGGAGTGCGGCCAAGCGCCCGGTTGATGGCGTAGGAAATGTCACCGAGATCATTCTGCCGGAGCGGCAGATTGAGAATTTCCAGTTGCTGTTACCGATGCTGACTCAGCTCAACCAGGAGCAACGTTGGCTGGCCTGGATTGATCCGCCCCAGGCCCTGGTCAGCAAGTGGCAGACGATGCACGGAATCGTGGCCAGTGAGTTGCTGGTATTGCGTTCTTCCGAGGAGTTTTCCGCTCAGGATCTGGCGGAACGGGCACTCAGCGCTGGCACTTGCCATGCGGTCGTTTTGTGGACCCAGAAACTCGGTCGGCAGGCCTTTGACGCCCTGCAGCAGGCGTCAGCCAAGGGAAACAGTCATGGTGTGGTGCTGCGGCAGCGCTAGTCGGCCTTGGAGTCGGCACTCCCAGGCGCACGTAAGCGGGTCTGAAGTGATACCGAATGATCCGCCGCCACGGCGATGGCCTCAGCCTGGCACCGCCGCAGATGGTCTGCGGCGGAGACGATGATGACCGCAATGATCATGGTAATTTGGCTGCGCTCTGGGCGCCCAGCGTAGGGCGTTGTAGCGGTTCAGAGCGGTGGGTGCAAACGGTCAGTGCAGCGTGTAGGACGGGCGGGTTTCAACGGTATCGTTGTCGTCCTCTTCCCAGTCAATATCGTGGGTAACATTACCCACAGCCTCAATGCCGGCGGCGATCATGGCCTTGGCTACCGACATATCCCGATCTTCCATCATGTCCCGGGCTTCCGGAGAGAAGGAAATGCGTACCAGCGGTGCGCTGTCATCATCGATGCGGCGCAAGGCATAGTCGCCATTGGTCAGCTGAACGATTTCAAAGTAGGACGGTGACATGTGCTTTGCCTTTAGCTAGGTGGTTAAGTACAGGTGATCGATGATCCGTTTGGCTGCGCTGTCCAGCACGGTGGGAACCGGACGCTACCACTCCTGGTGCCGTTCGGTGATTGAGTCGGCGTACCGCTTCATCGCCGTAATGATGTCCAGCAACGTTGCCGTTGAGCGGTCGGGGCCGGTGTCTACCGACACTGCGATGATGTTGTCATCGGATACGGATTTTTTCTTGGCCGGCGGCTGCGCCAGGGCCCTGTCCAGTTGGTCAAGGTGTGTCCACCAGTTTGCCGGTTGGCGGGCCAGGGATTCCAATTCGACCGCTTCCGGGGCATCGGGACCAATCAGTGTGATCAGGTTTTCCAGCTTGTTGGGCGATGCGCCCTTGTGCTGATAGAGTTCAGCAACCAGCGTCAGCACCATGATTCTTGCCCGAAGCATCAGCTCGATGGCGCCTTGGCTTGCGGCCTCTTGTTCCACCGGGTTGTCGGTGGTTTCCCGATGGGCAAGCAGCGTCTTGGCGAGATACAGCTTCTGGGAAATCTGGGTATGCCACTGGGATGCCATCAGGGACCTTGCGTTAGCCTTAAACCGTTCGATCAATTTCCAATCGGACCAGTTTACCATTTTTAAGACCCTATTTCCCCTGCTTCACCCATTTTCCCAGTAAGAAAACCCCGCGACATGAGCCCCGGATTCGATGGTGCAAGGCCAAAGGATTCAGGGCGGGTTGTACAAGAAGCTACAAAAAATTCCTTGTCAGTCCACCCCCCGATCAGGCAAATAGGCGTGCTGATTTTAAGGGGGTTTGAAATAAACCGAAGGTGTTGCGCCCGCTGGTGCAGAACTTTACGGCTCGATTCTCAGACATCCCGAATCCAACAGGCAGTCGCGCGACGGGTTAACCACCCGGGTAGTCGTTTGGTCACCCGGGGCTTAATAGCTGGCAACCGGAGTCGCGCAGTGAAGGGTGAGGTGATAGGCGATGCGAAAGCGTATAGGTGTCGGGGCCGCTTTGCTGGCGGTGCTGTGGGGCAGCCAGGCGGCGGCCAAGGTAAGCGAGGTACAGGCTGCAAGGCTTGTGGCGGACTTGACGCCGGTGGGAGCAGAACGGGCGGGCAATGCGGCCGGTACGATCCCCGCGTGGACCGGAGGCCTGTCCCAGCCGCCGGTCGGATGGTCGCAGGGAGATCGGGAAATCAGTCCGTTCCCCGAGGATCAGCCGCTGTTTACCATTACCAAAGACAACTACCAGCAGTATCGTGATCAGCTCACCGATGGCCACGTTGCCATGCTGGATGCTTACGGCCCCGACTATTTCCTGCCGGTGTACCAGACCCGCCGAACCGCGGCGTTTCCGGAACATGTCTACGACAAGTTTCGGGACAATGCTCTCAGTGCCGAGTTGCTGGACAATGGCAACGGTGTGCGGGACACCATCATGACCAGTCCGTTCCCCATTCCCCAGAATGGGCTTGAGGTGATCTGGAATCACATCCTTCGATACCGGGGCGTGCAATTGTCCTTTCGTTCGGCATACGCCACACCGGCGGTGAGCGGTGACTTCAACCCGATTCTCACTCAGTACGATTACTACTTCGCCTATGCCGAACCAGGCGTTCAGCTGGCAGACATCGACAACAAGATTTTTTATCTCAAGACCGAGATCATTGCGCCAACCAGTCTTGCCGGCTCCATCACGCTGGTTCACGATACCCTCGACCAGGTTCGTTCTCCGCGTCTGGCCTGGCGTTACGAGACCGGTTCCCGGCGCCTGCGGCGCTCGCCCAATCTGGCCTACGAAACCGATCTGCCCAACGCTTCGTCGTTGCGTTCGGTGGACCAGAAGGACATGTATAACGGCGCACCCAACCAGTACGACTGGCAGCTACTGGGCAAGCGGGAAATCTATGTCCCCTACAATGCATACGAGCTGCACTCCGACAGCCATGCGTCAGAGGACATCATCCGGCCAGGGCACATCAACCAGGCATTGACCCGCTACGAGCTGCACCGGGTCTGGGTGGTGGAGGCCACGGTCAGAACCGGGATCAGCCACATATACGGGCGCCGGGTGTTCTATGTCGACGAAGACAGCTGGCAGATCCTGGCGTCCGAGGAGTATGACCAAAGTGGCAATCTGTGGCGGGTATCGGAGGCCCATAACATCAGTTATTACAGCGAGCCGGTGTTCTGGACCACGCTGGAAATGACGTATGACCTGAAAGCCCGACGCTATTACATTGACGGTCTGGATGAAGGGCAAGTGCCCTACAACTTCGAGCCCGGGTTTCGCAGCAATGAGTTTACGGCATCGGCGGCCAGACGGGCTGCCCGGCGCTGACGGGGGCTTTTGCACTGGCGATCCGGTTGCGGCTGTATCCCTGAGCCAATATGAGGCAGTATTGCGTCAATACTGATCATTGATGAGTCTGCTTCATGTTGGATCTCAAGCACCTGAAAACCATCCACGCCCTGCATGAAGCGGGTAGCCTGACTCGGGCGGCAGACCAGCTTCATGTCACCCAATCGGCGTTGTCGCACCAGATCCGGGATCTGGAGGACTGGTTCGGGGTGCAGCTGTTCGTCCGTAAGAGCCGGCCGCTGAGGTTCACGCCGGCCGGCGAGCGGCTGCTGAGCACCGCCAAGGCTGTGCTGCCAGAGCTGGTTGCGGCCGAGCACGCATTGTTGGCGCTAGGGCGGGGGCAGCGGGGACGGCTGCACATGGCCATTGAGTGCCATAGCTGTTACCTCTGGCTGATTCCTGCGGTGAACAGCTACCGCCCGGCGTGGCCGGACGTTGAGCTCGATTTTGTCGGCCACTGGCATCTGGATGCCTTGCCGGCACTGGCCCGGGGCGAGCTGGATCTCGTGGTCACCGCCGATCCGGTGCCGATGGATGGGGTGGTTTACGAACCTCTGTTCCGGTTTGAAATTCTGCTGGCCGTTGCGCCGTCACACGCTCTGGCCAAAGCGACGCGCATCGCCGCCGAAGACCTGGCCACGGAAACCCTGATTACCTACCCGGTGGATCCCGACCGGCTGGATGTCTTTCGCAACTTTTTCTGGCCGGCCAGGGTAGAGCCGGCCCGGGTCCGGACCGCCGACATGACCATGATGATTGTCCAGCTGGTGGCCAGCCAGCGCGGTGTTGCCGCCTTGCCGTCCTGGGCGTTGCGGGAATACATGGACTCGGGATTACTGGCGGCTCGCCCTTTGGGCAAAGCGGGTGTATGGTCGGACTTGTACGCAGCAGTGCGTTCGGACGATCGGCAGGCCCCCTACATGAACGCCTTTCTGTCATCCGTCAGGGAAACGTCATTCAATACCCTGAGTGGCATTCGGGGCGTACAATCATAACTCGGCAGCCGCTGAATAGCTCCGGATCCGTTCCGGCGTTCAGGGGTTGCTTCTTTCCATCCTTGCAGGAGTAGGGCATGCCATTGACGCTGGAGAAACTCGACGACCTAAACGATGAACTGCGCCAGGCACTGGTGGCCGAGGACTGGTCACGTTTTTCGGAGCTCAACCGTCTGATTCAGCCCACCATTGAGCGCGTAATGGCCAGCCTTCGGGCGGGTGAGATCAGCCCTGATGTCGTTCAGGAGCGCCTTGAAACCTTGCAATCCCTTTGCCTGGAGGCCCAAGGCGGGGCAGAGCGCACACGCGATGAAGCCCGCTCCGCTCTAAAGGACATTCAACGGAACCGGCAAGCCACGCGTGCCTATCACGACGTACAGGGCGGCCCGACGGGATAACTGTCACATTTGTCGCCGATTCTCTTCCGGTGAAAGCGTCATAAAATTGACTCCCCCACGTTATCGGTCTTAAATACCGCATCAAAGATGATGGAATTCTGCGGAGCGAGCGGTTCCGGTGGAATCATTCGTAAAACTTTTCGTAAGAGCTTTTAGTGAGAACTTCTTACAAGAGTTCGCTGTAAGAGCTCACTCTAAGAATTTTTCGCAGGAACTTTTTAAGCAAGAGATTCGATTGAATGGCCAAAAATAATAATGTGCTGGTGCTGTGCGAGGATACGGATCGTTGCCGGGATATACGAACCATCCTGGAATTCCTCGGGGAAGACCGGGTCGAGGCCAACTCACAGGCGTGGGAGCGGCTGTCCGAAGCAAAGGCTGAGGCCATGTCCGAGATCACCGTGGCCATCGTGAATGGCGAGGAAGCGGCGGCTGAGCGAGTCGTGGGCGAAGTGTGCAGTGCCGATCCCGGCCTGCCCATCCTGGTGATCGGCAATCCGGAGTTCAAGTCGCTGTCTGAGCAGGAGCTCAGTCGTGTCATCGCCAGGATGGAATGGCCGCTGAACCACACCAAGTTTGTCGATTCCCTGTATCGGGCCCAGGTTTTCCGGGATCAGTTTTCCCGGTCTCGGGAACGGGGAATCCAGCGCGGTGTCCAGTTGTTTCGCAGCCTGGTTGGCACCAGTCGCAGTGTGCAGAGCGTTCGCCAGTTGATGGAGCAGGTGGCCGATAAGGATGTCAGTGTGCTCATCACCGGGGAATCCGGTACCGGCAAGGAAGTGGTTGCCCGGAACCTCCATTACCATTCCGCCCGCCGTGACAAGCCGTTCGTGCCGGTCAACTGTGGCGCCATTCCCGCGGAACTGTTGGAGAGCGAGCTGTTTGGTCATGAGAAGGGCGCCTTTACCGGAGCCATCACCGCTCGGGTCGGGCGCTTCGAAATGGCCGAGGGTGGCACCCTGTTTCTCGATGAAATTGGCGATATGCCGCTGAATATGCAAGTAAAAATATTGCGAGTGCTGCAGGAGCGCACCTTCGAGAAAATCGGCAGCAACCGCACGCAAACGGCGGACGTACGCATCATTGCCGCCACTCACAAGAATCTCGAGGACATGATCGAATCCGGCGACTTCCGGGAAGATCTTTACTATCGCCTGAACGTGTTTCCCATTGAGATGCCGGCCCTGCGGGAGCGGGTTGAGGACATTCCACTGCTGATCAATGAGCTGATCTCGCGCATGGAAAAAGAAAAGCGGGGTTCGCTGCGACTGAATTCCGCAGCCATCATGAGCCTGTGTCGCCATGACTGGCCGGGCAACGTTCGTGAGCTGGCCAATTTGGTGGAACGATTGGCGATTATGCATCCCTACGGCGTCATCGGCGTGCAGGAGCTGCCCAAGAAGTTTCGTTACGTGGATGACATCGATGAGAACCGACCGGTGGAAGACGGTGGCATGCCGGGTGGTGTGCCTGGGCTGATCGGGCTGGACGCGCCTGCCTTGTTGCCGGTGAACGGCATCGACCTGAAAGACTATCTGTCCAGTCTGGAACGCCAGCTCATCCAGCAGGCGCTGGACGAGGCCGGTGGCGTGGTCGCTCGTGCGGCGGAGAAACTGCGCATTCGCCGTACCACCTTGGTGGAAAAAGTGCGTAAGTACGGACTCCGCCAGGACGAATCGGAAGAGGTGTGAGGCCACTGACGAATCACCGTCAACGCTGCTTCAGGGAAGGCGTTGACGGAACTGTTCCCGACGAAAAATTGTCACAAGCTCGCCGCGGTAATTCCTATCTAATTGAACTATAACAATAAAGCTATGATGGCATGACATTGGCTTAGCACCCCCGGAAACGACCCATACGCCCGTGTGATGGGCAGGACTTCGTGAGGGGGAGCCATGAGTCAGCCACAGTTTGTTGTTCCGTCGTCCCAGTGTGGCGCGGTAGCTAATGCCGCCGCGGATGCCAACGACAAGGTTACCGCCCTGTTTCCGCAACAGGAGGAGGATCAGGCCGTAGGGACAGCGCTGGAACTGTTCAACCAAATGTCCCGCCAGATTACCGACTCCTACCGCACGCTGGAGTCCCGGGTAAACCAGTTGTCAGGGGAGCTGTCCGCGGAATCCCAGCAACGCCAGCGGGAACTGGAAGAAAAAGAAAGGCTGGCCGACCGGCTGTCCACGCTGCTGTCAGCGCTGCCGGCGGCGGTGGTGGTACTGGACAGTCAGGGGGTAGTGAGTCAGTCCAACCCGGCGGCGGCCAGCCTGCTCGGTGAGCCCCTCGACGGCGAGCGCTGGGTCAACATCATTCATCGGTGCTTCGCCCCCCGTCGCGACGACGGCCATGAAGTGTCGTTGCGGGATGGCCGGCGGGTAAGTATCGAGATCCGGACGATGGAGAACCAGCCGGGCCAGCTCATCCTGCTCACCGACCTCACCGAAACCCGTCAGCTCCAGGCGCAGCTGGCTCACGCACAACGCCTGTCCGCCATGGGCAAGATGGTTGCATCCCTGGCCCACCAAATCCGTACCCCACTTTCCGCTGCGATTCTATACGGCGGTCACCTTTGCCAGGACGAGCTGGACACCGAATTGCGCCAACGTTGCGCCAACCGCTTGATGTCACGGCTGACTCATCTCGAGCATCAGGTCCGGGATATGCTGATCTTCGCCCGCGGTGAGACCCGTCTGGCGGAAGAATTGTCTGCCGAGTCACTGGTGCAGGGGCTGCGCGGTGCCATCGACGCGCTGCAGTTGGTCGGGGGCGCCAATGTCTCTCTGACTGCGGATCTGCAAGA
>JBFHLR010000133.1:0-7601 GCA_041594735.1 Marinobacter sp.
GGATTGGACTCGATGGGGGCGGGCAATTGGCTGTTTGAATCAGTCACAGGCATCCTTACTTGCTTGTCTTGTCAAAGACCGCGGTTTCAGTGGCGTCGTTAATCCGGCTGATGGACGTCGTTGCAGGTCGCGGGCGACAGGCGCCGGGCGACGGCGGCCACGATGTGGTCATCCTGCAGGCTGTCCGGAAGGCAGAGGTTGCGAAATCCGGCAGCGGCGGCCTGGTCAGCCACGCGCTGAACCGGCAGCACCAGCAGTCGTTGCCTCAAAGTATGGTCGCTATTCTCACCCAGCGCGATGAAATTGTTCAATGTTTCCCCGGACAACACCACCACCGCGTGGGGGTCGAAGTGGGCGAGGGCGCGCGGCAGCAGGGTTCGAGCGGTGTCCGGGCATTGCCGGCTGTACAGCGCCAGGGCGGTCACCTCGGCGCCCCGTTGGCGCAGGGTGTCGGCGATCAGCTCCCGGCCCTGATCGCCCCGCACCAGCAACACCTTTTGCCCGGACGGCGATGCCAGCTGGGGCAGGGCGAGCAGGGCCTCGCTGTCATGGCCCCGCTCGGGCCAGTGTGGCTTGAGTCCGGCCTGGGCCAGAGCCTGGGCGGTGCCGCCCCCGACGCCGTACCAGTGAAGGCCGGCCGGTGGTTGTGGCCACCAGGTGTCCAGCAGTTCCACCAGTAACCTGGCGGCGTAGGGGCTGACGGCGATGACGTGGTGATATTGATCGATGTTTTGAATCAGGCTGCGTTGTTGCGCTGACTCCGGCAACGGCAAGCGTTCCAGCAGCGGCACCACCTCGACGGTGGCGCCGTTGGCGCGGAATCCGTCGGCCAAGCGGCTGGCCTCCGGTTCCGGTCGACAGATCAGAATACGCTGTCCGCTCAGGGGGCGGTCACTTGGGGGTGTGGCCATAGATTTCCGCCAGCACGCGATCGGCGCCCATGGCCAGCAGGTCTTCTGCCAGCTCCCGGCCCAGTCGTTCGCCTTCGGCGCGCGGCGCGCGACCTTCGACGCGATAGATTTCCTCGCCGTTTACCGAGCCCACCAGGCCGCGCAACCACAGGGTGTCGGCATCTTCCAGCACCGCGTAGGCGGCAATGGGCACCTGGCAGCCGCCTTCGAGCCGCCGGTTGAGGGCGCGTTCGGCGCGGACCCGGTCGGCGGAATCGGGATGGTTCAGGAACGCCAGCAGCTCGATCAGCTCGCTGTCTTCGAGACGGCACTCGATGCCCAGCGCGCCCTGACCGACTGCGGGCAGGGACAGGGTGTCGGGCAGGGTGGAGCGAATGCGGTCGTGGAATTCCAGACGCTTCAGGCCCGAGCTCGCCAGCACGATGGCGTCAAACTCGCCGGCATCCAGCTTGGCCAGACGGGTGTTGACGTTGCCCCGCAGGGTGCGGATCTGCAGGTCCGGGCGATAGGCGCGCAGCTGCGCTTCGCGGCGCATGCTGGCGGTGCCGACCACGGCGCCCTGGGGCAACTCGTCGAGGGTGTTGAAACGGTTGCTGACAAAGGCGTCGGTGGGATCTTCCCGCTCGCAGATGGACACCAGGCCAAGTCCTTCCGGGAAGTGCATGGGCACGTCTTTCATGGAATGGACCGCCAGGTCGGCGCGGCCATCCAGCATGGCCTCCTCCAGTTCCTTGACGAACAGGCCCTTGCCGCCGATCTTGGCCAGAGGCACGTCCAGAATCTTGTCGCCCTGGGTCTTGATGCCGAGCAGTTCAACGCGGATATGATCGTAGCGGCGTTCCAGCTCGGCCTTGATGAATTCGGCCTGCCAGAGGGCCAGGGCGCTGTTGCGGGTGGCTATGCGGATGGTTCTTTGTGACATGATAATGTGGTTTGTCGACTCGCAGGATGGTGTGTTTCCAAGGTTAACGCGTTAGTGGCCAAATGTCCCGCGCTTGCGGGCGCTCCGTAGGTCCCGCGGGCAGGCCTCAGTCCGCTGCCGGCAGGTGTTCGCTGAGCCATTCCCGCACGTTGGTTGCGTGGCGGCGACTCACCGGCAGACGGTCTTGCCGACCGGTCAGTTCGAGGAACCAGTGACCGTCATGGTCGCGGGCGAGGCGGCGGATAAAACGCACGCCCACCAGGGTATGGCGGTGAATGCGTAACAGGTGGTCGGCAAACCGGGCTTCCAGCTCCTTGAGGGTGTGGTCGGTGAGTGTCTGGCCCTGGTGATGATGGACGGTGACGTATTTCTGGTCGGCTTCGCAATAGTAGACCTGGTCCATCTCGATCAGCTCGGTGCCGCGATGGCTCTTGATCGCCAGCTGCTCACCGCTGTCCTGCTCGCGGGCCTGGATGGCCTGCAACTGCAGGCGGTTGATACGGCCGGCCCGGGCCAGGGCCTCGGTCAGGGCTTCTCGTCGCACCGGTTTGAGCAGGTAGGCCACCGCTTGTACCTCAAAGGCGCTGATGGCGTAGTGGTCATAGGCGGTGCAGAAAATCACCGCGGGCGGATTGGCCAGGGCCGCCAGGCGTTCCGCCGCCTCCATGCCATCCATGCCGGGCATGCGGATGTCCAGCAGCACGACATCCGGGTTGCCTTCGGCCACCAGGCCAAGCACCTGGTGGCCATCGCTGGCCTCGCCGCACACCTGATAGCCCGGCAACGCCTCCACCAGCCGTCTGATCCGTTCCCTGGCCAGGGGTTCGTCGTCGGCAATCAATACCTTGTGGCGTGTGGTCATGGTCATGCGGTCAGCGGGGTCCGTGGTCGGGGCAGCGTCGGTGCCTTTTGGTGAGGAAGCCGCAGGGTCACGGTATAGGTGTCCTGCTGGTGGCTCTGCTTGAGCACCGCGGCTTCCCCGAACAGCGCACGCAGGCGCGCCTGAATGTTGTCCAGTGCCATCCGGTTGCCGTCGTGACGGCTCTGGTCGGAGTCCGGCTTGGGGTTTTGCACCAGAATATAGACCGAATCGCCGCGCAGGTAACCCTCAATGCGCAGGGTGCCACCGCCCGGGCAGGGTTGAATGCCGTGGTAGATTGCGTTTTCCACCAGGGGCTGGATGCTCAGTGGCGGCACCGCCTGCTGGTCGAGCTCTGGCGCGATCTGCCAGTCCACCTGCAGCCGGTCGCCCAGGCGCAGGCCTTCGATCATCAGGTAGCGGCGGCACAGGCTGAGTTCTTCGTCCAGGCTGATCAGCCGGTCCTGGGTGCGCAGGCTGGCGCGGAACAGTTCGGACAGGTCCAGCACCGCGTCTTCGGCCTGTTCCGGGCGACTGCTGATCAGGCTGGCAATGGTGTTCATGCTATTGAACAGGAAGTGCGGGTGAATCCGTGCCTGCAAGGCGGCCAGTCGCGCCTGCATTTCCGCTTGCCGTTGCTGCTGCCACTGGTGCTGCAGGTAAAAGTAACGCAGCACCATCAGGGTGAGAATGGCTGCGGCCAGCATTTTTTTGCCAATGGCCTGCCAGGCCGTAGCGCCGGGTGCGGGATTCAGCACGTTGTCGGCAAACAGGCTGAAGGCGAACACGTCCGCCAGCACCAGCAGGGTAATCAGGGCGGTGGCGCCGGCGACCGAAAACTGGCTCAGCCAGCGCCGCAGCAGGCAGATGCCGGCGGCGCTGGTCAGTGCGGTCCACTGGACAAACAGCGACAGCAGGCCAAAGTAGTTCCAGTCGATCCACTGGGTCTGACTGCGCATCACCGCCAACAGCAGAACCATCAGCTCGCTGGTCATCAGCAGCAGGAATACCGCCTGCACCCGGCACAGGTCGGGCACGAAGAAATCATCCATTGCAGTTGGAGCCTGGTGATGGGCGGTCGGTTGCTTGCGTCTGCTTGGCATGGCTAGGATCACTTTCGCTGCCGGGTGGGCTTGGTCGGGGCTGACAGTGCTATAATCCCCCGATTTCATCCACGTCCGCAAATGGGGGCGACTCTGAATGATTCACCGCGCCTTGTCGGCGCCGTTCAGGGATGCCCTGGATTGGCGGGCTGCCAGCAGGAACGTATGACCATGACGGATTCAAACAAGACCTCCGAGAAACCCTGGGGCGGTCGATTCAGCGAACCTACGGACGCGTTTGTCGAGCGTTTTACCGCGTCGGTAGGGTTCGATCAGCGGCTGTACCACCATGATATTACCGGCTCCATTGCGCACGCCACCATGCTGGCGGAAGTGGGGGTGTTAACCGCGGATGAGAAGGACCAGATCATCGAGGGTCTGCAGGCGGTCAAGGCCGATATCGAGGCGGGCGAGTTCCAGTGGTCGGTGACACTGGAAGACGTCCATATGAACGTGGAAGCGCGCCTCACCGACCGCATCGGCATTACCGGCAAGAAGCTCCACACCGGCCGCAGCCGTAACGACCAGGTGGCCACCGATATCCGTCTGTACCTGCGCGACGAGATCGACGTCATCGCCGAGGAACTGCAGCGCCTGCGCCAGGGTCTGCTGGACCTGGCGGAGCGGGAAGCCGACACCATCATGCCCGGCTTTACCCACCTGCAGACCGCCCAGCCGGTCACCTTTGGTCATCACCTGTTGGCCTGGTACGAAATGCTGGTGCGGGATGCCGACCGGCTGCAGGACTGTCGCAAGCGGGTCAACGTCATGCCGCTGGGTGCCGCCGCCCTGGCCGGCACCACCTATCCCATCGATCGTGCCCTCACCGCACGGCTGCTAGGCTTTGACCGGCCCACCGAGAACTCGCTGGATTCGGTCAGTGACCGGGATTTTGCCATCGAGTTCTGCAGCTTTGCCGCCCTGCTGATGACCCACCTGTCCCGGTTCAGCGAAGAGCTGGTGCTGTGGACGTCGGCGCAGTTTGACTTCATCGACCTGCCGGACCGTTTCTGTACCGGCTCGTCCATCATGCCGCAGAAGAAAAATCCCGACGTGCCAGAGCTGGTGCGTGGCAAGACCGGTCGGGTCAACGGTCACCTGATCAGCTTGCTGACCCTGATGAAGAGCCAGCCGCTGGCCTACAACAAGGACAATCAGGAAGACAAGGAACCGCTGTTCGACACCATCGATACCGTCAAGGGCTGCCTCAAAGCCTACGCTGACATGGTGCCGGCCATCACCGCGAAGGCGGACAACATGCGCGAAGCCGCTCGTCGTGGCTTTTCCACCGCCACCGATCTGGCCGATTACCTGGTCAAGAAGGGCGTGCCGTTCCGCGATGCCCATGAGATTGTTGGCAAGGCGGTAGCCTTCGGGGTGGCCGAATCCCGGGATCTGTCGGAAATGACCCTGGCGGAACTGCAGCAGTTTTCCGACATCATTGCTGAAGACGTGTTCGGGGTTTTGACCCTGGAAGGTTCCGTCAACGCCCGTGATCACCTCGGCGGCACTGCCCCCAACCAGGTGCGGGCGGCCGTTACCCGGGCCCGGCAGCAGCTGGCGGGTTAGCCGCCAATCGGCCCGGTCTGCAACTGCACTACCGCCGGCGTCAGCTCGGCGAGGGGCCGCGGTCGATGCAGCCGGAAGCCCTGACCGAAATGGATGCCGAGGGTGCGGACCCGACGCAGGGTTTCATCGTCTTCGATGAACGTCGCCACCGTGGTCTTGCCGGCCTCGGTGGCGATTTTGTGCAGGGCCTCCGCCATCACCTGTTTCACCGGGTCCTGGTGCAGGTGCTGCATGATGCTTCGGTCCAACTTGATCAGGTCGACGGGCAGCTTGGCGGCCAGGTCGAAACTTTTCACCGAAGCGCCGACACCGTCCAGAGCGACCTGACAGCCGATGCCATGCAGGGCGTCACTGAGCACTGCCACTTCATCCGGGTATTGGCAGGCGTGGGTCTCGCTGATTTCGAAACAGAAGCTCTCGTTGTCAAAGCGCGACGCCGCCAGCCGCTCCTGCACAAAATCGGCGAAGTGGTCGTCGAGCACCGACGCCAGTGACAGGTTGAAGCCGCAGTATTTCAGCCGCGGTTCCAGCAGCGGGTGTTGGTCAAGCCAAGTCAGGGTGGCGCCAATGACCTGGCGATCAATACGCCTGGCAAGGTCGAAGCGTTCCGCCACTGGCAGGAAATCCTGTGGCAACAGCCGCTCGCCGCCATCCATGCCCGCCATGGCCGGGAAGCGGGTCAGGATTTCGATGTGGTCTCCCCAGGTGGCGCTGCTCACCGGTCTCAGGGACTGGTAGTCCAGTATCAGCTGGTCGTTGTCGAGGCATTGCCGCAGGTGACTGAGCAGCAGGCGCTCCTCGTTCTCTTGCAGGGCACCCGAATGGGCGCTGGCGACGTGGAAACGGTTACGGCCGGCAATCTTGGCGGTGTGGCAAAGGTCTGCGGCCTGGGCCAACAGGTCTTCCGGGTCCTCCTGCAGCGAGTCGCCCAGCATCAGCAGCCCGGCGCTGGCGCTGGTCTGCAGGCTGTCGCCCTGCCAGTCGAAGACAAAACCCTCGATCAGTTTCAGTAGGTTGTGTGACACCTTGCGGGCTTCTGCTTCGGCGCAGTTTTCCAGCAGCAGCGCGAAGGTATCCCCGGCCAGCCGCGCCAGCGCATCCCGTTGCCGGACTTTGAGGCCAAGGGCGCCGGCCAGCTCGCGCAGGTAACGATCACAGGTGCCGCTGCCAGCGCGGTCGTTGAATTTGGCAAAGTGATCCAGGTCGATATAAAGCAGGGCGAAACCGGTCTGTCCGGCGTGTTTCAGCTGGCGCCCGAGCCGCGCCAGGAACTCCCGGCGGTTGATCAGTCCGGTGATGGGGTCGTGGGTGTTGAGGTAATTGCGATTGCCGGCGGCCCGGATGCGTTCGGTCACATCGCGAGCCACATGGACCGCGCCCAGCGCCTCGCCGTCTGCGCTGGCGAGGCGCTGGTAATGGACTTCGTACACCGGCGCGCCACTTTGCTGGGACGCCAGTGGCATCTCCACGGCAAATCCTGTTCGCTCCAGCGTCCTGCGCCAGAGTCGTTCCATCAGGCGGCGTTCGTTGGGGAAGTCCCGCAACAGGGTGGACAGGTTGTCGCCTTCAACCGGCGTCTGGCCGAATGCCTGCTCGAAGTGTCGCCGGTAAGCGTCGTTGAAGCACATCAGGTTCAGGTCGCAGTCCACGGCCACCACCAGATCATGGGTGGCGCCAATGACCGACTGGAGCAGCTGGCGGGCCCGTTCCGCCGCCTGTTGCTGGGTGGCCTGGGGCGTGAGGTCGACCACGGTTCCCCCCAGTCGAATGATCTGGCTGCCTTCCCGGAAGGCCCGCCCGGTCAGCTGTACCCGGCGGCTGCGCTGACGCCCAGTCACCAGGTCGAGGCTGATGCTGAACGGCTCGCCGGTGCGGATGCAGCGGCGGAACAAGGCGCGGATGCGGGGCTGCTTGCTCTGGCAGTAAAACAGGGCCTGTTCGGGGCTGATGTCGGCACCGACCCGAAGATCCAGCAGTTGATAGATGCCTTCGCTGCAGCAGACCTGGTTGGTGCGCAGATCCAGCTCCCAGATGCCCAGGTTGCCGCTGTTTTCCACCAGTTGCAGCAGCCGGCCGTCCCGCAGGCCGCCGGTGCGCAGGCTGATCCGGGCCCTGGCGGGTTTGTCGGCGTCCTTCATGTGGGTACGCTGGGCCAGTTCCGCGGTGAAGAAATAGCCATCCTTGTGACGCACGGTAATCACGATGGGTTGGCCCGCCTCAAGCCGGCGGCGGTGACC
>JBFHLR010000134.1:0-7472 GCA_041594735.1 Marinobacter sp.
CGCCGCTGACACCGCACCGGCCCAGGACGCCCCGGCGAACGCTTGAAAATCCACTGACGGGGGCGCATGGTAGGAATTGAAAGCCAAGGCCGCTGACGGCAGGGTTGCCGCCGGCCTTCAGCGGCTTGAGAACTGGGAGGTGCGCCCCATGCCAATCAGCCCTGACGAATTCCTCCGAAAATACGGTTTCGACGAGGACGACGAGGAACGGGACCACAGCCTGCGCCACAATGCGCTGGAGCACGCCCGCCACCTGCGGCGTCCCCACGCCGGAACGCCGTTTGACTGGGAGGACTGGGAGCGCTACAAGCGCGAGCACCCGGACGAAGTCGAGGATGATGAGGACGACGCCGAGGCCCGCTGATCGCGGGCCCGGTTAGTTGAGCAGGTCCAGCAACTTCTGGTCCTTGTTGGACCACAGCGCCTGTAGCCAGTCCTTGACCTGGCGCCGGTGCTCGGCATCCGCGGTGTAGTCCTTGCCTTTGAGTTCTTCTGGAATGGTGACGGTGTCGATTTCCAGGCGCACTTCCCCCACCCGGCCGCAGAGGAAGTCCCAGAAGGTCGGCGAGCCGCCGGGGTAAGCAATGGTCACATCCACCAGGGTCTGGATGGAGTCGCCCATGGCATCCAGCACGAATCCGACACCGCCGGCCTTGGGGGTGAGCAGATGCTGGAACGGCGAGTTCTGGCGCTGGTGCTTGACCGGCGTGAAGCGGGTACCTTCCACGAAGTTCATCACGCTGACCGGGGTATAGCGGAATTTCTCGCAGGCCTTACGAGTGGCTTTCAGGTCCTCGCCGCGCTTCTCCGGGTGCTTGAGCAGGTATTCCCGGGAATGGCGCTGCATGAACGGGAAATCCAGTCCCCACCAGGCCAGCCCGATCACCGGTACCCAGATCAGCTGCTTTTTCAGGAAGAACTTCAGGAACGGCGCGCGGCGGTTGAACACCCGCTGCATGGCAAAGATGTCCACCCAGCTCTGATGGTTGCTCAGCACCAGGTACCAGCCCTGCCGCTGCAGTTTGTCGGCGCCGTTCACCTGCCAGCGGGTGCCGTGGGTCAGCTTCATCCAGCCGGTATTGCAGGCGACCCAGGATTCCGAGATCCAGATAATGACGCGGGTACACAGCACCCGGAAGCCCTCAATCGGGACGATCAGTTTCAAAAGCGCCGGGATGTACAGCAGGGTGCACCAGAAAAGCGTGTTGATCCCCAACAGCAGGGCATTGAGCGCGCCGATCAGTGGCGCGGGCAGGAAGCTGAGCATGATGGTTGTCCGTGTTGTTGTCGGTTTGAGCAGGCCAGCATCATAACAACGGCGCTGACGAATGACAGCACCCCGAGGTGATATCGAGGTGACATAGAGGTGACATAGAGGTGACATATCTGCCAACCGAAATGGACGGTTTTGCCATAGTGCTCTCAGGCCACGCCCCTATACCCTGTCATCATTGAGAAACCAAGAGCTAACCTTTTGAGTAAAGAGCGATGAACCCGGTTATGCCCAACCCCTTTATGTCCATGATCAACAAGGCCGCTGGCCTCACCCGTCAGACGGCCCTGTATGCCGGCAACGCCTTCGACCGGGTGTTCCGCGCCGCCAGCCTGGTGCAGGCGGGCCAAACCCCGTTCGAGACCCTCCACAGCGACGGTCTGGTGAGTCTGCGCTACTACCCGCCCCTGGCGGAGGACTTCATCGACCTGGACGGCGAAGAAATTCCGGTCCAGCGCCAGAGCCACAAGACCCCCATCGTCATCGTGCCACCGCTGGCGGTGAACATGCTGATCTACGATCTGTTCCCACAACGCAGCCTGGTGCGCTTCCTGCGGGCCAAGGGCTTTGAGGTCTACCTCATCGACTGGGGCATCCCCACCCGTGAGCACACCCACTACAACATGCACACCTACGTGGCGGAGCTGCTGCCGGACTACCTGAATCGGGTGCGCCAGCACAGCGGCGAGCAGGAGCTGTCACTGCACGGCTGGAGCATGGGTGGCATGTTCACCCTGTTCTACTCGGCACTGAGCAAGGACCAGCATATCCGCAACGCCATCGTGCTGGGGTCGCCCATCGACAGCCACGCCTCCGGCATGATCGGGGTGATGTACCAGCGCATTTCCGACGTCGCCGAGTTCGTCCGTGCCCGCACCGGCTTCCGGCTGCACAACCTGCAGCCGCACTGGTTCCACACCCCGGGCTGGGCCAATACCCTCGGCTTCAAGCTGACCAACCCCATCGGCAGTGTGATGGGCTACTGGGAGCTGGTTGTTCGTCTGGGCGATAGGGAGTTCGTCACCAATCACGCCACCACCTCGGCGTTCCTGGACCGGATGGTGGCCTACCCCGGCGGCATCATCCAGGACACCATGGTGCGGATCTGGATCGATAACCAGCTGTCCCAAGGCAAGATCCAGATCGGCGATGACTGGGCCCGATTGGAAAACGTCAACGCCAACCTGCTGGCCATTGCCGGCGAGACCGACACCCTGGCCACCCCCGGTGCCGCCAAGCGGGTGATGGATCACGTCAGCTCTACCGACAAGACCTTCCGGGTAATCCCGGGCGGCCACATGGGCATCCTCGCTGGCAGCAAAGCCCCCCGCAGCAGCTGGCTGGAACTGGCCGACTGGCTGGCGGAACGCTCCAACTGACGGCCCGTTGCCGTGGTGTGACGACCCGCTGAGCCGGTAACAGCGCGGCGATGAGGTGCAGGGACTCCCCGATCACCACGGTTTTGCCCTACACTGGGATTCATGAATCCCATCGATACGTTCAATCTCGACGCCCGCGCCCTGCGGGTGTTTCTGGCGGTGCTGGACGAGGCCAGTGTGTCCCAGGCCGCCATCAAACTGGGCCTGAGCCAGTCTGCCGTCAGCCACACCCTGGACCGGCTGCGCCAGGTCCTGGCGGACCCACTGTTCGTCAAGTCCGGCCGGGGCATTGCCCCCACCGACTATACCCTGCGCATCGGCCCCAACGTGCGGCAGATCCTCGACGATCTGCGGGCATTGTCCGCCGGGCCACCGTTCGTGCCCGCCAATGCCGAGTTCAGCGTCACCATCGCCGCCAACGATTACCAGCGCGACCTGCTGCTACCGGGCCTGGCCGCCACTCTGCGGGCACAGGCACCGGGTATCCGGCTGCAGGTGATTCCCTCCGGCATCCCCAATGCCGATATGCTGCGCAAGGAGGTGTGCGACCTGATCATCTCCCCCCATCCACCATCGGCCAGCGATGTCATGCAGCGGCGGCTGCTGGCTGATCGGATGGTGGTGTTCTTCGACCCGGACCAGCGCACGGCACCGGCCACGTTGGCGGACTACCTCCAGGCTTCCCACATTGCCATCCTGTTCGGCGCCGGCGAACGCACCGCCCTGGAGGGCTCGCTCAGCGCCCGCGGCCTGGAGCGCAAGGTGGCGGTGACGGTGTCCAATTTTTCCGGCCTGCCCGGTTTTCTCCGGGGTACCGACCTGCTGGCGACCGCGCCCCGCGGCATGAGTAAGCACTTACTGAGGGATTTCGCTCATGCCGACCTGCCGTTCGACTACAAGCCGTTCACCCTGCTGATGCTGTGGCACCGGCGACACCAGGACGATCCCGCCCATCGCTGGCTGCGCCAGCAGTTGATGTTCGTGGCGGAAAATCTGGGGGCGTGATTCCGCTGCCGTTCTGCGCTGATTAGCCCGGCTGATTCATCACTTTTGTTCATGAATGCTATGCAACCGGCGGCCGTTATCTCGCCGCCCCGGCCGCGTAGACTGAGCGCTTCAATCCCCAACCGCTTCAGGTTCCCCATGCTCGCGCTCACCAGTGTCTGGACCACCGTCCTGCTCGCCGCCGCCGTCGCCCTCGGCCCGCTGGCGACGGATATGTACCTGCCGGCGCTGCCCGCCCTGGCGGAGGCCATGACGGCGGGTACCGATCAGGTCCAGCTCACCCTGAGCGTGTACATGGCGGGGTTTGCCCTGGCGCAGCTGCTGTGCGGGCCGCTGGCCGACCGCTTCGGTCGCAAACCAATCATGCTGGGCGGCTTTCTGCTGTTCGCCCTTGCCAGCCTCGGCTGCGCCCTGGCCACCGACATCGAGACCCTGATTGTCTGCCGCTTTCTTCAGGCCATCGGCGGCTCCGCCGGGCCAGTACTGGGCCGTGCCGCCATCCGCGACATCTACACCCCGCGGGAATCGGCCCGGATCATGGCGCTGCTGGCCAGCATCATGGCCCTGGCCCCGGCCATCGCCCCCACCCTTGGCGGGCTGATGCTGAACAGCCTGGGCTGGCACGCCATCTTCCTCGTGCTCGCCGGCTACGCCCTGGTGGTGACCCTGGTGGTGGCCGTCGGCATACCCGAGCCGCTGGCGCCCCAACACCGGCAGCCGCTCAAACTCTGCTCGTTGCTGGCCAACTACCGCCACATCGGCACCGACAAGAGCTTTATCGGCTATGCCCTGACCAACGCGCTGATTTTTTCGGCGCTGTTTGCGTTCCTGTCCGGTTCGTCCTTTGTGCTGATCGGATTCCTGGGGGTGGCGGTGGAGTATTTCGGCCTGCTGTTTGCCTTCATCGTGGCCGGCTACATCCTCGGCAACCTCAGCGCCATGGCCCTTGGCCGGCGCCTGCTGCCGGACCAGGTGATGCTGCGGGGGCTGCTGCTGGCGGTGGCCGGGGGCAGCCTGATGGCCGCGCTGGCGCTGGCTGAAGTGTTCTCGGTGTGGGCGGTGGTACTGCCCCAGGGCCTGGTCATGGTGGGCGTGGGCATGGCCCTGCCCCAGACCATGGCCGGGGCGCTGGCCAACTTCCCCCGTATGGCGGGCTCGGCCTCGGCGCTGTTCGGCTTCGTGCAGATGGCGGTGGCCGCCAGCCTGGGCGCCCTGGTGGGCCAGTTCGACACCGGCACCTCGCTGGTGATGGCGCTGGTGATCGCCGCAGCCACCGTCAGCGCGCTGGCGGCTTACCTGCTACTGGTGCAGCGCTATCCGGCCCCGGGCTTCGACCCGATTCCCGAGGCCCGCGCCGGATCTTCGTGACGTAGCGACGGGAATGGACTAAACAAAATGGACTAAACAAAATGAACTAAACAGTAATAATTCAATCCATCAGAAACACTCGCCCCATCTACCGAACGCGAGCAAGGAGCAGGCAATGAGCAAGGTCACACTGGGCGGCGACCCGATATCCATCAGCGGCACTTTTCCCAACCCCGGTGACACCGCCGCGGACTTTACCCTCACCAACCAGGGCCTGGAAGAGATCTCCCTGGCCAGCTATGCCGGCCAGCGCAAGGTGCTCAACATCGTGCCCAGTATCGACACCGGGGTCTGTGCCGCCTCCACCCGCAAATTCAACGAAAAGGCCAGCGGCCTGGACAACACCGTGGTGCTGGTGGTGTCCGCCGACCTGCCGTTTGCCGCCGCCAGGTTCTGCGGTGCCGAGGGCCTCGACCAGGTGATTCCGCTGTCCACCTTCCGCAACTACAGCTTCCAGCAGGATTACGGCGTCGCCATTCAGGACGGACCGCTGGCCGGCTTGTGCGCCCGCGCGGTGGTGGTGCTCGATGAGAACAACCAGGTGCTGCACAGTCAGCTGGTGCCGGAGATCAAGCAGGAGCCCGACTACGACGCCGCGCTCAGCACACTCTGAGACGGCGTTGTCGAAACCACCGTGTTAGCCGGGCATCGTCAACCCTGGGCCACCGCATCAGCCGGTGGCCATCTGACTCGCCAGCCCCTACAATCACTGACCCATATCCCGACTCGGCCGCCCTCAGACCGTGAACGCTCCTGAGCGAACCCCCAGCCTGCCACGCCAGCTCTTCACCATGACCTGGCCAATGCTGTTTGGCGTGCTCTCGCTGATGACCTTCCAGCTGGTGGACAGTGCCTTCATCGGCCAGCTGGGGCGGGATCCACTGGCCGCCCTCGGCTTCACCCTGCCGATGTACCAGCTCATCATCGGTCTGCAGGTGGGGCTCGGCATCGCCACCACCGCCATCCTGTCGCGCACCCTGGGGGCCGGCGACGAACGCCGGGCCGAGCGGCTCGGTGGCCTGGTGGTGCTGGTGGGCGCCGGTCTGGTGCTGGCGCTGTGTCTGCTGCTGTGGCTGCTGCAGGTGCCCATCATGTCCATGCTGGGGGCCGACGCCAGTTTGCTGCCGCTGATCCGCAGCTACTGGATTCCCTGGCTGGTGGCGGCCTGGTTGGGGGCCACCCTGTATTTCGGCTACAGCGTGTGCCGCTCCCACGGCAACACCAAGCTACCGGGCACCCTGATGGTGGTCACCAGCCTGCTCAACATCGCCCTCGATCCGCTCTACATCTTCGTGTTCGGCTGGGGCCTGCCGGGCGCCGCCCTGGCCACCATCACCGCCTTCGGTCTCGGCTGTCTGATCATCTATCCGCGCCTGCTGGCCCGGGGCTGGGTTCGCTTCGACCTGGGCGCCCTCGACCTCGGCCCGGCGCTGCGCCAGCTCGGCAACATCATGGCACCCGCCATGGTCAGCCAGCTGATGCCGCCGCTGTCGGCCATGTTGGCCACGGCCCTGGTGGCCGGTTTCGGCTCGGCGGCGGTGGCCGCCTGGGGCCTGGGAACCCGCCTGGATTTCTTCTCCATCGTGGTGGTGCTGGCGCTGACCATGTCGATGCCGCCGATGATCGGCCGCCTGCTGGGCGCCGGCGACATCGACCAGATCGCCCGCCTGGTGCGGCTCGGCGTTCGCTTCGTGGTGATCTGGCAGCTGGCGGTGGGGCTGCTCTGGCTGGCCCTGTCAGGGCTGGTGTCGGAGCTGTTCAGTACCGACACCAGTGTGCAACAGGTGCTGCGGGATTACCTGCTGCGGGTACCACTGAGCTACTGCGGCCTGGGGGTGTGCATGTTGCTGGTGTCGGTGTGCAATGCCCTCGGCCTGGCCATGAGGGCGCTGCTGGTGTCGACGCTGCGGCTGTTCCTGTGCTTCCTGCCGCTGCTGTGGCTGGGCGGGCAGCTGGCCGGGATGACCGGTTTGATGACCGGCGCGCTGGCCGGCAACCTGTTTGCCGGGGTGATGGCCTATACCTTCTATCAGGCCGGCATGGCCCGGCTCGCCAACCCGGAAGGCCGGGTCAAGACATCGTGAGTGCCAGAACAAGGCGGGTGTGGTAAAAATCGATTGCTAGCTAACAAAGTCGATCACCGCGCCTCTGCCGCCAACAACAACTCCATCGTCACGGTGCCCTATGGAAATTCGTCCCGCTGCCACCCTCACCCTGTTACGCACCGGCCCCCGCGGGCTGGAGGTCCTGCTGCTGCAACGAACCTGGGAAGCTGTCTTCCTGCCCGGTTACTATGTGTTCCCGGGTGGCGCGGTGGACCCCGGCGATGAGGCTGTACAGCGCCATCTGGCGGGAGCCGACGACCGCACCATCAGCCAGACCATGAGCCTCGACACCGGCGGCACCCACTACCTGATTGCCGCCGTACGCGAATCCTTCGAGGAGGC
>JBFHLR010000135.1:0-7440 GCA_041594735.1 Marinobacter sp.
CAGTACGGCAGCGGTCGCCTGGACCCGTCAGTTAGGATCAGGCCTGGATGAAACCGTGGTTGGAGGGGATCTGACTGCCAGTGGTGTCGTCACCGTGGGCACTAGCCGGGGAAGCGTCGAGGGCCAGCCTCAATTTGGTGGCCGTGACTTCTTCTACTACGAGGCGGCGTCCCCGGTGGGCAGCCCTACGGTGCGTCAACGGGGTACCGAGGCTGATGACGCCGTGGTTGCGGTCCGTTACGACGACAATGGTGTGTGGCTGGCGGGGCAGAGCACTAGCGTGTATGACTCGGAGGCCGCTGACGACAGTACTGTTCCGGGGGCGCTCGAACTGTCCTCCACGCCCGCTTCCAGTGACGCAGCGTTCTTGTTCCGTTATGCCATTTCCGGTCAGCTTAACCGAGTCGTGGTATTGAACGACAGCGACGACACCGCGGATGAGCAGGTGACGGCTCTGGCGTTGTTTGACGACGATCTGGTGCTGGCGGGTAGTAGTGATGGCCAGTTTTCACCGGGCGCGGATAATGCGGCCAATCATCGTCAGCCGATCCTGGCTCGGGTTGATGGAGGCCACGAGGTCGACGCCGCTAGCGCAGTGATCTGGCGGGCACAGAGCGATCTGGACAACGCCAGGGTGATTCGGCTGGGCCAGTACCGCAACGACGAGCTGGCGGCGCTGGTTGAGGTGGGCAGCAGTGGTAGTCGGCAGTGGCAACTGCTGGTGTTTAGTGGTTCCGGTCGCCAGCTGAATTAAATCGCCTGGGAACGCCGGAACCAGTGGGCAGACCGAAACCAATTGGACGTCGTTGCACGGCTCAGGACGCTGGCTAGTCGCCCTCAGCGCTCTCCCCCTACTCAGACGCTGCCTTCTTGCCGGCTCGGGCTGGCGTAGAGGCGGAGGTAATCGGTGCTGGTGACGATACCCACCACCAGACTTTGGGTGTCGATCACCACTGCGGCATCGAGACGATGGGCAAGCATCAGCCGAGCGAGCTGGTGGGCGTCGGTCTCAGGTGCGGCCGTCAGGAACGCCGGCAGTTCGATCAGGCCGAAACTGTATTCGGCGGCTTCGGCAGCGTTGTCCCTGAGCCAGCCCAGGATCCAGGGCCTGTCCACCAATCCCGCGACCTCATTCTCGGCCACCACGATCAGATGTCTTATGGCGTGGCTTTCCATATAGGAGAGCGCCTCGGCCAGCGTGGCCGACGTCGGCAAGGAATGCAGTGTGGTGGTGGCCAGCCGGGAAACCGGCAGGTAGGGGCGTTGGCTCTCCTCCGCAACGCCGGTATTTTCGCCATACTCCGCCGCCGCACGACGATGTGCTGGCCACTGGGCATTGATCACCTCGGGATCGGTGGCGTCATTCCTTTGAGGGTTGATGGGGTGATACTCGACCATCTCGTTGACCGTATCCACCGGTCGGTCACGAAAAATCTCAGGCACTCGGGTACCTAAAGGCCTTCCTGGTTCACTCACGTAAATTGCCATATCTACTCCAGCACTTCCTGGGCTCTGCCTGCGGGCCCGCTAGTCAGTATATCGGCCTCTCGCCGAAAAGCTTTAACTCATCGGGGTATCGCCCATGAGGCAGTTACTCATTAGAGTGTTAGTCATGAGGCTGTTATTTAAGAGACTTTTACTCAAGAGGCTGTTAGCCATAAGACTGTTAGTCATAAGATCTTTAGTCATAAGACGGCTAATCATGAACTTACTTGCCGAAAGCGAGCTGGGCTTATGCACCGTTGCAGGGAGCGAGGTAAGGCTTCCGGATGGCCCAGCAATTGGTCGGCCAGGAACTCCGCCAATAACGGGGCGTAACTTAATCCCTTGCTGCCCAGCCCGGTGAGTAGAAATACCCCCTGCAGGTCACTGTCCTCATCCGTAAGCGCGCCAGCAACAGGTTGATAGTCCCGGGTTGTGCAGCGAAAGCCGACCCGACCGCGGGGCTGGGGATCGGTCTGGGCGAAACGTTCCATCATCGACTCCGGCAGGATGCCTGGAATCATTGCGGACAGCGCCTGCAGGTTTTCTGTTTCGCTCGCCGTGGTCACAGCCGGATTGTCCTGGTGCAGGTCAAAGGTGGCACCTGTCAGCGCCTGTCCGCCGCTGGCTGGATTCAGGTAGCAGGAGCCGCAGACGACGCAGTCCGGGGTTGTGACTTCGTCGGCCGGTAACTGAGTCACCTGGCCGCGAATCGGCCTGAATTTATGGCGAATGGTCTCGGGGAGCAGTTCAATGATGCGGTGGCCACCGCATAGGACCAGTTGGCCGGTGCTGAGGCTGTCACCGGATGCTGCCGTTAGCTGCCAGGAACCTTCCTGAGGAACCACTGAGCTCACGTCAAAGCCAAATTGGCACCTAATCCGGTCATGGTCCAGCAGCCAAGCACACAGGCCCGCGGGGTTGAGCCAGCCGCTGCGGGCAAACCACAGCCCCCCTTGCGTCAATGGCAATCCACTCAAAGCCGACGCTGCTTCGGCAGTGACAGGGCGCACTACGGCGTCGGGATAATCGTTGCGAGCCGCAAACTTGCTCTGGCGCTGGGATTCGCGCTCATCATAGGCCAGTTGGAGCACGCCGGTTTGCTGCCAGAGGGTGTCGGGTAGGGGACGGTATTGTGCCTGGGCGAAGAGCAGGGCGGCCAGGGCGAGTTGAGTTTGGGCGTTGAAGTCAACGCCGAGTTTTGTGTACAACGCTCCCTGGGTATTGCCGGACGCACCGTTGGCCGGGCCGCTTGCGGCATCGACAACCGTCACCCGCACGCCCCGCTCGGCCAGGTTCCGTGCCAGCAGGCAGCCGCCAATACCGGCGCCCACTACGGTCACCGATTTGGGCGATGGCTGGTGGCAAGCGTCAGACACGGTAACGTCCCCGCAAGCATGGGGGGTAAGCCGGCCAGTGAGCATGTCGCGTTTTCTGCCAAATCCCGGAACCTTCTGCATGTCGAAGCCCGCGCTCTGCAGGGCTCGCCGGATTCTGCCCACCGCCGTGAAGGTTGCAAGGGTGGTGCCGGGGTGACTGTGCTCTCGCACGGCGGTCACTACCTCATCCACCCAAAGTTCCGGGTTCAGCGAAGGCGCAAAGCCATCAAGAAACCAGGCGTCGGCGCGGAAGTTGAGTTCACGCCAGCCGTCCAGGGCGTCACCAAAATACAGTGTCAACCTGACCCTGCCGCCATCCAGCACCAACCGGTGGGTTCCGTTGACCAGCGCCGGATAGTGGTCCTGCAATTGCGCTGCGAGATCCGTTAGCTCGGGCCACATGGCATGGGCCCGGGCCAGGTCCTCGGCAGTGAGTGGGAATCGTTCGACGGTGACAAAGTGAAGGATGGCGTCGTCCGGCGGGTTCGCCTGTCGCCAGCACTGCCAGGTCGCCAGGAAATTGAGTCCCGTGCCAAAGCCGGATTCTGCAACCACAAAGTGTTGTCTCGCGTTGAGGGCAGAAAACCGTTCTGGTAGCCGGTTATGGTTCAAGAAAACGTAGCGGGTCTCTTCCAGGCCATTGTCGCGGCTGAAGTAGACGTCGCCAAAATCCGCCGATTCGGGCACGCCGTCCCGCCACACCAGGCGTGCTGGTGTGGCGGACACGCTATGAGTGGTAGGCGCAGCGGTCATTCTGAGGCGGTATCAATACGCCGGATTTGCTGGATGACAATGGGCGTTACCGGCACATCGGCCATGCCCTTGCGGTATCCGGTGGGCTGGCCGGCAATGGCATCGGCCACCCCCATACCGTCGGTTACCCGACCAAACACCGCGTAACCAGGACCCCGAACGCCAGCATTCAGAAACTGATTGTCCACCAGATTGATAAAAAACTGGGAGGTCGCCGAATCGGGATCGTTGGTTCGCGCCATCGCAATGGTACCCCGCAAGTTTCTCAGGGTGGGGCTGGCCTCATTGACGATCGGGGCCTCCGTAGCTTGGCGATCCAGGTTCTCGTCAAATCCGCCGCCCTGGACCATGAATCCGGGAATCACTCGATGAAAAATGGTGCCTTCGTAGTAGCCCGCATCCACGTAGGCCAGGAAATTCTCGACGGTTTTTGGTGCGACGTCGGGGCGAAGGGTAATTTCCATGACGCCTTGGGAGGTTTCCACGCGTACTTTTGGCAAGGCTGAGGATTGCTCTGCCTCGCCGGCACTCGCACTGAGGGAAAACAGTGCCGTGAACACCATAAACAGAAGACGTTGAATCACAGTTGCTGATTGTTTTACCGAATTTTTCGTTTGCACACTCGTCACGATGGGGAGCTCCGTGTATGTATGAGTACCGAAGGTAGTTAGTGGCTGAAGTCTAACAGAATTTCTGTCTGGTCGATGCGTGCCGCTCGGTAAGCTACCTTTACAGAGACGTTGCCCAGGGCAACGTCTCGCAACACTTTGGCCACGAGATCACCGACCACACACGTCAGGCTATGTGTCGTAACGGAGCGAATCGATTCGTTTCTGTACTACCTGTCACGTAATTCGGAAGATAACGGGCATTGGACGTCAACACTCATAGTAATCATGCCGGGCCGGGCTGTACGGTGTTTGACCATTCAACGGAGGAATCTCGTGAAAATCAGTCACGGTCTTGCGGAAAAATCCCGTCTTGGGCGGTTGCTGGTCAACCGCGGCTATCTCACCGAGAGCCAGCTGGAGCAGGGACTAAGGCTTCAGCTGGAAACCGGGAAACGACTCGGCGAGGTCTTTGTCCAGTCGGGCTGGATCACCGAGAGGGAGCTTGGGCGCGTCCTGAAACATCAGGCGCGGTACCGGAACGCTGCCGCCTTGGTCACCATGATCACGTTGCCCTTTCAGCCTCTGGTTTCCTTTGCGGCCAATCACCCTGAAAGTCGTTCGGCCAGTACGGGAGTCGCTGAATTGCTGGCCGGCAGCCGCTGGCAGCCCATGAACGACGACGAACTCGCCCGTGCTGTGGGGCGCGCCAACGAACAGTTCCTGGATCGGGTGAGCCAGGTGCGGGCCATGGCCATCGCCGCTCAGGAGAGTAATGGCGAACCGTTGTCCCAAGAGCAGTCAGACGCTATGGAGGGTCTGAAGCTGGTCACTGAAACCTTCCTGCCGGTGCTCAGTTTTCTGGATTCGGAAATGACGATTACTGGTGTCCACTACCGGGAGGGGGAGTCACGGTACCAGATTCATGAGGGAGGTGAATTGCGGCTCGCCCTGCCGGAGCGCATTGAGCGAGTGAGCATGAGAAACATTCGGGTAGCCGGAGGTCAGGGCGCGATACTGGGCCATGTCACCCTGAGCGACATCCAGTTTCAGGCCGGTTCCCACATCACTATTTCTGCACGTTAATGAATAGCCGGATGTCGGCGGCCTCTCGGGTGCTGACATCCGGATCGGCCGTGAGGCCAAAGATTCTCAGGCGCTGGCAAGGATTGTTCGCTGGTTGACCGAGGTCTGCTGTCCACTGGCCCCGTACAGCTTTTGCTGCCCAGTGGTGCCCCGGAATATATCACTCAACCTGGTAAGGCGTTTCTGTAGGTTGGCTAATACGCGCCCATTCACACTGTTCAGGCTCTGGCAGGTCTTTAGCTTGCGCTCGGCCTCGGTCCAGGGGCTGATGAGCGCCTCCATGCCGCTTGCGAGGATAAACTGTGATGGCGTGCCGCTGTTGGGGCGGTAGCCCATTTCCACCAGTAAATGGATTTTTTGCTTCGCCCGATCGCGGAGTGTCTTCAGCAGGGCGTCTTTCTGCTGGGTTATCGGTTCCAGAGCCTTGACATCCTGCCCGGCTAAAAACGTCTTTTCCTCAGCCAGCAGGGAGGCCAGTTGATCCAGCTGACGAATGTCTTCCGCCAGCAATAACTTCAGTGTGTCGATGGCTGCCATGATCTACTCACCCAAAAATGCTTTCATCCATTTCAAGCATTTTCTGGGCCAGTTTCTCGGCATCGATTTTGTAGGAGCCGTCCGCCAAGGCGGCTTTGATCTGTTCGATTCGGTCATCGTCCATTTCTGGGTAGCTGTTGAGCCGCTGTTCCAGTTGCTTCAGTTCCTTCGCCTGGGAGCTGAGCTTGACGTTTTCCCCGCGGGCAGTCTGAGCTTGAGTCTGAACCTGCTCGGCGGGCGACTGAGCCTTGGGCGCATTCGCTTTATCGGCCGTGGTCTTATGGGTGTTGACCTGGCCGGGGCCAATTCCATTAAAGTCAACTGACATAACGTTACCTGCTTACCTGTTGTTCGCCCTGACGGCGACGGATGAGTATCTTAGCCTGTTTATCGGCAGGTCCCAGAGCTACTTTAGAATTTCAGTGCTCAGCCGGATTACTAATTTGTAAGGCGGCAAAAATTCACGTGATACCGGCAATTCATTGCCGTTGCAGCGGCAACGCCTACATGGGTATTTCAACGCGCCCCGGACCGACTACGAGTCCGCGGATGCGCCGGGCGGAGGACAGGTTTTCCACCATCACCTGTTCGCCGGTCTGTCCGCTGGCCAGAGCCTTGCCACGGGACCGTACGATGTAGCTGCCGGAGCGGGCGGTAATGATAACATGGTCGCCCCGTTGCACCGCGTCGGGTTGCTCAACAACGGCCGGAGTAAAGACGGCACCCTGATTCAGTGAACGGGAGGCTTCCTTGCCGAGTAAGTGTTCGAGCTCGGTGATGGGCGCGCGGCGGCTACCGTTGACAATGCTGGTGGCGCTGGCAATCACCGCCTGGGTGATCCGCTCGCCGCGAGCGACGGGGCGGCTTGCGATAAACACTTGACCGTGAATGGCGACTTTGCTGGGGAGGTACATGCGCCAGGGGCGCTGCCCCTGACACTGAACCAGCAGAGTAGGCTGGGTGGATTGCCAGGGGTCACCGCTGAACGCTACCTTTGGGGGGGTGGCGCAAGCAGTGAGGTTGAGCCTTGGATCGAGTTGACCGACGTCAAATTCCACCTGATAGCCGGATTGAGCCTGTTCGTCGGCAAAGGCCTGCAGGAATGCGGTTGCAGCTGTGCGGATCTGTTGCGGTGTGACCAGGCCGGTCTCGGCGGTGGCCTGTTCCACGACCGCTAGCAGAAGAGTCGCCAAAATGAAGATGCGCATACGCTACTGTTTGTCCTATGCTTTGAAAACAGGGTAAAAAACTGGACACCCGACGTTAGGCGGCTCAAATATTCTCGCGAGCGGCCGTTAAGGGTAAAACCGGTCAAAACAATGACGAATGCAATGGCTAAGGCAAAATCCATGCCTGTTGCCAGTCAAGGCTACTCAGGAGATTACAGGCGATGGCAGGTGTATTAGACAGTGTGAACCAACGAACACAACTCGTCGGCCAGAACCGGCTTGAGTTGCTGCTGTTTCGTCTTCGCGGTCGACAGCTCTATGGCATTAATGTCTTCAAGGTGAAAGAGGTGCTGCAATGCCCGAAGCTGTCCTCATTGCCTAACAGTCAGCCTGTTGTGCGTGGGGTTTCCCATATCCGTGGCGAGA
>JBFHLR010000136.1:0-7347 GCA_041594735.1 Marinobacter sp.
CGAAGTCGTCCGGCGTCAGCATCAGCGGAAAGCTCTTGGCGTGAATGTGGCTGAAACGCGGGTGCGGGGGCAGGGTGATGATGGCGAAGGCGGGTACCCGCTGGCCGTCAAACTCCCAGATTTCGTACAGCCCGGCGAAGGCGATCGCGCCGCCGGCGGCACGGATATGGTGGCATTGTTTGCCGCCCCTGGGGCCGGTCCATTCGTGGAAGCCGCTGGCCGGTATGATGGCGCGCTGGCTCGGGAAACGCCGTTTCCAGAGCGGGCTGGAACCCAGCTTCCCGGCGCGGGCGTTAAAGGTGCTGTAGTTGGGCGAAGGCCGAAAGCCGCTGCCGTCCGGTTTGCGCTCGATCAGCAGTGACCAGATGGCGTCCTCCAGGACCCGGCCCCGGCCATCGTCAAACACCACCTGCCCCCAGCCACCCGGGGCGATGTTGAGCCGGGTTTCCGGGTAGAGCGGTAGCCCGAGGCTGGCCATCAGTTGCCGGATGTCCGGGTCGTCGATGACGTTATAGCGTCCGCACATGCGCTCTTCCTTAGCGAGCCTCCTTAGGACTTCTTGCGGTCGATGTGCCCCAGATCCCGCTCGGGCGCCACCTCGTCCCGTACCCGCTGTTTGAGCTCGGTGATCTCCGGGAAACGGCCTTCGACCTTGCGGGACCAGATCACCTTGTCGTTCACGGTCACCTCGAAGACGCCGCCGCTGCCGGGTTTCAGGGCCAGCTCGTCGATCTCGTCGACGAAGGTGGTCAACAGTTCCTGGGCCATCCAGGCTGAGCGCAGCAGCCACTGGCATTGGGTGCAGTAATGAATCCTGACGTGATGGGCCATGGTGCCCTGTCTCCTCATCGTCGGTGATCAATCTCTTCTCATCGGCAAGAGTAGCACGGCGGCCGGGTTCGAGCCGATTCGTAGTTGCCTTCTATGGGACGCCCAGCGTCCGTCCTACCGGTAGCCGCTGTTTTAGTCTCAGCTGAAGGCCTGAATCCCGGTTTGGCCACGGCCCAGGATCAGGGCGTGGACGTCGTGGGTGCCTTCGTAGGTGTTGACCGCTTCCAGGTTCATTACATGGCGGATTACGTGGTACTCATCGGAGATGCCGTTACCGCCGTGCATGTCCCGGGCCACCCGGGCGATGTCCAGGGCCTTGCCGCAGTTGTTGCGCTTGAGCAGGGACACCGCGTCCGGCGTCGCCTCGCCGGCGTCCATCATGCGGCCCAATTGCAGTACCGCCTGCAGGCCCAGGGTGATTTCGGTCTGCATGTCCACCAGCTTCTTCTGGATCAGCTGATTGGCGGCCAGCGGGCGACCGAACTGCTGGCGCTCCAGGGTGTAGTTGCGGGCGGCGTGCCAGCAGAACTCGGCGGCACCGAGGGCGCCCCAGCTGATGCCGAAACGGGCCTTGGTCAGGCAGCTCAGGGGCCCTTTCAGGCCTTCTACCTCCAGGCGATTCTCTTCCGGAACAAACACCTCGTCCATAAAGATGGAGCCGGTGTCGGAGGCCCGCAGCGAGAACTTGCCCTCGATCTTCGGGGTGTCCAGGCCCTTGGCGCCTTGCCGCTCGATCACGAAGCCGTTGACCACGCCGTCGAGTTTGGCCCACACCACGCAGAGGTCGGCAATCGGCGAGTTGGTGATCCACATCTTCGAGCCGGACAGCAGGTAGCCGCCGTCCACTTTCTTGGCGCGGGTCTCCATGCCGCCGGGATCGGAGCCGTGGTTGGGTTCGGTGAGGCCGAAGCAGCCCACCCATTCGCCGGAAGCCAGCTTGGGCAGCACGCGCTGCTTCAGGGATTCCTTGCCATAGGAGAAGATCGGGTACATCACCAGGGAGGACTGGACCGACAGCGCCGAGCGGTAGGCGGAATCGACCCGCTCCACTTCCCGGGCAATCAGGCCATAGCAGACGTGGTTCAGTCCGGGGCCGCCGTACTGTTCCGGCAGGGTGGCGCCGAGCATGCCCAGTTCGCCCATTTCGGTGAAGATGTTGCGGTCAAACTTCTCGTGACGGTTGGCTTCGGTGATGCCTGGCATCAGCCGCTGGTCACAGAAGGCGCGAATGCTATCGCGAACCTGTCGTTCGGTTTCATCAAGCTGCTTGTCGAATTGCAGCAGGTCATCCCAGGGTGCGGAAGCCATGCAAGTTCTCCTGATAGACATAGACAGGCGGTGGCGGGCACCGCCACAGGGTGTGTGACCGACCGGGATGGCGCCGCGGTCATCAAAGCCGGCGGTCACGACCCCATCTGCAAACAATGCAGTGCTGTCATTTGGAGTTCGCGTTCGCAATGTCGGCAATGCTATTATTATTTCGACATGCGAAATACAGTTCTGTAAATATACCTGTGAAGACTAATCTTCGTCCAACTCAAATGCAAGTGATCCCTTGGTCAAAGACGATGCGCCTATGTTTCGATACCTGCTGCCATTGGCGGTGATCCTTGAGCTGGTGGCCCTGGCCGGTGCCACCAGCGTGCTCAGTGTGGTGGCCGGTGGCCTGCTGCTGGTGTATTTCCTCGGTACGGTTCGCCGCCTGCAAGGTTACACCCGTGGTCTGTTCCTGATTGCGCTGCTGGTGGTGTTTGGTGGCTATGCCCTGGGGCGGCTGAATCTGGCCCAGCTGGCGGATGCCGCCGCCAGTGCGGCCTTCTACGCGGCTTTCCTGGGCAGCCTTGGCACCATGCAATGCCTGGTGCGACGCTTCGAGGTGCTGCGACGGGTGCACGATGTGCTGCTTGGCGGCTCGCCGGCCTGGCTGTACCCCAAGTACGCGGTGACCAGCTGCCTGGTGGCGTCGGTGTTGAGCTTCGGCGTGATGAATCTGCTCTGTGGCAGCCTCACGCACACCCTGTCCCAGCGGGGCATTACCGGCCGGTCGCGGCTGCGCTGGATTCGCAGCGTGCTGATCAGCGTGCTGCGGGGCTTCGCCCTGGTACCCCTGGTGGCTCCGACATCGGTGGCGGTGGCCATCATCACCCGGGAAGTGCCGTCGCTCAGCTGGTCCCAGCTGCTGCCCTTCGGTCTGGCCTCGGCATTGCTGATGGTGCTGGTGGGCTGGGTGCTGGAACAGCGCCGCTTTCGGCTGGTGAGCAGGGAGCGGATGTCCCAGGCTGGCTGGCCCGAGGGCAGCGGCCTGTTGGTGCTGGTGGTTGTTGCGGTTTTGGGGTTAATGGCGCTGCTGGTGGTTCTCACCGAGCTCAACGTCTCCCGCGCGGCCATGTTGGCGGTACCGACGGTGACCCTGGCCTTTATGGTTGTCCAGGACCGCTCGCTGCTGGCGGTGTGCAAGGAGGCCGGCGACAATGTTCTTGGAATGAGTAACGAGATGGCGATCTTCGCCGCCTCCGCCGCCATCGGTGTGGCGCTGATTGCCCAGGTACCGGACGGCGTGGTCAGTCACCTGGTGGATCTCCGGGCCGGTCCCTACCTGCTGGCGGTGGCGGGCCTGTTGCTGTTGCCGCTTTTGTCGGCGCTGGGGGTTATTCCCATCACCACCCTCAGCGTGATTGCCGGGCTGCTGCCGCCTCTGGCCGAGCTGGGGATGGACCCGTTGCTGCTGTCGGTGGCGCTGGTGATCGGCTTCGCCCTGGCCATGATGTTGTCGCCGTTCGGGCCGTCGGTGATGCTGCTATCCCGGTTTGGCCAGGTGTCCCGCTGGCTGGTGGCGTTTGGCTGGAACGGCTTGTTCGTGCTGATTCTATTGCCGCTGCTGATGGCGTTGCTGGCGCTGTGGTCTGCGCTGATGTGAGAACCGGCCGGCACGTTGGCGCGGGCCGGGGAGAGGCGGCTTAATAGCCCTGAGTCATATCGACCACGCCGGTGATCGGCTGGCCCTGGCTGTGGGCGCGGATCTTGCCGGTGATCTGCTCCAGGGTGTCGTCCCGCTGGGTGCGTGCCGACACATGGGGAGTGATGGTGATTTCGGTGCGCTGCCAGAACGGGTGATCCGCCGGCAGGGGCTCGGTCTGGAACACGTCCAGAGAGGCGTGGGCCACCTGGCCGTTGTCGATTGCCTGCAGCAGATCCTCTTCCACCAGGTGCTCGCCGCGACCGACATTGATGACCACCGCGTCGGGGCGCAGCTTGGCCAGGGTGTCGGCATTGATGATGCCGCGGGTGGTTTCGGTCAACGGCAGGGTGTTGATCAGTACCCGGGTCTGGGCCAGGAAGTCGCCGAATTGGTCTGTGCCGGCAAAACAGCTGACGCCTTCCAGCTGGTGCTCGCTACGGGCCCAACCGCTGACCTGATAATCCAGCGCGGCTATGCTGCGGGCCACCCGCTTGCCAATGTGACCCAGGCCCATGATGCCCACCGGCCAGTCCTTGCGGCGAATGGGGCGGTGAAGCTTCCAGGTGCCGGCGGCCTGCTGGTCCCGGTAAACCTGCATATTGCGGCTGATGTCCACCAGTTGGTGAATGACGTGTTCGGTCATCTGCACCGACATGCCGGCATCTTCCAGGCGCACAATGGGAATGCCCCGCGGCAGGTTGGCCACCTTGAGCAGGCCGTCAATGCCAGCACCCAGGTTGAACACCGCCTTCAACTGCCGTTCCCGTTCAAACAGGGCCTCGGGCGGTTGCCAGACGATGGCGTAATCGGCGTTGACCGGTTCGCCGTTGGGGTCCCAGTTGAACACTTCTGCTTCCGGCAGCAGCTGTTGAATGGGAACGGTCCAGCGCTCCGGCTTGGGGTCGCTGGCGACAAAGAGCACCTTCATGTCGAGTACCTCAAGGTAGCCATTGATTGATTAAATCATGCATTTTTATTTCGCATGTCAAAATTAATTACGCTGAAAACTATCAAAAATGGGATTGTGTGTCACTATCAATAGGTATGGCTGAAGCAAAAGGGAAGGCTGTTCCATAACTGGCACGTAAATTGACTGCATTTAGTGGTACTTGGCGGGGTCACAAATTAGAATATAGCGAAATTTCAAACAGCAAAACTTTGCCGGCGCGGGTGATCGGGCCCGGAGGGCGACTGCATCGGCATCCTGATCACAGTCACCCATGAAGACCGTCACCCACAAGGATCGTCGCGGCAAACCAACGCCTTTGGAGGGCGCCAGGCCTATGGCAACTGAAACAACCAAGAAACCCAGAGCAAAGAAAGCCGATTTGACGGCTGTTGAAGCGCTTCCGACCAAACCGGAGAAAGACCGCAAGTTTGTCGAGGCGCTGTCCCGGGGGCTGGACGTGCTGCGAGCCTTCAGCCAGGGCTCGGTGATTCTCGGCAACCAGGACATTGCCCGCATTACCGGGCTGCCGAAGCCGACGGTGTCCCGCATGACCTACACCCTGACCAAGCTGGGTTACCTGAGTTTCAATCCGGTACTGGAAAAGTACCAGCTCAGTTCCGGGGTGCTGGCGCTGGGCTACGCCTATGTCTCCAATCTCAAGGTGCGCCAGCTCGCCAAGCCCTATATGGACGAGTTCGCCCGGCGCACCAATATGTCGGTGGGGCTGACCTGCCACGACCGCCTGCACATGATCTATGTGGAAAACCGCATGCCGCCCGAGGCCACCCTGCTGCGGATGGAAATCGGCCTGCGTCTGCCCATGGCCACTACCGCCGCCGGCCGCGCCTACTGCGCGTCGGTCAGCGACAGCGCCCGCAATATCCTGATGGACGGCATGGAAAAGAAATACGGCGACGAATGGCCGGAGAAAAAAGACGGCCTGGAGCGGGCCATGGAAGAGTACAAGGCCAGCGGTTTCTGCCTGTCCCTTGGCGAGTGGGACCGCAACATCAATTCTGCCGGCGTACCGGTGCGGCTGGAGGATGGCACCATCATGGTGCTCACCTGCGCCGCGCCGTCCTACCTGATCTCCGGCGAAAAGCTGCGGGATTCCATCGCCCATCAGCTGGCGATGCTGGCCAGCGATATCGAATCGCTGGGGGTGTGAAACACAACATCGAGCCCATGGGCATCTTCCGTGGCTTCGCGGTGGCCGGCTGCGAGCCGGACGAGATGGGCATCGGCCCGGTGTTCGCCATTCCCCGGCTGTTGCAGCGCACCGGCCTGACCATGGACGACATCGACCTGTGGGAACTGAACGAGGCCTTCGCCTCCCAGGTGGTGTACTGCCGTGACCGCCTCGGTATTCCGATGGACAAGCCCAACGTTAACGGTGGCTCCATCGGCGTCGGCCATCCTTACGGCGTCACTGGATCACGCCTCACCGGTCATGCGCTGATCGAAGGTAAACGTCGCGGTGCCAAGTACGTGGTGGTGACCATGTGCATTGGTGGTGGCCAGGGTGCCGCCGGCCTGTTCGAAGTCGTTTAATACCACCGCTGGCGGTCAGTGCCCGACGGCAGTCGGGGCCTGGCCGCCCAGCAGGATGCGCACGGCGGTACAGGCGTCCTCCAGCTCCTCTTCCCTGGGTTCGCGTCCGCAGATGATGTCGCCGTACAGACAGGACTCCGCCAGCCGCACCATGAAATAGGACAGGCTGTCGATGTTCAGCGGCGGCTGCAGGTGGCCCTGTTCGACCTGGTGGGCCAGCGTGCGCTTGTTGGCCTCCACGGTGCGGCTGTGCAGGGTGGACTGGGAGGAGGTGAGAATGCGCAGGGCGTATTCCGGGTCCTGGTGAATAAACTGCCGCAGCGGTCCGGCATGCAGCAGCCTGGAATTGATGTAACGATAAACCCCCACCACAAAATCGACACCGTCCCCCGGTGTCGCCGCCATGGCCTCCAGCCGCAGCGGTTCGTACAGCGACCACAGCACTTCGCCCAGCAGCAGGTCCTTGTTACCCACCCAGCGAAACAGCGTGGCCCGACCGATGTTGAGTTCGGCGGCGAGGGAGGCCAGGTGGATGCGCTCGCCCTTGAGCCAGTGGCGGCGGGCACGGCGCAGGGCTTCGGCGGGTGTGGCCTTGAGGGTATTGTTGCTGAGGGTATTGTTGTTATTGGTCACTGAAACCTCGTTAGACAGCTCGGTCCCATTCTAACCGCTAAGCCGGGATCGTTCCACGCAGCGCCCGGCGGCGGGAGCCGATGGCGAAGTGGTTGATGGCGTTATGGTTTTGTGAACTTTCCGCTATAGACTGTTTAAGATCCCGTGATGGCGCCGTAATGGCGACTCCGCAAGCTGTGCCCTGAGACCTGCAGCGGTTGCAGGTCCGCTCACTTGAGGAGAACATCATGAAGACAATCTGGAAACGGCGAATGTTGGCGCTGACCGTACCGCTGGCTCTGCTGGCGGGTCATGCCCAGGCCGGCGACAAGATGATGGACAGCGACACGATGATGGACGAGGGCATGGCCAGTCATGACACCATGATGGACGGTGATCATGGCAAGATGGCGGACCAACCCATGATGACCGATGGCATGGCCGA
>JBFHLR010000137.1:0-7336 GCA_041594735.1 Marinobacter sp.
GAAGTGGTCGAACACCACTTCGGTGCCTTCGGGCAGATCGCTGCGGTGGCTGTCGGCCACTTTCAGCCGGTAGAAGTCGCCATTGATCTTGATGCCGCAGGCGTGATCGAAATCCCGCCGCAGGGTGCGGAAGTGTTTGCCGGCTTCAACGCCGGTACCGGTGGTGCCGTAGGACACGCCCCGGGGTGAGAATCGCGGGCGAATCCAGCGGATGGCGACGGGCACCAGGATGCCGGACAGCACTCCCATGCCCACCAGTTGCCATTCAAAGCTGGCCCCCATCGCGGCCAGTACCGCCGTCAGGCCAGCGGCGATGCCCAGCGCCAACAACAGCAGCACGCCGGAGGCCAGTTCCGCCAGACAAAGGATCAGGGCGAGAATCAGCCAGAAATGCGTAAGGCTCCATTCCATAGCGGGTTTCCATGTTCAGATGAGTCGTGTTGCGATCTGGATTGTACCCAATGCCGCCGCTGTCGTCCCCACCGGCGTTCACGGCCCGACTGGCCGCAGCGCCAGGAGGCGGCTACAGCGATGCCATTTGCCGCTGACCGGCAGCTGATACAGTAGAACCAGATTCAGGGGCTTCGTAGTGCAATCGCTTTAACGGGTTGGATCCGCGACGTTCAGAAGCGCGGACCCCCGTCCATGCCGACGATGAAGGCAACAACTAGAGGTCACGTTTTATGAAAGAGTTGAACAACAAGGTCGCAGTGATTACCGGTGCCGGATCGGGTATTGGCCGGGCATTGGCCAAGAAGCTGGCGCAGCGGGGCTGCCGGCTGGCGCTGTCCGACGTCAACGAGAAAGGCCTGCAGGAGACGGTCGCCGAATGTGGCAACGCCGAGGTGAAAACCTATGTACTGGACGTGGCCGACCGTGACGCCATCTACGCCCACGCCGAGGAAGTCGCCAAACAGTTCGGTCAGGTCAACCTGGTCATCAACAACGCCGGTGTGGCACTGTCGGCGTCCGTGCGGGAGATGACCGACGCCGACTTCAAGTGGATCATGGACATCGATTTCTGGGGCGTGGCCCATGGCACCCGCGCCTTCCTGCCCCATCTGATTGCCTCCGGCGACGGTCACGTGGTGAATATTTCCAGTGTCTTCGGGCTGATTGGCGTGCCCAAGCAGAGCGCCTACAATGCCGCCAAGTTTGCCGTGCGCGGCTTTACCGAGGCACTGCGCCAGGAAATGAAACTGGAAAATCAGCCGGTTGCAGTGAGCTGTGTGCACCCTGGCGGCATCAAGACCAACATCGCCCAGGCCGCTCGAATGGGCAAATCCGAGAACGCGGCCGCCCAGCGTCAGGGCTTCGACAAGCTGGCCATGACCACTCCGGACAAGGCGGCGGATATCATCATCAAGGGCATTCTGCGCAACGAGTCCCGCATCCTGGTGGGTGCCGATGCCTGGGGCATCGATGCCCTGAACCGGGTACTGGGTGCCGCTTACCAGCCACTGGTATCGCGCTTCTCCCGCAAGAGCCTGTATAACTGAGGGACAGATTCAGCTTCCTCCCACGCGGTCGCCATCAGCAAGCACTGGTGATGGCGACAGCCTTGCGCCCTCCGGGGCGCTCGCACCATCCATCTTCCGCTGTATGACCGCAGGTCCACACATCCCGGCGCGGTCCACACCTGCCTGCCCGGCGCAGCTTTTTTGAACAACCACGCACCGCGCGTGAATGCCACCGTACGTCAGCTCCGGTCTGCCATCTTGCGACGACTCCTTCAGCTTTTATACTGACGATAAATCACAGATTGAGCCGCCATGAAACTTCTTGCAAGTAACACCTTTCCCACCCCTCGGGTGCTTTTCCTACCGGGGCCGACTGGTGGCCGTGGTCGTGCCATCCGGTGCCCGCATCACAGCCCGGCCACCGCTGCAGCGAGGAGGCAGGGCGATGTGTGAACTGCTGGCGATGAGTGCCAACACCCCCACCGATCTGTGCTTCAGCTTTACCGGCCTGACCCGGCGCGGCGGCGACACCGGCCCCCACCGGGATGGCTGGGGTGTTGCCTTCTATGAGGGCAAGGGCGTGCGAGCGTTTTTGGAGTCCGGCGCCAGTGCCGAGTCCCGCATTGCCGAGGTGGTTCAGACTCACCCCATCAAGAGCGAGGTGGCGGTGTGTCACATTCGCCAGGCCAACGTCGGTGAAGTCTGCCTGGCCAACACTCACCCCTTTGTGCGGGAACTCTGGGGCCGCTACTGGACCTTTGCCCATAACGGCCAGGTGCAGGGCTTTCGGGCTCGACCAGGGGCGTATCAGCCGGTAGGTGATACCGACAGCGAAGCCCTGTTCTGCGATCTGTTGAACGGCATCCGCGACCACGGTGAGCCGGACATGGCCTTGGACACCTTGATCGAACGCCTGGTGGCCTGTACTACGGGTTATGCCCGCCAGGGCGTGTTCAACCTGCTGCTGAGCAATGGCGACTGGCTGTTTACCTTCTGCTCCACCAAAATGGCCAGCATCACCCGGCGTGCGCCCTTCGGCCCGGCCCGGCTCAAGGACGCCGACGTGACCGTGGATTTCGAGGCGGAAACCACGCCCAATGACATTGTCAGCGTGATCGTCACCGAGCCGTTGACCACCGACGAACAGTGGGATGTATACGCAGCGGGGGAATGGCGGCTGTGGCAGAAAGGCGAGGTGGTCTGCCGGGGTTGGGTGCCCGTTCCGGCCCGTCAACACCCAAATCCGGCGGTGTAATGGCGCTCAAAAAGCTGGGCATGGGCTGGCTTGCCCCGGCTCCGACAATGTTTGATGAATCAAGCGTGTGATGAATCGAATGTGCGATGAATCAAGCGCACGATCTATAAAAAAGGGACGGCATGGCCGTCCCGAGGGGCATCAGTGGTAAAGGGTTTGGCGGATCAATTCACGGTGCGACGATTGCCCTTACGGTATTCCGGTGCGATGTGCTCGCTGATCTGGGCCTTGAACTCTTCGATCAGCTGGCTGTTGTCGTGGTCCCAGGGGTGGAAGCCCGGCTTGAAGTATTCCAGCCAGGTTGGGATCAGGCTGGAGAAGGCACCGTCCTTGCCCCACATGCGCCACAGGCCCTTGCCGACATCCTTGAAGCTGAAGTGTTTGCGGTCCTTCAGCATCATCTGGCCGGTAAAGGCGCTGGCCACCACGCCGAGGGCGGCGGTCACGAACGCCAGGTAGAAGGCACGCTCGGCGTAGGTGCCGCCGATCTGCTGGAACACGTCGAAGGTGACGCCCTTGTGCTCGGTTTCCTCGATGGCGTGCCAGACCCAGATGGTACGCATGGATTCGTGCATGTCCTCCCGGACGTCGTCCCGCTCCAGCAGCATGTCCGCCATCATGGCGGTCAGATGCTCCAGGCCACAGGTGATGGCCAGCTGGTGACGCTTGGGCAATTTCTTGGCAATGCCAAGGATGACGCTCAGTTGCTTCTCAAGTTCCTCAACCGGCATACCCTGGTCGCGGACATGCTGGTTCATGCTAACGTGTTCCAGGGAGTGCATGGCTTCCTGCCCGATAAAGCCGCGTACCTCTTCCTTCAGCTTGGGATCGGTGATCTGATCGCGGTAGTAGCGTACGGAATCCACAAAGAACTGTTCGCCCTGGGGGAACAGCACAGACAGGGCGTTCATGGTATGGCTGAGGAAGTGGCTGTTTTCGAGCCAGTACCGCGGGGTCTTGGCGTCAAACTCGAAGCCCATGCGCTGGGGCTTGATGGTCACGTTGTCTGGGGTGCGGGTCTTGCTGTTATCGGAGCGACTTGTTGTCTGCATTGTTGATACTCCCGGTGCTTAACGGTGCTGTTAGCGATGAGTGCTGTCGTTATGGAACCAGTGTGTCCGAGTCAACTGATTCGCTGAAGCCGAAAACGGGACGTCGGTCGTGTAGGTTGGGCCAGCAGTGGTCAGAATTGACTGAGTTGACAGCAGTGGCTGGCGTATCAGTCACGGTGCTGAGGGCAGTGGCTTCGTGGTAGCATCCTTAGTCAACGGCTTCCGATTCTCCGTTTGGGCCTACTGACAGCGGCCGAAAGCCGCACCGATCGCCATTAAAGGACGTGTCATGACAGCGACTAGCCCTGAAAAAGAACGCCAGATGCTGGGTTTGTTCCTGGTTCCGGGGGTCTATATGCGTGTGCTGGCGGAAACCGTCGGCAAGCTGGGCCATAACGAGCGACAGTTGTTCGAGGGTCTGAACTTCACCGCCGAAGACCTCAAGGCCAACGACAGCCGGGTGTTCGTTACCGACGCCATCCTCATGGCGGAACGGGCGCTGCGCCTGGCGGGTCACCAGGGCTTGAGCTTCCTGCTTGCCCGGGAATTGCGGCTGACGGTCCATGGCACCCTGGGGTTCGCCGCGCTGACCAGCTCCACCCTGGGGGATGCCCTGGAATCCGTGCGTCGCTACCTGCAATTGCGCGCACCCTTTATCAGCATGGGCTTCAGCGACTCCGGCGATCACGCCATCGTGACCCTCAACGCCGAGTTCGACGTGCCTCACCTGTATCATTTCCTGGCAGAAACCGTGGCTTGCATGCTGATGATGCTGACCGATCAGCTGATTGATCGTAGGAGCGTGAGCGAGCTGGGGTTTGATGTCGGTGACGGCAGCCTGGCGGTGATCGAGGTCCACCTGACCGGGCCAGAGCCGGAGTATTTCCGCAAGTTTGCGGATCAGATACCGGTGACCGTCAAGTACGGCCAGAAGGGCGAAATGATCGTGTTTCCCAAGTCGCTGCTGCAGGCTCGCATGCGTCTGGCCGACGCCGAGGCCTCCAAATTGGCCCGTGACCAGTGTGAATTTGAGCTGCAGCGGGCGCTCAAGGATCAGGGCGACATCACCTTCGCCATCCGCAACATGCTGCGGGTGATGCCGGGCCCGTTGCCATCGCTGGAAGCCATGGCCGAGCGTTTCTGCGTGTCGTCCCGTACCCTGAAACGGCGGCTCGCGGAGAAGGACACCACCTACCGCGAGGTGGTGGAGTCGGTGCTTAAGGACCGCGCCATTCAGCTGCTGCGGTACACCAACCAGTCCGTCAGTGAGATCGCCTACGAGCTCGGTTATGCCGACCTGTCCAATTTCAGCCGCGCCTTCCGCAAGTGGACCGGCAAGTCGGCGAGTGAATTCCGGGAGGACGGTCCGGACCCGGCACCGGAAATGGGGCCCTGACCGAGGTTATCGGCGTCCGGCCACCCCCGATTTACCATCATGCCCCTTCGGCAGCGGCCGAAGGGCGACCATCACAGAGAGGACATGGAATGCAGCAAGCAGACACCCACAGCAAGCTGTTTGGTTACCTGTTGTGGATCTTTGGCTTTCTCGGTTCGCACCGGTTCTACTACGGCAAGCCGGTTACCGGCACGATCTGGTTCTTTACCCTGGGGTTGTTCCTGATTGGCTGGATTGTGGACCTGTTTCTGATTCCCGGCATGGATCGCCAGGCCGATCTGCGTTTCCGCAGCGGCGCCGCCAGCTACAATATCAGCTGGCTGCTGCTGACCTTCCTGGGGGTGTTCGGTGTCCACCGCATGTACCTGGGCAAGTGGATCACCGGTATCCTCTACCTGTTCACTGGAGGCTTCTTCCTGATCGGCGTGCTGTACGATTTCTGGACCCTGAATGATCAGGTGTCGGTGAAGAACGCGGCCGGAGACGGCTGGTAAGTCTTACCCTCGCTTGCCCCGACCCCGGATCACCGGGGTCGCAGTCCCGTCGCCTGTTCCAGTTCGGCCAGGCCGTCGTCGAGATAGTCCAGCAACCGCTGCAGGCTCGGCAGCGTGCGCCGACAGCCAATCAGCCCGAATTCGATCTGGTCGCAGTAGCTGGTCAGGGTCATGTTGAGGGCCATCCGGTCCATGGCGATGGACACCGGGTACATCCCTTCCAGTTTCGCGCCGTTCCAGTAGCAGGGTTCCGCGGGCCCCGGCACGTTGGAAATCACCACATTGAAGGTCTGCCACTTGGGGGCCAGCCCGGTCAGCAGGTGGAAGCCGGCAGGGGCCAGGGTCAGTGCGGTGTAGTTCATGATCTCCTCGCTGGACATGCTGGCGTAGCGCTGCTTGGCAGCCTGGACCTCGTCGTGGATGTGGCGCAGGCGCTCTCCGGGGTCTGCCAAATGGGTGCCCAGCGACGCCAGGATCATGCCCACCTGATTACCCTCGGCGCTGTCGTCCTTACGCAGGGACACCGGTACCATGGCCACCAGCGGCTTGTCCGGCAGGGCATCCTGGTTCATCAGGTAGGTCCGCAGCGCGCTGGCACAGATGGCCATGACCACGTCGTTGACGGTGGCGCCGAAGGCCGCGCCCACATCCTTGATGCGTTGCAGGCAATAGGACTGCGCCGCAAATCGGCGGGAGCCGGTGACTTTCTGGTTGAGCACGCATTGCGGGGCGCGGAAGAGGGAATCGTACTCCGGGTTCTTGCGCGCCTCATTGACCGTGCGCAGCAGCTCCCGGGCCACCGTGGGTACGGTGCCGATCTGGCGGCCGGACTCGCCCAGCAGATGACTGAGGCTGTTGACTACCGACGGCCGCTGCCGGTGTTCCCGGGTGCGTGGCGGCAAGGCCCAGATCGGCGGCATGTTGCGGTCGGTCGGATCATTTGACAGCATCCGCTGGGCCATGCGCATGGCCGAGACGCCATCCACCAGGGCGTGGTGGACCTTGCTGTAGACGGCAAACTGACGGTCCTGCAGACCCTCGATCAGATGAAATTCCCACAGCGGCCGTTCGCGGTCCATCTGGTGGCTGTGCTCGGCGGAGACAAACGCCAGCAGCTCGCGGATCCGGCCCGGCGTCGGCAGTGCCTCGAAGCGGAAATGGTGCTCCAGATCCAGCTGGGTGTCCTCGGTCCAGTAACTCTGGCCGAGGCGGGTGGTCAGGCGCTGATCGAACGGTGCCGTGACCTGGGACTGTTGGCGCAGCTGATCGGCCAATTTCGCCACATAGTCGTCCGGCGCGTCTTCGGGAAAGGAGAACAGTTGCAGTCCCCCCACGTGCATCGGTTGCTGGCGTTTCTCCAGCCATAGGAACAGCTGGTCTGCCGGGCTGAGCAGTTTCAAGGGCATATCCTTATTTTGGTTATTGTCGTGAGCCTCTCTAGTGTCTCGTCTCTGCGCGATCCGGCGGCTCATCAGATTGGTTCTGATGTTACCGTAATCACCGGGTTGTGGTAGTGGCAACGACGACAGCGAGGCGGACCGGCTCGGTCAGCGGTTTGGGGCGGCGGGGTGCCCGGGCTGTTGACTGAACGAGTATAATGCAATGAACTTGAGCTGAACGCGTGCCGAGCGTGGGAGTAGCGATGAGATACCCAGCCAATCACAAAGCACAGATCCATA
>JBFHLR010000138.1:0-7307 GCA_041594735.1 Marinobacter sp.
CAGGTCGCTGATCGGCTGGCCGTTGCCGCGCTCGTGTGCGGTTTCCATTACCGGTGCCTCTGCCATCGGTTAGCTCCTGATCGCCCAGAATTGCATTTCCATACCCGGGAAATCCCCCGCCACGTGAAAGGCGAAGCCGCTGGCGTTATCCAGCATTTGCCAGGCCTGGCTTTGCTCGTCCAGCCGGAAGTAGATGAAACCGGCGTGATAGGGCAGCTGGCGGGGCGCCACCGGCAACGGCGCCAGCGGCACTCCGGGCAACTGCAGGCTGATGAGATCGCGGATTTTCTCCACCGAGGCCACCTTGCATTGCTGGATAAACTGCTTGCGCAGGTCGTCCAGCGGCATGTCGGCCTTCACCGCCAGAATGAATTCGGCCTGACCCATCAGCTGCCGATCCTGAATCGGTGCCACCGTCAGGCCGTACTGACGCTGTTGCAGCTGGATCGACAGCGCGCGGGGCTCCAGCACCGTGCTCAAGGCCTGGCGCAGGGCCTGCATCAGCGGGGCGAAGCACGCTTCCGGCAGATCGTGGTCGTAGGGCGTGTGCTCCTGGGGCAGCCGACTCTCATCGGTGAAGGTGACCAGTTCTCCGCAGACCGCCAGCAGGGCCTGGAACAGCCGTTCGGGGTGCAGCTGCCGGAGGCGGGCCAGGTGCATGAAATGGGGATGCACCCGATTGAGCATCTGCAGCAGCATGAAATCCGCCACGTCCGCGACCCCGCCCTGCCCCGGCGCACCGACCCGATCGGCGATGTTGCGGGCCCGCTCCCGCATCAGCCCGGCCATCTCACCGACAAACCGTTGCAACCGGGGCGCCGCCCGCACACTGAGCATGGTGGGCAGGAAGTGGGGGTCCATCACCAGGCTGCCATCGGGCCGCTTCTCCAGAATCCGGCCGATGGCGAGGCAGGCATAGGCACTGCGATCGTCGCGTTCCAGCAGCAGCCGCGGCGCCACCTTGGCCACGTCGATGCTGTGGGCATCGCCGTCGATGGAGTGCAGGTCGCGGATTTCCGTGCTCTGGGCGCGGAAACGTCCGGCCACACCGGCCTCTGGCCACTCGACCTCGGCCAGGCTGTCGCTACCCAGCGGCAGGGCCAGGTACACCAGCTGATTGGCCACCGAGGCCTCCTGAATTTCCAGGGGTTCCGGCATCACATCATCCTGCGGCAGGCTGAAGCGGGTACCGTCCGGGAACAGGCCACTGGCCCGCACCAGCCCGACGCGCCCGAAACTCAGGTATTCGGCGTTCAGCTCCAGGCTGGCGAAACCGTAGAGATAGTCCGACAGTGCCAGCCCCCGTTCGTAGATCTGGTGCTCGAAATAGCGTTGCTGTTGCTGAAAATGCTGGGGCTTGATGAACAGCCCGTCACTCCAGATCACCCGGTTGCTCATGGCCATCAGGATTCTTCCGATTCACGTAAGTGCACTTCCCGGTCCCTCAGGTTAACCAGCAGGTGATAGCGCTGGCCGATGGGATCGACCCGGACCACTTTTTTCCACTGGGACAGGTTGGGGTAGGCATAAAACGCAATAATGCCCACAAACCGTGTGTCCTCGTGGATCTCGAAGGGTTCGACGAACTTGAACTGACCGGGCACCAGGGTGTAGTCGCTGTGGTCGATGTAGTTGCGCCCCAGGGAGGCCTCCAGATCGCTCAGCAGCTGGTCGAAATCCGCCGCCATGAGCCGCGAACTGTCGCGCATCTCGATCACCTGGAAGGCAATGGGGGTCGGCGCCAGGGCCTCGTTGGGGTTCACGTCCGGCTCCGCCAGCATGGTGAGGTCCACCTGGCTGGGCAGGTCTTCCGGGTAACCGACCGGGATGTCCGGATCCCACAATACCTTCGCCGTCTTGGTCACCGCGTTGTAGGGGGTGCTGCACCCGACCAGCAGCACGATGGCAACCAGCAAACTCCATTTGCAATACGTCACGATAGGCTCTCCCTTTGCAGTTGACGCAGGTGATGGTCGTAGGCCTGCTCGAACACCTCCCGAAACAGGCGTTCAAAACCTTGCTGACGACTGGAGCTGAGCTCCCGGTAATAGTGTTGGTACATCTGCCAGGCCCATTGCTCTTCGTTTTCATCGGTCCGTAACCCCCGACGGTAACCGTGGAACCGCTTGAGTAACGCCTCCGGAGACAACGCCACTAGAATCGCCTCCAACGCTTCGGCAATGGCTGCCTGGGTGGCGTGCTGATGCTGCCGCAGGCTGTCCAGGCTCTCCCGCACCGCGGCCGGCGCCGACAGATGCACCGGACTGCGCTGGCTGGCAAACAGGGTCTGCACGGTATCGCCATAGCGTTGCCCCAGCCGCAGCGGGTTGTCCTCTATCGGTTGCAGCCGGGTGCGCAGGGCCCGGTGACGGTGATCCTCATTCTGGTGCAGCGCCAGCAGCCCCTCGATGGTCGCTTTGAGGGTCTGTCCCGCTTCCTCCAGGAACAGCCGCATGTCGTCACTGTCGGCAAACTCCAGCTCGCTCGCCATGCCCCTGAGCAACGGTGCACCGCTGATATGGCGGCGACTCTGCTGGTCCGCAGCAGATTCCCCGGCGTGCCGGCTCGGAGCCTGGTTTGGGGATTGATTCGCGGGTTGATTCAAGGGTTGATCTAGGGATTGTTTCGACATCCTGTCCAAGTCTCCTTGCTGCACCGGTAAGCCCAGGGCCACGTCCCGGTTGTCGCGGTATTCATCGGTTACGGTCACGGCCTTGGCCTGCCAGTGGCTCGGACTGGCCAGAATCCGGTGCGGTTCCGGCGCAATTGCTGCTCCCGGCACGCCCCCGAAATCGGCCAGCGGATCGCTGCTCACCGGCTCAGACGGGCCGCGGTGCAGTTCTCCCAGCGGGTCCTTCGGGCCACTCGCGACGGCATCGGCATCGCCCCCACGCCACAGCTCGCCCTCGTCACCACCCACCAGGCGGTCATCGGCGGATGCGCCGGACTCAATGTCCAGGTCCGGGCGGGCGACCGGGCCGCTCAGTTCCGCTCGCAGCTGGTAGCGGCCGATGCTGATCTCGTCGCCGTCCTGCAACCGGGCCCGACGACCGCGACCGACCGGATGCCGGGCACCATTGATGAAGGTCCGGCCACAGCGGTCGATCAGGCAAAAACTGCCATCGATCAGGCGCACCTCGGCATGCCCGGCAGCCACTCCGGTGCGGTGGGACGACAGCTGCCAGCTGTCGTGCCGTGCCGACCCAATGGAGCCGCCCTTGATCCCGAACTGGTGCGTCGGACTGATCCCACGGCCAGGACCGGCGGCGTTGGTCACGCGAAATTGCAGCCGGGGCATCTGTTGCTTGTCCATAACAGTTATCCTTTGCCTGAGTGAGCGTTAGCGGCGTATCTGGATGCGGACAGCGGCGCGCTCGCCGCCGCCGGCTATGGCATCCGGATCAACAAAGGAGTTCCAGCCCAGACGCACGCCCTGCCCCAGTTGCAACGGCCGTACATCCTGGGGCCGCATCATCAGCTCCAGGTCGTAGGCGAGCTGGTCCCGGGTGGCGAACTCCACCAGCTTGATCAGCCGTTGGTGGTCGCGACCGTTGGGCAGGAAATCGGCGAACCGTTCCTTGCTCAGGTTCCACAGCCGTATCACGAACTTGCCGCTGCGATCCCGGATGGAACTGCCGATCAGCGTACTCTCCCCCAAAACGGCATTGCTGACTCCCAGGCGGGTTTGCTGGTCCCCGGGAATGTCGACCTTGCGCAGCACCCACTGCTCGATTTCAACCCGCTCCAGGTCGAAGCAGTGGGCAACAATGCCGCTGACCACCTCCGGTGATCGGCTGCGCCCCGCCATCAGCCCGGCGTAGGCGAGCATTTTCGACCAGTTGATGGGCGTTTCACCCCGCAACTGGCGATCCCCCAGCCCGACCAGGGCAAACACCAGCTCGGAAAAACCGTCACTGGCACCGGCCTGAAAGCGCACGTAGTAGCGGTACTTACGCCAGCTGCGGTGGAACAGGGTCAGCAGCCGGTGATTGAAGAAGTCGAGGAAATGCCGGCGGATACCGGTCTGCTGACCGGATTCCCAGGCCAGATCCTCCAGGTAATACCCCGGCAACGGCGACTGCGAGCCGTGCAGGCCGAGAAAGCTCACTTCCATCTGATAGGGAGCATGCTCGTGTTCCGGCGACAGTGCCGACACCACGTCGCTGCCCGGGAAACCCAGGCCCGCCGAAGCCGAGAAGCGGATGCGCTCCTGGCTCGGCTGCTGGTCGGTGCCGCGCTCCAGATCGTCACCGTGGTGACGATGGATCAGGTCCACCAGCTGAAAGAAGTTGTAGCGCCTCGCATTGCCTAGAACGGGCTGCAATTCGGCTACATCAGCGGCTGCTGCCCTTGCTGTAACGTCCATGTGTACCGTTCCTGGTTTTCCGTATTCACCACTTCCAGCAGGTGAAAGGCGTTGATGCTGGCGTAGAGCGAGAAGAACTGGCTCAACACCGTGCCGAACAGGTAGAGATCGCCTTCCGAGGCGAACCCTTGTTGGTCCAGTTTCAGCACCGATTGAATCCCCCGCACCGGCAGGCCCCGCACCATGCGGTCCACTGGCTTGGTGTCGATACCCCGGATCGCCGCCAGCCGCTTCTGCGACACCCGCTCGGCCTGCCGGTCCACCAGGGCCCGGAAGTCGTACACCCGCAACACCGTGCGCAGGGCGTCCTCCTCCAGCAACGACAGGTAATTGAGCGACAGGTTGGAGATCAGAGTCCACAACAGACTGCCGTCCAGCGTCGGCCGGAGCGTGGCGGTGGGCCGGGTGACGTTATGAAAGGTGGCAAAGGCCGGCGTGGATTCGGTGGCCATGCAGACCTCCCCCACCGCCAGCTGGTCTGGCAACTGGCGATTGGTGCAGGTCAGGGTCAGCGACACCGCCTCGTGCAGGTTGAGGCAGGCGCGTTCGTCGCCGCGTACGAAGGCAATGTCGTGATCAAAGCCATCCCCCCGTACGCTCTCCCGCACCCGGGTGCGGAAATACAGCGCGGTGCGCCCCTGGTCCCGTTCCACCTCATGCTGGAACGACTCAAACGCGGTGTACAGCCGGGACTCGCCGCGACCGGAATGGCCTTCCAGCCAGCCCTCGACCTGATCGACACTGAACACTTCGAATTGGTCGGGGGCACGGCTGGACGGGGAGATCCGGTATTCGGTCTGCCGTCCATTCAGGTCCACCGGGTCCGCCTCGTGACTGAACAGGTTGACCGCCGGCGTGCAGTACAGCTGGAAATGCTCGGCCCGCACCTTGGCCTCCGGCGGCAAGATGCGGTTGAAGCGGAACCGCAGCCGCACCTCATCCACCGACATCGCCGGCAACCGCCCCGCCAGCCCGGCTACGTCGACAAACCGGAACGCCTCCGGAAAGCTCAGGTATTCCTGCAGGATGCGGTAGCCGGGGTAGGCATTCTTGGGATAGGGCAGCAAGGCCTCGTCACTGGCAAAGCCCACCGGCTGCAAACAGCGGGTGGGAATCGACACCACCCGGTCCGCCAGTTCCAGTTCGATGGCCTGCAGATAATGATTCAGCCACAGGTACAGGGTCTGACCAGTGTGGCTGTCGCCCCCCAGATAAAAGCGCAGCCGGTCGAGGCCAAGGGCCGGCAGCGGCTGGTCGGTGTGCAGCGCCAGATCGACGGTGACCACCGACACCTCACGGGAATGCTCGGCGCCGGCGTCGGCGACACTGAGCGGATACACCGCCACATCGCGGCAGGTGCGGAAGCGACACTGGGTCTGACGGCCCGCCTCCCCCACCGGACGACTCTTGATCTCGGTATGCCGCGGCACCCGCTGGCCGCCACTGATGGCGTGCAGCTGCGGATCGAAGCGCATGATGGTGCAACTGGGCACCGGCCGCAGGTAATTGGGCCACAGCATGTTGAGCAGCGAGTGGGTCAGCTCGGGAAACTCGTCCTCGACCTTTTCCCGCAACTTGCCGGTCAGGAACGCAAAGCCTTCCAGCAGCCGTTCCACGTCCGGATCGGTGCTCTGCTCCGACAGGAAGCGGGTAAGCTGAGGGTGTGCCTCGGCGAACTCCCGCCCCTGCAGCCGCAGGAAGCTCAGTTCATCGCGATAAAATCGGTTCAGCTTCACGACGTTACACCACGCGGTAATAGCGTTTGTCGTCCAACAGCAGGTCAATGGTGGTCTTTTCGTCGACAGAGCCCACGCGCAGATAGACCGTCACCTGGAACCGCAGTTGCAACGGATCCGGCCCCTGAGGCAGAGCGACCACATCGACCCGGTTAACCCGGGGCTCGAAGCGTTCGATGCAGGTGCGGATTGCACTGCGGATGCGGATGTTCAGATCCTGGGTCCCGAGGGTGGCATCGTTGAAATCCAGCAGGCCCAGCTCCGGTGCGCTGGCGCTGTTGCCCGGATGGGCATTCAGCAGCCGCACCAGATGGCGCTTGATGGATTCCACCACATGGGTCACCTCACCCATGCCCGGATCGGCCGCCTGCTCCAGTCGTTCGAACAGGCTGCCGGCCATGGTCTGAACACCGCCCGATGCGGTGTGCCTGAACACGGCTTACTCCTTGTCGAGACGACCGACCAGTGACAGCTCGAAGTTGGCTCCCATGTACTTGAAGTGCGGGCGTACCGCCAGCGAGACCTGGTACCAGCCCGGATCACCCTCCACATCGGAGACGGTCACCTGCGCCGCCCGCAGCGGACGGCGGCTGCGCACGTCCGCCGGAGGGTTTTCCTGGTCGGCCACGTATTGGCGAATCCAGGTATTCAGCTCCCGCTCCAGATCCTGACGTTCCTTCCAGGAACCGATCTGCTCCCGCTGCAGCACCTTGATGTAGTGGGCCAGGCGGTTGACGATCATCATGTAGGGCAACTGGGTGCCGAGCTTGTAGTTGGTCTCTGCTTCCTTGCCGTCCTTGGTGTTGGGAAACTGCTTGGGCTTCTGCACCGAGTTGGCGGAAAAGAATGCCGCGTTGTCGCTGCCCTTGCGCATGGTCAGGGCGATGAAGCCCTCGTCCGCCATTTCGTATTCACGACGGTCGGTGATCAGCACCTCGGTGGGAATTTTCGCTTCCAGCTGGCCGAACGATTCGAACAGGTGCACCGGCAGGTCTTCCACCGCCCCCCCGCTCTGGGGGCCGATGATGTTGGGACACCAGCGGTACTTGGCGAAACTGTCGGTTAGCCGGGTGGCCAACAGGTAGGCGGTGTTGCCCCACAGGTAATGCTCGTGGTCCGCGCTGACGTCTTCCTTGTAATTGAAACTGCGCACCGGATTCTCGACCGGATCGTAGGGGGTGCGCAGCAGGAACCGGGGCGCGGTA
>JBFHLR010000139.1:0-7256 GCA_041594735.1 Marinobacter sp.
AACTCCTTGGGTTCCTGAAGCTCCCTAAGTGTAATCGGTCTGGGTGGTTTGTCAGGCCCGGGTGTGTTGGCCGCGTGGTCATGGCTGGCTGGCGGCGAGGTTGTCGGATCGGTGTGTGTCTGCTGAACTAAAGAAGTGCCTTCGGGATTCCCGGAAGGCCGAATGCATGTCACGGCGCGGCGGGCAGTATGATCATTGGCGTTCCCAAGGAAATCAAAAATCACGAGTATCGGGTCGGCTTGCCGCCGGCGGCGGTGCGCGAGCTGGCAGGCCATGGCCACCGGCTGCTGGTGGAAAGCCAGGCCGGGGCGGGTATCGGCTATTCCGATGCCGACTACGGTGATGCCGGCGCGCAGGTTGTCGCCTCGGCCCGGGAGGTGTTCGCGCAAGCACAGCTGATCGTCAAGGTGAAAGAACCGCAAGCGGCGGAACGGTCGATGCTGACGCCGCACCACACCCTGTTCACCTACCTGCACCTGGCCCCCGACCGCCCCCAGACCGCCGACCTGCTGGCCTCCGGTGCTGTCTGCATCGCCTATGAAACCGTCACCGATGCCCACGGCCACTTGCCATTGCTGGCGCCGATGTCGGAGGTGGCGGGACGGATGTCGGTGCAGGCCGGTGCCCGCTGCCTGGAAAAATCCATGGGCGGGCGGGGCGTGTTGCTGGGTGGGGTCCCCGGTGTCGAGCCAGCCCGGGTGACGGTAATTGGCGGTGGTGTGGTGGGCCAGAATGCGGTGGCCATGGCGGTCGGGCTGGGCGCCAGTGTCACCGCGCTGGACCGGAATCTCGAGGTGCTGCGTGCACTCGATCGTCGTTATGGCAATCGCATTCGTACCCTGTTCTCGACCCGGGACGCCCTGGAGCAGTCGGTGATCCAGTCGGACCTGGTGATCGGGGCGGTGCTGATTCCCGGTGCCTCGGCACCGAAGCTGGTGACCCGGGACATGCTCCGGCAGATGGCCAATGGCAGTGTGGTGGTGGATGTGGCCATCGACCAGGGTGGCTGTGTCGAGACGTCCCGGCCCACCACCCACACCGATCCCACCTATGTGGAAGAGGGCGTGGTGCATTACTGCGTCGCCAACATGCCCGGCGCGGTGGCGCGCACCTCCAGCCAGGCCCTGAGCAACGTCACGTTGCCGTTCATAGTGGCGCTGGCGGACCAGGGGCCGGTGCCCGCGCTGCTGGCGGACGCCCATCTGCGGGCCGGGCTGAACGTGTGCGCTGGCAAGGTGACCCATAGGCAGGTGGCGGAGGCCCATGGCTACGATTACACCGAGGCTGAGCCGCTGCTGCGCCAATTGAACAGCCACTGAGGCATGATGACCGGAGCGCGGGCATGCTCACGGTTTGCCGTCATGCGCGAACCTCCAATGACCAGGGAACCACCATGAAACTGATCGGCTCCACCACCTCCCCTTATGTTCGCCGTATCCGCCTGCTGCTGGCGGATCGTCCCTATGAATTCGACCACCTGGATATCTACGGCGCCGACCGCGATGAGCTGCGCCGACAGAACCCGGCGCTGAAGATTCCGATGCTGATCGATGACAGCCAGACGCTGTACGATTCCCGGGTCATCGCCCGCTATCTGATGGCCAAGTTCGATGTGCCAACTCTGGACTGGGATCAGGAAAACCAGCTCACCCTGATCGACGCCGCCAACGATTCGTTCGTCACCCTGTTGTTATCCAAGCGCAGCGGGCTCGATATCCACCAGGACGCCCTGTTCTACCGCCTGCAATGGGAGCGGGTGGAGAAGACCCTCACGGCGCTGGCGGCGTTGATCGCCGAGCACCGCTTTGCCGACTGGAACTACCCGGCTATCTGTCTGTATTGCCTGGTGGACTGGCTCGACTTCCGGGAGTTGCTGGCGGGGGCGGCCAAGGCATCCCTGTTGGCGTTCCGCGACCGTCATCGCGATCGTGAGGTGGTCAGGGCGACCGACCCCAGGTTGGCCTGAGTCACTGGAGCTTTTGCCGGATCTGATCTAACTTGAATGTGAGGCGTATTGAAAGACGTATTACAACAAGAGGGAAACGGCGATGCTTCTGAGTCATGCGTTTGGTCTGTTTACCCACCCAGACGACGAGTGGGCTTCTATCCGAAAAGAACATGAGACACCGGCCAGGGTCTATGTGGCCTATGTCCTGCTATTGGCGGCCATTGGGCCGGTCTGTGCGTACATTTCCACCGCCCACTTCGGCTGGAGCGTGGGCGAGCGTACGCTCAAACTCACTGAAATGAGTGCGCTGCAGCTGAGCGTGCTCACCTATCTGGCCATGCTGGTGGGGGTCTTTGCCCTGGGCTATGCCATCAACTGGATGGCACGGACCTACGGTGCCCATGAAGAACACAACGCCGCCAACGGCATTGCCCTGGCGGCCTATTCCTGCACCCCGCTGTTCCTGGCGGGCTTTGCGCTGTTGTACCCGGTGCCCTGGTTCAACGCCCTGGTGTTCCTCGGCGCCGCCTGTTACGGCGCCTGGTTGCTGTACGACGGGCTGCCCATCGTCATGCAGATCCCCAAGGATCAGGCCATCATGTACGCCGGCTCCTTGCTGGCGGTGGCGTTGGTGATCCTGGTGTCCACCCGGGTCGGGTCGGTGCTGTTGTGGAGTTACGGTTTCGGGCCGACCTTCATCGAAGTTTAGCGCCGTCCGAGCCATCGCGATCAGCGTGATTCCATGCCCTGGCGTTCGACCAGGGCGATTTCCTGCTCCGTGTAATGACCAATCATATCGGCCAGCCCCTCCACCAGTTCGTCGAAGCTGATGGGGGGCGCCGGCTCCGACAAATGTCTGACCACCGCAAAAATACCCCCATTGATCATGATGTAACTCATGGTGGGAATATTACGGATCTTAAGGGTTTCCGGGTGGTGCATCAGGTACTGGGTCACCAGTTCTTGCAGCGCTTTCGCCAACGGCTCCAGGTGTTCCTCGAAGCCCAATGTCATGGCGTGACGGGCGCACTCCAGGTAGCGTGCATCGTTTTGCTGCAGAAATTCCCGGAATTTCTGTAACAGTTCCCGCACTGCTTCCCGTATGGGTTTCCGAACAAGGGTGGGCACCAGCGGCTGGATCAGGGCGATGGTGTCGGCCACGAAGCGCTCCGCCATCACCTGAAAGATCTGCTCCTTGTTGTCGAAGTATTCGTACAGAGAACCGACGCCAACTCCTGCAATATCAGCTATTTGCCGCGTGGTCGTTGATGCCGGGCCGTGCTCGGCCATGGCGATGAAGCCGGCCTCGATAATGGCGTTGACGGTCTCTTTGGCGCGTTTCTGACGGGGAACTCTGGCCATATTTTTTCCGAATTGAATCCGAACAAGCATTCGAATTAGTGTAAAGCAAGCATTCTACGATTCATAGAAGACAGGTTCACTATGCTTGCAATTCGTTCGCGCAAAAAGAACAGCGCTGCCGCCACTGCGGTGGTCACCGGTGCCGGCAGCGGTATCGGCCGAGCCTTCGCCCTGGAAATCGCCCAGCGTGGCGGCGTGGTGTTGTGCTCCGATATTAATCTGGCATCGGCCCAGGAGACCGTCGGGCTGATTGAACAGGCCGGTGGCCGGGCCTGGGCCTGGCGCTGCGACGTCAGTGACCTGGCCGAGGTGGAGGCGCTGGCCGCCAAGGCCGAGGAGCTGCTGCCGGCACCGGTGGATCTGGTGATCAACAACGCCGGCGTCGGTATTGGCGGTAAGCCCATTGGCGAAACCGCCATCAGTGACTGGCAGTGGACCCTGGGCATCAATCTGTGGGGCGTGATCCACGGTTGCCACGTGTTCGCGCCACGGCTGAGAAAGCTGGGCCGGGGCGGGATCATCAACGTGGCCTCCACCGCCAGCTTTTCCGCAGCCCCGTTGATGGGGCCCTACAACGTCACCAAGGCCGGCGCTTTGGCGCTGAGCGAGACCCTGTCGGCTGAGTTGGCGGGTACCGGCGTGACCGTCACCGCGCTTTGTCCGACCCTGGTCAAAACCAACATCAATGCCAACGGTCGCATTGTCGGCGAATCCTCCAAGCTGTTCGACCGGTTGATGGACCGCTTTGGCATGTCTGCGTCACGGGTGGCCCGGGATGCCCTCAATGCCCTCGACCGGGGTGATCTGTACGTCATGCCCCAATTCGATGCTCGCATGATCTGGCGCGCCAAGCGTCTGATTCCGCGTACTTATGCCGCGGGTACGGGACTGATTAACCGTTTTGGCGCCAGTCGCCTGCACTGATTCAACCGGCCCAAGGAGTAAGTTATGGCTAAGATCGACCTCGACAAAATGCTCGAGAAAGTGAAGAACACCCAGTGGGCCCTGTCGGATATCGACTGGGACGCGCCGGGCGCGGACCTGATCACGGAAGAACAATGGCCGAAACTGAAGGAGTTCATGGCGGACCTGATGTGGATCGAGCACGTGGGTGCCCGCGCCTTCGCTGCCATGGCGAAGAAGGCCCCCACCGACACCCTGCGACAGCTGTACGCCTATTTTCATGCCGAAGAGCAGCGTCACGCCAACGCCGAGATGGCACTGATGAAGCGCTGGGGCATGTTGGAAGGGGACGAGCTGCCGGAACCCAACATCAACCTGCGTCTGGTGATCGAGTGGCTCGATCGCTACAGCGACGAGATGCCGGTGTACGTGCTCGGCACCGTGGTGCCGATGCTGGAGATCGCCCTGGACGGCGCCCTGTGCAAATTCCTGCTGGATACCGTGGAAGACCCGGTCTGCCATGCCGCCTTTGAGAAGATCAATGACGACGAGTCCCGTCACCTGGGCGTGGGCTTTACCGTGATGGAGATGCAGGGCCACGGTGCCACGTACATCAAGATGGTGCAGATGGCCGCCCGGCTGATGGACCCGCGGCTGATTCTGGGGATTGCCTCCTACTTTCCGCTGCTGAACAAGATGCGGGACAACGTGGTGGCCATGGGGCTGTCGGAAGAAAAGCTCTACGAGTGCATGCGCAAGTTCGAGAAGATCGGTGGGCGTACCGAGGACGGTCGCCGTAACCCCTGGTTCCAGATCATCAAATTCCACAGTCGCTGGGTGGTGGACCGTAACAACCGGCTGTACCACAAGCCGGTGGACGCCATCGTGAAGGCGACCAGCTACATTCCGCGCAAGGCGTTGCCGGCGGTCCCGAGTTGGGTCAGGGAACTGACTTACAAACCGACCGCCTGAGCCGGTCCCCGACGAACCGATGCACCGGACGCCGCCATGGGCTGGCGGGCCGGTGCGCCGTTATCAAGAGACAGTGAGAAGTAGCTATGACCAACGCGACCACCAAGCGTAACAGCGGTAAGCGTGCCAACGCCGCGAAGACCGGGAGCCTGGGCGCGCCGAAACAGCGCCGTCCCAGCACCGTGTTGATTGTCGGCGCAGGTTTTGCCGGTCTCGGCACCGCCATCCGGCTGCAGCAGGCCGGCATCAAGGACATCGTCATTCTGGAACGGGCCAGCGAAGTGGGCGGCACCTGGCGCGATAACACCTATCCCGGCGCGGCCTGTGACATCCCCTCGAACCTCTATTCCTATTCGTTCGACCAGAATCCGGACTGGTCAAGGAGCTTTTCCGGCAGTGCCGAAATCCTTCAGTACATCAAGGCCATGGTGGCGCGGTTCGAGCTCGGCAAGTACATCCGTTTCAACCAGAACGTCACCGATCTGGCCTACGACGATGACCAGGGCCTGTGGCATGCCACCACCGAGGGTGGTGAGGTGTTCAGCGGCCGTGCGGCGGTGATGGCCCAGGGGCCGCTGTCCAACGCCAGCTTCCCCGCCATCACCGGCATTGACGAGTTTCAGGGCCACAAGATCCACAGCGCGGCCTGGGATCACGACTACGATTTCCGGGGCAAGAAAGTCGGGGTGATCGGCACCGGTGCCAGCGCCGTCCAGATCGTTCCGGAGTTGGTCAAGGACGTCGACAAGCTGACGGTGTTCCAGCGCACGCCGGCCTGGGTCATGCCCCGCCCGGATTTTCAGACCCCAAACTGGCAGAAAGCACTGTTCCGTCAACTGCCGGCGAGCCAGAGCGCGCTGCGCAAGGGCCTCTACCTGGCCCATGAGTCGATGGCCCTGGCGGTGATCTGGAATTCCCCCATGACCACGGTCGCCGAGCGCCTGGGGCGCTGGCACCTGAAACGGCAGGTCAAGGATCGGTGGCTGCGTCGCCAGCTGACCCCGAACTACCGTATCGGCTGTAAGCGGATTCTGGTGTCTAACGACTATTATCCGGCGCTGCAAGAGCCCAACTGCAAGCTCATCACCTGGCCCATAGCGCGGTTGTCCAGGAACGGCATCCGTACCGTGGAGGGCATTGAGCATCAGTTTGACTGCATCGTGTTCGCCACTGGCTTCGATGTCAGTCACTCGGGCACGCCGTTTCCGGTGCGGGGCAGTGGCGGCCGGCTGCTGGCTGAGGATTGGCAGCGGGGTGCCCAGGCCTACAAGAGCATCAACGTGGCCGGCTATCCCAACCTGTTCCTGACGTTCGGACCTAACTCCGGCCCAGGCCACAACTCGGCGCTGGTGTACATGGAGTCCCAGATTGATTACATCGTCAAGGGGGTGCGGACCATTCTCGACAAGAACCTGAAAGCGCTGGCGGTACGAGACCGCGCCCAGCAGGTCTACAATGCCGATATCCAGCGGCGACTGGCGAAAACCAACTGGAATTCCGGTTGTAAGAGCTGGTATCTCACCGAGGACGGCTTCAATGCCACCATGTTCCCCGGCTTTGCGACCCAGTACGCCCGCCAGATGGAGGAGCTGGATCTCAAGGATTACGCTCTGATAACTGCTCAACGCTGACCGGCCGGCTCCAGTAATAACTCTGACCGTAAAGGTCGGGGAACTGCTGGAGCCAGCTTGCCACCTCTTCGCTTTCTATCCCTTCCACCACAAGGAGCCGGTGCCTCGGTTGGTCGCCGGGATTATCCAGCGGGAAGCGAAAAGCGGCCGGACCGGTCAGGTAGTGGATACCGGTGCCGCAATTGGGCGCCGCCTGCCGGTTGTGCTGGCGTCCTTGTGGCCGATTCACTCGGTTACACAGGAAAACGAAAGTGCACGTTACGTAATATCCTGATTATTAAAGCATTTTCGTAACTTTAAGAGTTCTTTCATGTAAGGAATGAACACGATGTGGCGCAGTCGTAATATTTTTCCCGGCGTTTGAAACGTATCACGCCGGGCAAGGCTGGTATAGTAGGCGCCACGCCGGTGAGCGCTAACGTTGGCCGACGAAAGTCATT
>JBFHLR010000140.1:0-7250 GCA_041594735.1 Marinobacter sp.
GACCGGTGAGATGGACAAGGTCGATGGCCCCTATTACTTCTTCAAGATGATCCAGAAAATCCGCCACGCATTGCCTCAGTGGGTGCCCACCATCGGTATTGAGGGCGGCCGCCTGAACATCGTACCGGTGGACTATGTGGTGGATGCCATGGATCACATTGCCCACACCAAGGGCGAGGATGGCAACTGTTTCCACCTGGTGGACCCGGAGCCCAACAAAGTGGGTGAGGTGCTGAACATCTTTTCCGATGCCGGCCACGCCCCCCGCATGGCCATGCGCATTGACTCCCGCATGTTCGGCTTCATTCCCCCATTCATCCGCCAGAGCCTCAAGAGCCTGCCGCCGGTGCAGCGTTTGACCAACGCGGTGCTCGACGATTTGGGCATTCCGCCCTCCGTCATGTCTTTCCTGAACTATCCGACCCGTTTCGACGCGCGCGAAACCGAGCGGGTGCTGAAGGATTCCGGTATCGAATTGCCGCGCCTGGAAGACTATGCGCCGGTGATCTGGGATTTCTGGGAGCGTAACCTGGATCCGGATCTGTTCAAGGACCGCACCCTCAAGGGCACTGTCGAGGGCAAGGTGTGCGTCGTCACCGGCGCCACGTCCGGTATCGGCCTGGCCACCGCGCAGAAGCTGGCGGATGCCGGCGCCATCCTGGTCATCGGCGCCCGTACCAAGGAAACCCTGGACGAGGTTGCGGCGGATCTGGAAGAGCGGGGTGGCAATGTGCACGCCTACCAGTGCGACTTCGCCGACATGGAAGACTGTGACCGCTTTGTGAAAACCGTGCTGGATAACCACGGTCAGGTGGACGTACTGGTGAACAACGCCGGTCGCTCCATTCGTCGCTCCCTGGCGCTGTCGTTTGACCGCTTCCACGATTTCGAGCGCACCATGCAGCTCAACTACTTTGGCGCAGTGCGTCTGATCATGGGCTTCGCGCCCAGCATGCTGGAACAGCGTCGCGGCCACGTGGTGAACATTTCGTCCATCGGGGTGTTGACCAACGCACCGCGGTTCTCGTCCTACGTGGCCTCCAAGTCCGCGCTGGACGCCTTCAGTCGCTGCGCCGCCGCCGAATGGTCGGATCGTAACGTCACCTTCACCACCATCAACATGCCGTTGGTGAGAACGCCCATGATCGCGCCCACCAAGATCTACGACTCGGTGCCCACACTGAGCACGGACGAGGCGGCCCAGATGGTGGCGGACGCCATCGTCTACCGGCCCAAGCGGATTGCCACCCGGCTGGGTATCTTCGCCCAGGTGCTGCACGCACTGGCGCCGAAGATGGGTGAGATCGTCATGAACACCGGCTACCGGATGTTCCCGGATTCCGCAGCGGCCGCTGGCACCAAGTCCAGCGAAAAGCCCAAGGTGTCCACCGAGCAGGTCGCCTTTGCTGCCATCATGCGCGGGATTTACTGGTAAATCCCGCCTTGGCACTGGCAGCCCCGTGCCAGTGCCGCTGACCATGATTCGGCATTAATGAAAGCCTCGCTACGACTCCGGCGAGGCTTTTTTATTGCATGCCGCTTCATCGCCTTTCTCTTCACCCCTTTCTCTTCGCTCCTTTCTCGGTGAGCCTTCCAATTAACCCATCGGTCTGCGTAGTCACGTAGGATGCCGGTGAGCAAAGCGAACCGCATCAACCTTTAACCGGCAGCTCTCCACAGTCTTGAATCTGAATAGTGGTGAATCTGAATAGCGATGAATCGGACCAATGGCCTCGCTGGACGGCCTGCTGAGCCAATTTCCGGCAATCGGGCGTGGAGGTGTTATCGCCGGCTGTGTATAGTTCCCTGCATCGGGTTGAAATAGGCTGATTCAGCCACATATCAACCGATGCCCAGATTTTTTAGCCCGATTGCTGGTCGGGCGCCAACCGCAACCACACACCAAACGGAGATTGAATCATGGCCGTACTCGTAGGCAAACCTGCTCCTGACTTCACCGTTCCGGCTGTCCTCGGCGACGGTACCATCGTAGACGAATTCAACCTGGCGGATTCCATCAAGGGCAAGCCAGCCATCATCTTCTTCTATCCGCTGGACTTCACTTTCGTGTGTCCGTCTGAGCTGATCGCTCTGAACCACCGCATGGACGCCCTGCGTGAGCGTGGCGTTGAGGTGATCAGCGTGTCCATCGACTCCCACTTTACCCACAACGCCTGGCGCAATACCCCTGAAAACGAAGGCGGTATCGGCAAAGTGACCTACACCATGGCTGCCGACATGAACCACGACATCTGCAAGGCTTACGACGTTGAGTCTGAAGGTGGCATGGCGTTCCGTGGCGCGTTCCTGATCGACAAGGAAGGTGTGGTTCGTTCCCAGATCGTTAACGATCTGCCGCTGGGCCGTAACATCGACGAGCTGGTTCGTCTGGTTGACGCCCTGCAGTTCCACGAAGAGCACGGCGAAGTGTGCCCGGCTGGCTGGAACAAAGGCGACAAGGGTATGGACGCCTCTCCGGAAGGTGTTGCCAAGTACCTGAGCGAGAACGCTGAGGGCCTGTAAGTCCGGTCCGATTGCGTTCATAAAAAAACCCCGCGTTAGCGGGGTTTTTTTATGGCAGAAACTTCAATGCCGGTCAGAACCCGAAGGCTAGGGTGGCGTTGACGCTGTCCTCATCGGTCATAGGGGTGGCATCGCTGCGAACGTATTCTACCGTCAACTGGATTGGTGCGATGTTGAAGACCACCAGATCCAGGGTCAGCCCCAGGCCATACTGGTCGAACGCCACGTCGCCGCCGCGGGTGGCGCCATTGACGTTGACGTGCCGGTAGCGCAGTGACAGCGCCTCTCGCCGCAATGAGAGGGGGAACCGGAAGGCATAGGCGTCCAGATCCATGACTTTGGTGAGCCGGATCTCGCCATAGGCGGCTTCGCGGGCGTAGGTGGAGTCAACCAAGCCCGGAATCACCAGAATGCTGGGGTCGTTATTGAGTACCTGGGGTGTGTTTTCCAGGTTGACACCGCGTCGGTCCAGCTGGGTTGCGCGCTCCACGTCACTGCGTGCATAGCGACCGCTAACGCCACCATAAAACTGCCAGGGAAAGTCCGTGGCCAGTTGTGCGCCACCACCGGACACGGTGTCGCCGCGGTCATCCAGGCCAAAGCCTTCCAGTTCGAAACGACTGTTTGGCTGCAAGCTGTGACCAAACCAGGTCTGCCGGCGCAACAACGCCTGGCCGCCTAAAGGTTCCCGTTCCCGTTTGCGGTAATCCAGATAGCGAAACCCACCCAGTTCGCCATACCAGTAGCCGCGTTGCAGCAATGGCAGGCGCAGTTCTGCACTGAGACCAAAATCCCGCGACTGGTCAGGAATCTCCAGGTTGTCGAGCTGTTCACTCACTACGCCAAAGGCCTGAACACCGGCCAGCACGAAATACTGGCTGTTGCTGTAACCAATGCCCGCAAGGTGGGACAGATCGCTGTCCCGCAGGGCGAAGACATTGAACCGATTCTGCGTCAACGGATCGGCAAACTGCGCCGAAACCGAGTACAGCCAGTGGGACTCGTCTTCGCCATTGCGCATGGTGGTCACGGCGGTCGACAGTACGACATCGGTGCCCTGGTAGCGCAGATTGCCCAGCGCGTTGTAGCGGTTCTGATCCGCCAGCAGCGGCGCCCCGGCATCGAGTCGAGTGGCCGGGGCCTGGGGGGCGGCGGCCGGCTCTGGTTCCGGCTGATCCCAAAACAGGCGTGGCGAGAAAGGGGATTCCGCCGCCGGTTGCAGGGGCTGAAGGGTGTAGTAGTAGTTCTCGGCGCTCACCGCCGCCGTCAGCACGATGTCATCGTTCACCAGGCGGGCATCCACGATGTTATCCGCCGCCAGCACCCGTGCCAGGGTGTCGCCGTCAGCGCGGAACAGCCCGGAACCGTGTTCGGTGTTACTGATGACGTAGATGCGGCCCCGGGAATCCACGTCGACCACCCGCGCATAGTAGGTGTCGAGGCCGAACAGGGCGGTGTCGTTGCGATAGAGGGTGCGCTGCCGGCCATCCTGTACGAAGTAGTAGAGTGCATCGTCGCTGCCGATCAGAACCGAAGAGTTCACTTCCCGATAGAACTGGTCACCGACATACAGCTGAGGCTCGCTGAAGGACGAGGCCACGTCAAAGTAGACCGGGCGTCCGTCCGACAGGTAGCCCTGAAGGACACGGCCTTCGGTGCCGTCGACAACCAGCGCGCTGTCGTCGTAAAGCCCCTGGTGAATCCGCCAGGGGGAGGTGTGGCGTCCGGCCACCGAAAATAGCTCCCGGTTCTTCTCCACCAGCTTGCCTGGCGGATAGGCCAGCCGTTCCCGGGTCACCCGGCGGTGTTGTCGGTCCAGCCGTACCAGCTCAGGTGCCCGCACGCCGGTCTCGTTGGTGAGAAAGAACACCTCGCTGTCGTTACGGTTCAGTGGCCTGTAGTACTGGGAGGTGGCGATGAGTTCTCCCGTGGCTTCGACCAGTTCGCTGGCCTCGGTGGCCAGTTGTTGTGTCCATTGTTGCAGCAGGGAGTCAAAATTTTCTCCGAAACTGTCCCGGGTGGGGGCATTCACCAGCAGCGGCCAGTACCAGTAGGACGAGCGGTTGAAAAAATATCGGTTGGTGCGGTCGATGCCGTACCGGCTGGCCAGGTAGTACTGATAATGGCCGCCGAACACGTAAGGCGCTTGGCCATAGGGAAAACGCAGCGGCCGGTTATACAGCAGGGCTGGGGTAAGCTGGCCAGCCCGGGCCTGCAGCAGGGTCATGGCTTTCAGATGGCCATTGTACAGGCGGCCACCGTTGCCATGACGGGACTCGTTCAACACGGCGTTGCCTTCCAGCAGGAACGAGGCCTCAAACAGATTGGGGGTAATGGCCGGCACCACCGGTGTGACCAGGGACCCCATGCCGAGGATGCGGTACAGAGTGCTGGATACAGGATTGTTGCGGGGATTGATCTGGTAATTATGGGCGGTCTCGTGATAAATCAGCGTGTCGAGCCAGGACGTGGTGGCGAACTCGTCAGCGAGCAGGGTGCCGCCGACGTAGTTGATCTGGCGGTTCACCGGGAACGGCGTCGCGAAGCCGTTGGCAATCTGGTTGTGTTCGGACATCAGGCCGACAAAGAGCGGCTCGCTCATCTGGTAGCCGAACGATGCCTCGTAATCGGGTTGTAGCTGGGTTTGCAGTGCCGCCACCCGTTCGGCGAAGGGTTGGTTGTCACGGGTATAGATCAGGCGGGTATTGCGGATGTCCGAGGTGTAATAGGGCTGATCGTGGGGAACCACGGTGGGGTTGGGTTGAACCAGCGGGGCTGACCACGCCCATGTCGAACTCGACACCGCAATGAATACGAAAACAGAACGCACGCACACGTTAACCAACTCCCTGGCGAAATGCGCGTTATAGCACAACCATGCCTCGCTGGGGAGGCATGGCGTTGGTCCGGTTCAGGAATCGGGATCGAGTTCGCCCAGCGTTGCCGGCGGAAAACCGCCCAGCTCCCGCCAGCGATTCACAATGCCGCAGAACAGGTCGGCGGTTTTTTCCGCGTCGTAGGCCGCAGAGTGGGCTTCCTTGTTGCTGAAGGGAATGCCGGCCAGCTTGCAGGCCTGGGCTAGCACGGTGTGGCCATAGGCCAGCCCCGCCAGCGTTGCGGTATCAAAGGTCGAGAACGGATGAAACGGGTTCCGTTTGATGTCGGCGCGCGCGGCGGCGGCAAACAGGAAGCTGTGATCGAAGGTGGCGTTATGGCCCACCAGAATCGCCCGTTTGCAGTCCTGGGCTTTGACCGCCTTGCGGATGGGACTGAAGATTTCGCTCAGGCCTTCCCGTTCCGGCACGGCTTCGCGCTCCGGGTTCCAGGGATCAATGCCGGTAAAGTCCAGCGCCGACTGCTCCAGATTGGCGCCCTCAAACGGGTCAATGTGCTGGACATGGGTTTCGGAACGGCGCAGGGTGCCGTCCTCGTCCATGGTCAGCAGCACCGCGGCGACTTCCAGCAGGGCATCGGTTCGGGCATTGAAGCCGGCGGTTTCCACATCCACCACCACGGGAAGAAAACCGCGAAAGCGGTTCGCCATGGGGTGGGGGACTTGGTTTTCGTCAGTCACTTAATCTCCTAGGTTCCAGTGTGCCTGTTCAGCGGGTCAGGAAGCCAGCCGCCACCGCAGAGTTTCGCCGGCACGCAGTGGCACGATGTCGCCATCGGCAAGCGGGAGGTTCTCGGGCATGGTCCAGGACTCGCGGATCAGGGTAATGGTGTCCTGATGCCGGGGCAGGCCATAGAAGTCGGCACCGTTGAAGCTGGCAAAGGCTTCGAGTTTGTCCAGGATGCCCAGATCTTCAAAAATCTCCGCATACAGCTCGATGGCACCATAGGCCGAGTAGCAGCCGGCGCAGCCGCAGGCGGTTTCCTTGCGATCGCGCGCGTGGGGCGCGGAATCCGTGCCCAGGAAGAAACGTTTGTCGCCGCTGACAACGGCATCTTGCAGCGCCTGCTGGTGGCGGTTGCGTTTCAGGATCGGCAGACAATACAGGTGCGGCCGGATGCCACCCACCAGCATGTGGTTACGGTTGTACATCAGGTGTTGCGGTGTGAGGGTGGCGGCCAGATTGTCGTCCGCGTGCTGCTGGACAAACTGGGCGGAATCAGCGGTGGTGATGTGCTCCAGCACCACCCTCAGGCTGGGGAAGCGTTCCAGCGTCGGCGCCAGCACCTGTTCCAGAAACACCTTTTCGCGGTCGAAAATGTCGATGTCCGAATCCGTCACTTCGCCGTGCACAAGCAGTAGCATGCCGCACTCGGCCATGGCTTCGAGCACCGGATCGATCCGGCGGATGTCCGTCACCCCGGAGGCGGAATTGGTGGTTGCGCCGGCCGGGTAAAGTTTGGCCGCGACGATGCCGGCGGCCTTGGCCTCGCGGATGTCGTCTGCGGTGGTGGCTTCGGTCAGGTAGAGGGTGACCAGAGGGGTGAACGGTGTACCCGCGGGGACCGCCGCCAGGATGCGCTCACGATAGGCCAGGGCCTGTTCGGTATTGACCACCGGAGGTACCAGGTTGGGCATGATGATGGCCCTGCCAAAGCACCGGGCCGTTGCCGGAACGACATCCTTAAGGATGGCGCCATCGCGGACATGCAGATGCCAGTCGTCGGGGCGGGTGATGGTCAAGGTATCGGTCATGAGAGCTTTCCTGAAGGTGGTACGCGAACGGCGAGAGTATACCAGATGCCGGGTGATTGTTGGGGATCGTTGGCATCGC
>JBFHLR010000141.1:0-7237 GCA_041594735.1 Marinobacter sp.
ATCTCCAGTCCCAGGTGGAAACCTTACAGCGACTGCTCGAACTCAAAAACTCCCAACTGGCCGAGTTCGAACAGGGGCTTGCCGCCCAAGATGGCGCAGAGCCGACTGATCCGACCGCGGCAACACAGATTCCGGGCGCGGCCGTTGAAGGTAAAGCAGCACCAGAGCTGACGGAGGGGCTTGCTGAAGAGTCGGTTGACGAGGCAGCTGAAGCGGCTACCCTGGAGGCCGACGTCGCAGCGGATGAGCCAAAGGCTGCAGCGGACACTGTGACCCTGGATGCAACGGCTCCGGCAGATGCCATGACACCCGAGGCGGATGCCGATGAACCTCCCATGGCGGACGCCGGGGTGCCTGCGGCGACCGAGGAAGTCATCGTACCGCCGCCGGCGGATGCCCAGGACAGTGAGAAGGGGTTCCCGGGCAACATCATCGACATGATTGTGCGCAATCCAATGTATCAGGTTGGCTTGGGCGGTGGTCTGGTCCTGTTGTTGCTCCTGCTATTGCGCGTTGCCCGCCGCAACGCCGACAAGGAGCGTGAATTTTATGCCCAGCTCGAATCCGAGAGCGACCAGGACGAGGCCGGCGCAGAACCGGTATCTCTGACGGCCGGCGAGGCGGATACCGAGGAAGAAATTGCGGACCCGTTGGCCGAGGCGGATACCTACATTGCTTACGGTCGCTTGGATCAGGCTGCGCAATCGCTTGAGGCAGCCATTTCCCGCGAGCCCAGCCGTTCAGATCTGCGTGTAAAGCTGCTGGGCGTATACGCCGAGGCTCAGAATCGGGCTGCCTTCGACAAGCAGTACAGCGAACTGGAAGCGCTTGACGACGACTCGGCACTGGCCGAAGCCACCGCCTTGCGAGCCAGTCTGGCGGAAGCCGAAGACACCCCCAGCATTGACGATCTCGAATCTGAGTTGCTGTCGGGTTCCTTCCGTGAAGAGGTCCGAGACGAGCAAACCCTAACTGAGCTGCCGGAAGAGGCGAGCAATCAGGAGGCAGCAGATGACATCGAAGCGGCGTTCGCCGAATTCGATCTTGGTGACGAAGAGCCAGCTACTGTGGCAGACGCGACTGAGGCCAACGAAGAGGCCATCGAATTTGATCTGTCGGATCTTCAGTTGGAGGATACCGAAGCGCCTGCGGTAGAGGAGCCGGCAACCGAAGTTCCAGAAATTGAGGAACAGTTGATTTCAGAGCCGGGCGAGTCCGAGCCGGAGGATTTTGGCGTTGAGTTTGAGCTGGAAGATGATGTCACTGAGGCCGCCAGTGAACTCGATCTGGAATTGGGTGACCTGGGCGAGGCCGTATCCCTGGAAGATCTGGAGCCGGAAAGTCCGGAGTCTGAAGCCATGCAGCAGCAGGCTCCCGAGGTAGAAGGTGACTTCACCTCCGTCGAGTCTGGTGGTGAGCTTGAGCTTGATGAAAAGCTGTCCCAGACGGAAGCTGGCGAAGCTCAGGAGCAGATCCAGGAGCTGGAGCCTGAAGCGGACCAAGCTCTGGATGCACTGGATGAGTCCTTCCTTGACGAGCTCGATGCCGAACTCGACAAGGTTGCCGGTGAACCGGGTGAAGAGTCTGCTGACAAAGGACTGGAAGGCCTCGAGCTGGACGTGTCTGATGAAGACCTGGCACTGATCGAAGAGGCTGCTGACTTTACTCTGGGTGAACCGGAGTCTGAGGTTGCAGCTGCTGAGGTGGATCTGGATATTGAAGATCTGAACATGGACGATTTAATGGAAGAGACGGCGTCGTCCGAGGAAACGCCGGTGCTGGACGAAATCCCTGAGTTGGAGGCGGAGATGCCGGTTGCGGAAGAGGCTGCGCCGGAAGCCAGTGAGCAAGCTCAAGCCGGAGAGCCCGCGAAGAGCGGCTTACAGGATCTTGATGAGGCCGAACTCGGAGAGGAGGATGATTTCGACTTCCTCGCTGGAACCGATGAGGCTGCCACGAAGCTTGATCTGGCTCGTGCCTACATCGAGATGGGCGACGCTGATGGCGCCCGGGACATTTTGGAAGAGGTGGCTATCGAGGGTGACGATAAGCAGAAAGTCGAAGCCCAGGATCTCCTTAAAACTCTGTCCTGATCCGTTATAATAGCGTTCGTTGGTCATAGCGCCGGCCGTAGGAAGGGCTCAGTCCCGACCGGGTCGGCGTTTTGCGTTACCGGCTCCGAGAGGGCGAAACGGAGCGCATCAGTTTCACATCATTGCGGATTGACCCTTGTTTATAGATCCCCCAGCACTGTCAACGGATAACGCCATAGGTGGTGGACGTGTCGCCATGGTCTTTGAATATGACGGCGAAGCGTTTCACGGGTGGCAGTTCCAAAAATCCGGTGTTCGATCCGTACAGGGCGAACTGGCAAAGGCAGTGCAGCGGGTGGCAAATCATCCCGTGGAACTGGTCTGTGCCGGGCGGACCGATGCCGGCGTGCATGCCAGCTATCAGGTGATCCACTTTCATACACCGTCGGTACGTACGCTCCGGTCCTGGGTCATGGGCGTGAACACCGCCTTGCCGGACGATATCGCTGTGCATTGGGCCGGTGCAGTGGATGCGGATTTTCACGCCCGCTTCTCTGCCATCTATCGGCGCTATCGCTACATCATTCACAACGGCCCTGTCCGGCCGGGGATCATGCGTCGTCAGCTCACCTGGACCTATCGCCCGCTGGACGCCGATGCCATGCACCGGGCCGCGCAAGCCCTGGTGGGGGAACACGATTTTTCGTCATTTCGAGCGGCAGGCTGCCAATCCAGATCGCCGAACCGATACCTTGAATTTATAGACGTCAGCCGGCGTGGAGATTTCGTCACCATCGATGTTCAGGCCAATGCGTTCCTGCATCACATGGTGCGTAATATCGCCGGCGCACTCATGGCGGTGGGTTGTGGTGAGCAACCGGAAAGTTGGATCGGCGAGATTCTGTCCGCCCGCGATCGTCGATTGGCCGGCGTCACGGCGCCGCCATATGGGTTATACCTGGTGGATGTGGGGTATCCTGAAGGGGCTGGTGTGCCTCTGGCCGCAGCTGGCCCCGGTTTCGTTCGCCCCTGGTTTCCAGAGGCAAAAAACGCGCCCCGGGCAATGAGCAAAATTCATCGACGATCGGAACGGTCCGAATGAAAACCCGTATTAAAATTTGCGGGATCACCCGTGTAGACGATGCGCTGGCGGCAGCGCAAGCCGGAGCGGACGCGATTGGACTGGTGTTCTACGACCCAAGTCCTCGCGCCGTCACTCTGGAGCGTGCCAGGGCCATTGCCGAGTCGATACCGGCCTTTGTCTCGGTGGTGGGGTTGTTTGTTAATCCCGATCCGGTCTTTGTACGTGAAGTGATCGATCAGGTGCCGCTGGATCTGCTGCAGTTCCATGGTGACGAATCGGCGGCATTTTGCAGCCAGTTTGAACGTCGCTGGATCAAGGCCGTTCGGGTGCAGCACGAGGACGATGTGGCTGCGGCCTTTGAACGCTACGCCCAGGCCGCCGGTATTTTGGTGGATGCCTATGACCCCCAGCTGTACGGCGGCACCGGCAAGTCCTTTGACTGGCAGATGATTCCAAAAGAGCGTCCACTACCGCTCATATTGGCCGGTGGTTTGAACTCTGATAACGTAGCCCGCGCTGTGGCCGAGGTTCATCCCTGGGCGGTTGACGTCAGCGGCGGTGTCGAAGCCCGAAAGGGCCAAAAAGATCTTTCCAGGATTACCGCATTTATTAACGAGGTTCACCGTGTCGACAAAACTGACTAAAGAGTTGCTGAGCACACTTCCGGATGCCCGGGGCCATTTCGGCGCCTATGGCGGTCGTTTCGTGTCCGAAACCCTCATGGATTCGCTGATGATTCTGGAGAAGGAATACCTCCAGCTCAGGGAGGATCCGGATTTTCAGGCCAAGTTCGACAAGGACCTGGCGGATTACGTGGGGCGTCCAAGCCCGCTGTATTTTGCCGAACGTTTAACCCGTGAAACCGGGGGTGCCCAGATCTGGCTCAAGCGGGAAGATCTGAACCACACCGGCGCCCACAAGGTAAACAACACCATTGGCCAGGCACTGCTGGCCAGTTTCCTGGGCAAAAAACGCGTCATCGCGGAAACCGGTGCCGGTCAGCACGGCGTGGCCACGGCGACGGTGTGCGCACGACTGGGACTGGAATGTCACGTGTTCATGGGGTCCGAAGATGTCCAGCGCCAGGCGCTGAATGTCTATCGGATGAAGCTGTTGGGGGCGGAAGTGCATGCCGTCGAGAGCGGTACCCGCACTCTCAAGGATGCTATGAACGAAGCCATGCGTGACTGGGTGACCAACGTAGACGAAACCTTCTACATTATCGGTACCGTGGCGGGGCCTCACCCTTATCCCATGCTGGTGCGCGATTTCCAGGCGGTGATCGGTCGGGAGGCCCGCGAGCAGAGCCTCAAACAGGCCGGAAAGCTGCCGGACGCCCTGGTGGCCTGTGTTGGTGGCGGCTCCAACGCCATTGGCCTGTTCTATCCCTTCCTCACCGACGAAGGAGTGGCGATGTATGGCGTGGAAGCGGGTGGTTATGGCATTGAGTCCGGGCAGCATGCAGCGCCGTTGTGTGCCGGTCGCCCTGGCGTTCTGCATGGCAATCGCACCTATTTGATGGAAGATGAGAATGGTCAGATATCTGCCACCCATTCCGTCAGCGCCGGTCTCGACTATCCAGGCGTAGGCCCAGAGCACAGCTGGTTGAAGGACATTGGTCGCGCCAATTACGTGTCGGTAACCGATGAGGAAGCTCTGGATGGCTTTCGTAAGCTAACCCGCGTTGAAGGTATCATGCCGGCGCTGGAGTCATCCCATGCGGTCGCTTACGGTACCAAGCTGGCAGCCACCATGGATAAGGACCAGATGGTCATCATTAACGTCTCTGGTCGCGGCGACAAAGACATTCACACCATTGCCAAGCTCGACGGAATCGAAGTCTGAGCCTTTCTGGCCAATGAAACTGATTGAGCCAACCGTTGGGTTGCGCTGACTGAGTCAAGGATTTTCCATGAGTCGTATCGAAGGCGTACTGAAAAAACTCAAGGGGCAGGGCCGGAAGGCGCTGATTCCGTACATTACTGCAGGCGACCCCCATCCCGACCAAACCGTCGAGCTGATGCATACGCTCGTGGCATCCGGCGCAGACATCATCGAGTTGGGGGTGCCGTTTTCGGACCCGATGGCGGACGGACCGGTGATCCAGCTGGCCTGTGAACGGTCGTTGGCCCACGGCACCTCCCTGCGCCAGGTGATCGCCATGGTTAAGCAGTTCCGTGAACAAGATGACACCACCCCCGTTGTGCTGATGGGGTACCTCAACCCCATGGAGGCCATGGGGTATGCGGCGTTTGCCGATGCGGCGGCTGAGGCCGGGATCGATGGTATCCTCACCGTGGACATGCCACCAGAAGAGGCCGGTGACGTTGCTCCGTTGTTTGCCGCCCGTGACCTTGATCCGATTTTCCTGCTGGCACCGACCACCACCGATGAGCGAATTCGCGCCATCAGCGAGCATTCCGCTGGTTATGTGTACTATGTTTCTTTCAAAGGGGTAACCGGTGCCGCGCGCATCAATGTGGATGAGGTCGCCGACAAGGTGCGGCATATTCATGAGCTGACATCGTTGCCAGTGGGAGTCGGCTTTGGGATTCGGGATGCCGAAACCGCCGCGGCCGTTGGTCGGGTATCCGATGGTGTAATTGTCGGTAGTGTTCTGGTCGATACAATAGCCAAAAACCAGGCGGATCCAGAGCAGCTTAAGCAGGCGCTCGCGGGTCTGCTGCAACCCATGCGTAGCGCTCTGGACGACCTGGCCTCCTGACTCAGGGAGGCGTGGGGCAGGCAGGCATCGAAGGACAGGATGACATCATGAGTAACTGGCTGGACAAGATCATGCCGAGCAAAATCCGCTCGGAATCCAAACAGCGTACCGGTGTACCGGAGGGTTTGTGGAAAAAGTGCCCGAAATGTGGCGCCTTCCTGTATAAGCCCGAACTGGACAAGAACCTGGAGGTCTGCCCGAAGTGCGAGCATCATTTGCGCGTGTCCGCACGGCGCCGCCTGGATATCTTTTTGGACCCGGACGGACGCTCTGAGATCGGTGTTGAGCTGGAGCCCTGGGACCGCCTGAAATTCAAAGACAGCAAACGCTATAAAGAGCGTTTGGTTCAAAATCAGAAAGCCACGGGTGAAAAGGACGCGCTGGTCGCCATGCGCGGCACAACCCAGGGCATTCCACTGGTTGCCTGTGCGTTCGAGTTCAATTTCCTGGGTGGCTCGATGGGGCAGGTCGTGGGTGAGAAATTCGTCCAGGCCGCCAATGTCTGCCTGGAAGAGCGAATTCCCCTGGTGTGTTTTTCCGCCAGTGGTGGTGCCCGAATGCAGGAAGCCATCCTGTCACTGATGCAGATGGCCAAGACCGCTGCGGTGCTGGAGAAGATGAAGGCGCAGGGCATTCCCTACATTTCGGTGATGACGGATCCGGTATTTGGTGGGGTGTCCGCTAGCCTGGCCATGCTGGGGGACCTGAACATCGCCGAGCCGAATGCACTGATCGGCTTTGCCGGGCCGCGAGTGATTGAGCAGACTGTTCGGGAAAAGCTTCCAGAAGGCTTCCAGCGCAGCGAATTCCTGCTCGAGCATGGCGCGATCGACATGATCGTCCATCGCCATCAAATGCGTGATCGTATTGGCGGAATCCTGGCTAAGTTCACTAACCTGGGTAAGCCGGAGCCGGATGCCGAAATAGAGTTCGAAGTGAGCGAGAAGTCGGACCCAGATGTCGAAGCAACCTGATCCACCGCCCCCGCGACCGGCCGCCCCAGCCGCGGGGGCGAGTCTTGAGAGTTGGCTTGGCTACCTCGAAGCCATCCATCCTCTCGAGATAGATCTGGGGCTGGATCGTGTCCTTACGGTCTTTCGGCGCTTGTTCCGCCGCCCCCCCAAGGGCCGTATAGTCACGGTCGCCGGCACCAGCGGCAAGGGCAGCACTGTGGCCTGCCTCGCCCAGATCCTCCGGCAGGCCGGACGTCATGTCGGCACCTACACCTCTCCCCACCTTCACCGCTATAACGAACGGATTACCATCGACGGCGCTCCGGCCAGCGATGCGGCGATCATCGCCGCTTTTGAGCGGGTTGAGCAGGCCCGGGGTGCGATTAGTCTCACCTATTTCGAGTTCGGCACGCTGGCTGCGTTTGTGGCTCTGGCGGAGGCC
>JBFHLR010000142.1:0-7223 GCA_041594735.1 Marinobacter sp.
CAACCCATCCCGCTGGTACACCCCCGCGGCTTGGTGGCCCAGGCACCCATCGAGGGTTTCCTGCACCCCCGCACCGAAATGGACACGCTGGGGTTCGACCAGCCCGAGAGTCAATGTCGGATCCACTGATGCCGATGACATTCATCGTTCACCCACGGCCAGCGCGCCGCCACAGAACAACAAGGAGCACACCATGAAAACTCTCTTCAATACCACAGCCCTGGCGGCAATGATCGGCCTGTCGGCCCCGGCGGCGGCCAGCCTGGCCTACGTCTCCAATGAGAAGGACAACACCATTTCGGTGATCGACACCGAGACCCTGGCGGTGGTGGAAACCATCGAGGTGGGTCAACGGCCCCGGGGCATCCTGCTGTCCAAGGACTACAGCAAACTGTACATCTGCGCCAGCGACGACGACACCGTGCAGATCCTGGATCTGGCCAGCCGTCGTATCATCGACACCCTGCCCTCCGGCGAAGACCCGGAGCAGTTCTCGCTGCACCCCAACAACCGCCACCTCTACATCGCCAACGAGGACGACGCCATCGTCACCGTGGTGGACGTGGACACCAAGGACGTGCTGGCGCAGATCGACGTGGGCGTGGAGCCGGAAGGCATGGCGGTAAGCCCGGACGGCAAATGGGCGGTGAACACCAGTGAGACCTCCAGCATGCTGCACTGGATCGATACCACCGACTTCCAGATCAAGAAGAACCTCGTGGTGGGCCAGCGCCCGCGGCATGTGGAGTTCAGCGACGACAGCAAGATCGCCTGGGCGTCGGCGGAAATTGGCGGCACCGTGCACATCATCGACGTCGACAGCCTGGAGGAGATCAAGCAACTCACCTTCAGCATTCGCGGCGTCAACCAGGACAAGGTGCAGCCGGTGGGCATCGAACTCACCTCCGACGGCAAGTACGCCTTCGTCGCCCTGGGACCGGCCAACCACGTCGCGGTGGTGGATGCCCAGACCTACGAGGTGCTGGACTACCTGCTGGTGGGCAGCCGGGTGTGGCAGCTGGATCTCAACAAGGACGAAAGCCAGCTCTACACCACCAACGGCGTCTCCGGCGATGTCTCGGTGATCGATGTGGAGGAGCTGAAGGTGATCAAATCCATCAAGGTCGGACGCTACCCCTGGGGCGTCGTGATCGATCCCACCTCATGACCCTGACGGCCCGCAACCTCAGCTTCCGCTACGGCCGTCAGCCGGTGCTGTCCGAGGTCAGCTTCGAGCTGGCCCCGGGGGGCTTTCATGCGCTGCTGGGGCCCAACGGCGCCGGCAAGTCGACGCTGTTCGGATTGCTGACCCGGTTGCTGGCGATCCAGTGCGGCGACGTGCTGCTGGACGGCCGCTCGCTCAAGCGGCAACCCGCGGCGGCACTGCGCCAGCTCGGCGTGGTGTTCCAGCAAAACGCCCTCGACCTGGACCTGACCGTGCGGCAGAACCTGATGTATCACGCCGGCCTGCACGGCCTGTCGTTGCGCCAGGCGCGACGACGGTGCGACCAGGAGCTGGAGCGCTTTGGCCTGCTGGCACGGGCCGGCGATGCGGTTCGCCTGCTCAACGGCGGCCACCGGCGGCGGGTGGAAATTGCCCGTGCGCTGCTGCATCAGCCCAGCCTGCTGTTGCTGGACGAGCCCACCGTTGGCCTCGACGTGCCCAGTCGCCAGGCGCTGAACCAGCACGTTCGCAGCCTGTGCCGGGACAGCGGCCTGACGGTGCTCTGGGCCACCCATCTGATCGAAGAGGTGGACAGCAATGACCATGTGTTGATCCTGCACCGGGGTCAGCTGCTGGCCAATGGCGAGGGCCACGCCCTGTGCCAGGCCGAAGGCACCGCCACCCTTGCCGAAACCTTCCAGGCCCTGACCGGGGAGACCACGTCATGACACCGAGCCAATACGTCAACTGCTTCCTCGCCGTGCAGGCGCGGGAATGGCAGCGGTTCTGGCAGCAGCGCACCCGCTTCGCCAGCGCCCTGGTGCGGCCGCTGTTGTGGCTGCTGGTGTTCGCCGCCGGCTTCCGCGCCGTGCTCGGCATCTCCATCATCGCGCCCTACCAGACCTACATCACCTACGAAACCTACATAGTCCCGGGGCTGTGCGGCATGATCGTGCTGTTCAACAGCATGCAGGGCGCGCTGTCGATGGTCTATGACCGGGAGCTGGGCAGCATGCGGGTGCTGCTGATGAGCCCGCTGCCGCGACCGTTCCTGCTGATCGCCAAGCTGCTGGCCATGGGGCTGGTGGCCATCGGCCAGGTCTATGCCTTCTTGCTGATCGCCCGGCTGATCGATGTGGAAACGCCGGCCTGGGGCTACCTGGCGGTACTGCCCGCGCTGATGTTGACGGCGCTGATGCTGGGGGCCCTGGGCCTGCTGATCGCCACCTGGGTCAAACAGCTGGAGAATTTTGCCGGAGTGATGAACTTCGTGATCTTCCCTATGTTCTTCCTGTCGTCGGCGCTTTACCCACTGTGGAAGATGCAGGAAGCCTCGCCCTGGTTGTACTGGCTGTGCCAGGTCAACCCCTTCACCCACGCGGTGGAAACCATCCGGTTCGCGCTCTACCTGCAGTGGAACACCGAGGCCTACGCCATCACCGCCGGGGTCAGCGTGGTGCTGGCGACGCTGGCCACCGCCGCCTTCCGCCCCCAGCGCACCCGCATCCTGGCCACCCGCCGCTGACGGCACTAAAACCCATTTAATGGGGAACCTCGATGCGGGCGAAACCCGGCCACTGAGGCACCACAGCCCTGTAGGATGTGGTGAGCGCAGCGAACCGCATCATCGGCGGCGGTTCTCCGGGCTGGGCCTTGATGCGGTTCGCTTTGCTCACCGCATCCTACCAATGAGGCGCCACCACACGACAATGAACCCCGTTTAATGGGGAACCTTGGGCGCTGGCGACACCCTCCGGGCCGCCAGCCTTTCCCGGCCCATTGGGCCGGCCACTGAGGCACCACAGCCCTGTAGGATGCGATGAGCGCAGCGAACCGCATCATCGGCGGCGGTTCACCGGGCTGGGCCTTGATGCGGTTCGCTTTGCTCACCGCATCCTACCAATGAGGCGGCGCCACACGGCAATGAACCCCGTTTACTGGGGAACCTTGGGCGCTGGCGACAGCGTCCCGGCCGTCAGGGTTTCCCGGGTCAGTTGGGCTGGCCGGCCACTGAGGTACCACAGCTGGTTCGCCAGCTGGTGGGCGTCGCGGGCATCGTGGGTGACACAGATCATCGCCATCTGGGGGCGCCGGTCCAGTAGTCCGCAGATCAGCCGGCGCAGTTCATCCGCCCGGGGCCGGTCGAGGGAGGCGAAGGGCTCGTCCAGCAGCAGCACATCCGGTTCCACCGCCAGGCAACGTGCCAGGGCAGCGCGCCGGGCCATGCCCAGGGACAGCTGATCGGGACGGTGGTGACCGTAGCCGGTCAGGCCCACCTGAGCCAGCAGCTGGGCAGACTGCTCCCGGTTGGCGCCAACCAGCGCCAGGTTCTGAAACAGCGTACGCCAGGGCAACAACCGGTGTTCCTGGAACAGGTAGCCCAGGCGCAAGCCCGCTTGCAGCCAGACGGCCTCGGGCGGCACCTGGGGATCGAGACCTGCCAGGGCATTGAGCAGGGTGGTTTTACCCACACCAGACGCCCCCAGCAGACAGATACGGTCACCCGGCTTCACCGTCGCCTGCACCTGCCCCAAGATGGGGTGCTTGCCGCCTGGCCATGGCATCGTCACCTCAAGCACCGGACACCTCCGTGCGGCGCCAACGCGACGCCCGTCGTTCGATCGGTTGCAGCAGCCCCAGCTCAATCAGTTGTACCACCGCAATGAACGCCAGGCTGTAGGCCAGGATGCTGGCCACATCGAATACCTGAAACGTCATGTGGAGCTGGAAGCCGATGCCGTCGGAGCGCCCCAGCAGCTCCACCACCAGCACTATCTTCCAGATCAACGCCAGCCCGCCCCGGGTTGCCGCCATCAGGTAGGGAAACAGTTGCGGCGTCCACACATGCCAGCAGCGCTGCCAGCGGGAAAAGCGGTAAACCCGGGCCATCTGCTCCAGTTTGCCATCCAGGCTGCGGGCGCCTTCCCGCACGGTCACCGCCACGTTGGGGACCTTGTTGATCACCACCGCCAGTATCGCCGCCGGCTCCACCAGGCCCAGCCACACGTACAGCAGGATGATGGTGACCAGCGCGGGCAGATTGAGGAACAGCACCAGCACCGGATCGAGCACCGCGTTGGCCAGCGCCGAGCGCCCCATCCACACCCCCAGCAGCGTGCCCAGCGCCATCGCCAGCAGGAAACTCAGCACCACCCGGTAGAGGGTCACCCCCAGATGGCGCCAGAGTTCGCCGGACCCCGCCGCCTCCGCCAAGGAGGCCAGCACCGCCAGTGGCGACGGCAACAACGTCGTTTGCAGTAACGCCGCAGCCGCAGCCCACAGCGCGATCAGCACCGGCAGCGCGATCCAGTAGGCCCAACGCGGCGGCGCCCCCCGGCTCATGGCTCGGCCCGGTAAAACAGCCCGGCGTCCACCAGCCGGTGGCGGTCGGCCCCCACCAGGGTCAGTAGCCGCTGCAGGCCCGCAACGCGGTCATCGTCGAGGGACGGCGGGATACCATCCACAAAGCCGGTGCGCAGCTCACGGAAGGTGTTGTCGTCGGGATCCCGCATCAACAGCCGCAGCGGGGACCAGTAGTCCGGCTCGGTGGCCAGCTCCCGTTTGGCCATGGTCAACGCCTGTGCGAACCGCTGCAACAGCTGCGGCCTTGCCACCGCCCAGCGTTCATCGAACACGTAGCCCAGCACCGGCAGGTCCCGCTGCAGCGACAGTTCCCCCAACAGATCCGACAACCGAATCACCGACCGCATCTCGCCCGCCCCTCGCAGACGGGCGGCAAAGTGCCAGTAAGTCACGATGGCATCGAGCTGGCCCCGCTTAAGCGCTTGGCTCAAGAGCGGGGGCGCGGCATACTGCACCCAGGTACCGGACAGGTCTACGCCCCGTTGCCGGGCCACCCGGTGCAACAGGATCCAGCCCTTGCCGTCGGCCCCACCGGCAACGCCAATGCGTTTGCCGGCCAGGTCCGCCAGGGTGTTAATGGATGACGCCGTGGGCACAACCACATCGCCAAGCTGGGATGAAAACGGCAGATAGACATAGCGAGCGCCAGCCTCGAACCGGGACTGCACCCACAGCAGGTCCGCCACCGCACCATCGACGGTGCCACTGCTGAGCGCCAGCCGCGAGGCCGGCAGATTGGCCACCAGGCGCAGGTCCAGTTCGAAGCCGTGCAATTCATCCAGTTGCCGACGCTGCAGATGGTCCAATTCCCAGTGGGCGGTGCCAAATTGCAGCACACTGAGCGACACCGTGGGTAGCGGGTCGGCGCTGGCGGCGGCCGGCGTCAACAGACCCACACTGCCGAGCCACAGCGCCAGGCTCGCCAGCAGGCGCCAACCTGGACTGCGACAGGGGCTGCAATAGAGGGTGCAATGAACAAGCCGATCAATGGTATACATAGCTTCACGATACGAAGCAGCGGCAGGCGCCAGAATAGTACTTTAGTGCTTCTTTTTTGCTGCGATGGTCTCATTCAACCCAAGACGGTGTTCACGTCTAATGGGATCAGCACAATAATAAACAGAGGGTTAACACTATGGTCAGGCAACTGATCGGTCTCGCGTTCCTGTCCCTGGGCGTTGGCGCAACGGCTGAGCCAACCGTCGCGCCCTTGCCGGAATCCCAGGAGGCGCTGTTTTCCGACGACGGCTATCGCATCGACCGCTACCGCAGCCCCACCCCGGCTCGGGCGGTGGGTGCCAAGACCGTGTCGACCCACGACCTGCAGGCCCTGCTCCAGCGGGAATCCGCGCTGGTGCTGATCGATGTCATCAATCTGGAATATCGCGCCGACCGCTTCCTGCAAACCGAGCCCCACCGGTCACTGCCGTCGGCGGTGTGGTTACCGAATACCGGCCGCGGCCAGCTGGATGACGCCTGGCACAATTACCTGATCAGCAACACGCTGGAACTGACCCGCCACAACCGCAATCACCCGGTGGCGGTGCTGTGCAAATCCGACTGCTGGCTCTCCTGGAATGCGGTCAAGCGGCTGTCCGAGGCCGGTTTCCGCAATCTCTACTGGTACAAGGAAGGGGTCGATGGCTGGGCCAATGCCGGCCTGCCGTTGCCCCCCGCCACGCCGGTCAGGCCCCGCTTTCATTCCGAATCATCGCGTGATTTGTGAGGTAACACCATGCTGACTGATGCAGACCATCCCAGCCCACGTAAAACAGGCTATGATGAGGGTGGCGACACGCCGCAAACGAGCCCACAACCGGGAACCGAAGCCATGGAATCTGCTTACAAGATTCTCATTGCCGACGACCATCCGCTGTTTCGCGAGGCCATCAGTAACGTGATTGCCACCGGTTTCCGTGGCAGCGAGATCCTGGAAACCGAGGATCTGGATTCCGCCCTGGAACTCACCCGCGAACACGACGACCTGGACCTGATCCTGCTGGACCTGAACATGCCCGGCATGCACGGCCTCAACGGCCTGATCTCGCTGCGCAACGAGGCTCCCACCATCCCGGTGGTGATCGTCTCGGCGGAGGAGGACAAACAGGTGGTGTTGCAGGCCATCACCTACGGCGCGGTCGGCTTTATCACCAAGTCCTCGCCCCGCGAGCAGATGACCGAGGCCATTACCCAGATCCTCAACGGCAACGTCTACCTGCCTTCCGACATCATCCGCACCAGCAAGGAATCCACCCGCCGCCACCGTCACGAAGACAACCCGATCTCGCCGGAGCTGCTCAACTCGCTGACCCGGCGCCAGCTGCTGGTGCTGGAACGGATGGCCAAGGGCGAATCCAACAAGCAAATTGCCTACAACCTCAACATCGCCGAAACCACGGTCAAGGCCCACGTCTCCGCCATTTTGCGCAAACTGGGCGTGCATAACCGGGTTCAGGCCATACTCTCCGCTGGCGACGTGGATTTCAGCCAGTACCTCAAGCGCTAGCCCAGGTCGCGCGGAGACCGCCGGCCTGGCGTCAGATCGTGACCGGCGGCAGCAACCAGCCGCCCGCCAGTCCACCCCTCGACTCCAGCCCACGCCCCGCCCCCCGTTACAGCCCTTCTCCTTGCAGCCGTCCCCCTCACAGGGGCGCCAGCAGGTGATGGAGGGCGGATCGCAATTTGAGCGGTTTGA
>JBFHLR010000143.1:0-7185 GCA_041594735.1 Marinobacter sp.
AGGCAGAGGTCGTCTTCGCCACTGTTCACACAACTCATTACCTGGTTGAACTCCGCCGCGCTGTAGGTGCTCAGCACGTTACTGACCAGGTACTCGGAAAATGGGTTGACCTTGATGTCCCGGTCTTCGTCCGCCGCCAATGAGCGCAACACCGTGTTGCCGAAAGACGCCTCGATGAGCACGTCCGGCCCCTGAGGTTGGCCGTTGGCAAAGGTGATGACATATCGGCCGTTGCCTTCGTCACGAAGGTCAGCGTCCACCGACGCCAGCCTGGTGAGGGTTTGGTTTGACCGGTATACGTCAATGCGATCCGGTGTCACCACCCGCAGGTTACGGCGCGTGGCCTCTCCGTCTGGCGCGACGGCGGCTGGCACTTCCAGGGTGACCCGAACCTGATTGGTGGCGAGGCCCGAGCTGTTGTTGGAATCGCCGGTGGTACCGGACTGAAAATCGTCCAGGGCATTGGTGGCAGGGGGGAAGCTATTGGGTTTGCCGGCCGCTTCCTTCAGGGAGTCGTCACTGCCGCCGCCACAGGCCGTCAGCTGCACTGACAGGGTGATGAGTGTGAACAGAGCGGGGCGTTTCAACCGCATGCCGTGGATTCCTTCCAGGAAATGGAACCCCAGTTTAGCAGGCGGGCTGGGTGGAAACAGTGAGTCAGGACACGAAATAACCGTGGGGTGCTGCCGGTGGCGGGCCCGGAGGCCGCCACCGGTGGACGGGATCAGGCAGGTGTGCGCTAGAAGTAGATCTTGAGGCCGGCCATGACGCCTTCGTCCAGGTTGACGTCTGTACGGAAGTCTTCCAGGTCGGTATTCAGGTAGCGATAGCCGGCAAACACTTCGGCGTTGCGAATGACCCGGTAGCTGCCGCGCAACTCAATGCTGGTGAGATCTTCGGAATCGCCGAAGGACAGAATGTCCGGAGCAAAATGGGCGGAACCGGTGAAGGACAGGCCCGGGACATTTGGAATGTTCAGGGTGGCGTAACCGCCGATGCCGAGGGCGCCGCCGTTGAGGGGGCTATCGTCCCAGTAAATGCCTCGCAGACCCAGTCCGGCGGTGGTGGGCAGGTTGCCGAGGGCGGTGCGTCCCTGGGCATGGAAGTCCAGATTGGTAATGTTGCGGCTGCCTTCGTGATAAGTGTGGCCCAGGCCCAGTTGCAGTTCGGAATTGCCATCGAACAGGTTGACCTGACCCTTGACGGAGTCGTCCGTCAGGCTGAGGTCGACGTCGGCAGCCATCACAGGGGCTGTCGCCAGGGACAGAGCAACGAGTGGAATACGGCAAAGCTTCATGCGAGTACCTATTTAAGTTGCTGAATTGGTTACAGACAAAATCGTTCCGACATGGTAGCGGGCGGCCCCTGAGCACTCAACTTACAAAGGGGTAAGCCGAACACAATACCCATTGTATGCACGCTCGTAGGAGGCCCCCCGGCCGAACCGCATCAATCACGCCTGAATCCAAGGGTACTTCCGATGCGGTTCGCGTTGCTCACCGGCATCCTGCGGGATATGGAGCCTGGACCTCGCTCATGCGGGAGCCTCGATCAATGTTGGGTTGAATCGTGGTCGCCCTGGTCCAGGTCATCGGGCGATACATTTTCGGCGGGCACGCGGTATTCCTCATTGGCCCAGGCGCCCAGGTCGATGAGTTTGCAGCGTTCGCTACAAAACGGTCGGAACGGGTTCGATGCGTCCCATTCCACGGCTTTTTTGCAGTTGGGGCAATCAACAATCATTCTTGGAACCGACATTCATTTTTGAAACCGAGATTCATTTTTGAAACCGACCTGGTATTCAGGAAATTACCTTGCAATATTGTTCCAGGACGGCGCGCAGCATTTCTATATTGACCGGTTTGGCCACAAAGGAGTTCATTCCGGCCTTGCGGCAGCGTTCCTCGTCTTTCTCCATGGCACTGGCGGTGAGTGCCACCACCGGGATGGGGGGGCGGTGTTCGTGCCGCTCCCATGCCCGCAGGCGACGTGTGGCTTCAAAGCCGTCCACCTTGGGCATCACGCAATCCATAAAGATGATGTCAAAGGGGTGCCACACCCACAGGCTGGCGGCGGCCTCGCCGTCGTTGGCGGTCATCACATCACAGCCGAGTTTTTCCAGCAAGCGCCGGGTGAGGGTTCGGTTGACCGGGTTGTCCTCCACCAGCAGCACCCGCATGCGCCCGCCCGGTAAACGCTGGCGTTGGGTGGTGGGTGTGCCGGACTGCAGGGAAAAGCGGGTCAGGAACTGGCGCTCATCCTGGCTGGCGTCGAGAAACAATTGGTGCAGGATGGGGCTCAGGCAGGATTCTCGCAGGGATTTGCTGAGAAAGGCGTCGGCTCCGGCCTGACGGAAGTGCTCCGCATCTCCCCGCTGGGGGTTGGAGGACAGGATCAACAGCCGGGTGCGGGCCCAATCCGGATTACCGCGCATCTGGCGGCACAGCAGGTCGCTGTCCATGTCCGGGACGAAGCCGTCGAGTACCACGGCGTCGAAGGGCTGATGGGCATCCGCAGCCTGGCGTAGCGAGGTCAGGGCCTCGCCGGCGGACTTCACGGCCTCGATATCGAGGTCGTAACGTGACAGCATTTCAAGGGTGATCTTGCGGGAAAGCTCATAGGAATCCACCACCAGAATGCGCTTGCCCTGCAGCATGCGGGTATCCGGGCGGATGCGGGCAGCGCCGTCCGGTGCCACCGGCAGCGCCAGCTCTACCCAGAAAGTGCTGCCTTCGCCGGGCTGGCTTTCCACGTCCAATGTGCCACCCATCAGGGTTACCAACTGGCGACAGATGGCCAGTCCCAAACCGGCACCGGGGGATTGGCGCTGGAAACGCTGACCGAGCTGGACATAAGGCTCATAGACCAGGGGCAGGTCTTCCGGGTTGATACCGACGCCGGTGTCTTCCACCGCCAGCCGAAGGCGAACGCGATCATCCTGGCGGCCGAGCACCTCAATGCTGATCAGTACGTGCCCGGAATCGGTAAACTTGATGGCGTTGGAGGTCAGGTTGAGCAAAATCTGGCGAATCCGTACCGGGTCGCCTTCCAGGCCAAAGGGCAGGTTCTCATCCACCCGTTGTTCCAGTGCCAACCCCTTCTCCCGGGCCCGGTTGCCGAGCATGTGGATCAGGTCGTTGAGGGTTTCTCTGAGATCAAAGGGAATGGTCTCGAGCACCAGCTTGCCCGCCTCAATGGCGGAGATGTCCAGCAGGTCGTTGATGATGGCGGACAGATTTTCCGACGCACTCTGCAGGGTCAGCACGTATTCCCGTTGTTCCTGGTCCAGCTGGGTGTCCGACAGCAGGCTGGCATAGCCCAGTACCGATTGCAGCGGGATGCGCAGCTCGTGGCTGACATTGGCCAGGAACTGGTTCTTGGCGTGGTTCGCCTTGACCGCCTCGTCCCGCTCACCCTGGGACTGAATGGTGGTTTGGCGCAGGCTGCGGGTGTCTTCCAGTAGCTGCAGACGCATGGTATTGAGCGCTTGCTCCATTTCGCTGAGCTCGTCGGGGTGTTTGAGGGGACGGCGCTTCAGTTGCAGCGGTTCGATCAGGGCATCGAGATTGAGTCTCGCCGCATAGCGGGACATGGCTTCCAGGTGGCGGGACAAGGTCAAACGCACGATCACCAGTAGGCCGAGGGTGCCCAGCATCACCACAAACGACTGGAACAGCAGGGTCAGGACCACCCGGTCCATGAGCTGCTGGTAGGCCACTTCCACCGAGGACGTCAGGGTCAGCGTCCCCATGACTGCGGGCTCATTGAGCTGGGCGCGCTTGTAAATCAGTGGAAAGGTCTGGCTGATCACCCGGCCCTCGGGGTAGATGCCGGCGACAAAGGCATCGCCCTCTGGAACCCGCACCTCGGCATGGGCGATATCCGGCAGGTTGAGGATGGCATCGATGGTGTTGGCCACCTCACTGTAGTTCAGGATCCAGAGGTTGTTGCTGAGGGTGCCGGAAATCAGGTCGGCGGCTTTCTTTTGGGAGGCTTTGAGCTCGTCGGTGCGACTGTCCAGTTCTCCGATCATTTGCAGACCGGTTGCCACAATGGAAACCACCACACTGAACAGCAGGACGTAAATGAGCAATCGTGCGGCCAGCGGCCGAACGCCCAGTTTTTTCAGCAGTTTGGTTAATGGCAAAGCACGCGTTCCCTGACTCGTCGAGTTCCTGAATAAGGCCAGTCTAATTCCTGCGCGGAAGTTTAACAGACACTTAGCACCTCGACACTATGCCCAAGTAAAGGCGTCCCAAGTAAAGGCGTCCCGGACAAAGCCGTCCCCGGCAAAGACGCTGGGGACCCAGGGCTGCAGGACTCGGTTGATGTTGTGGATACCGGCGTTGTGGTAAGGAAGCGAAACCGCACGTTGAGATCGTACAGATGTGCCCCGTAAATGCGCTCTTCATCGCGGCCACGGCGGAACGAGGGCCGGGGGTCGTAGCTGACAACATCTTCGATCAGTGCCCGGAAATCCGGATAACGCTCCGGGTCCAGTCGGGCCAGCTGCCGCTCGGCCTCCTCGCTGAAGCGAACCGGCAGTCGCTCGGTGGGGGGGGTATCGGCCCAGCCGAGGGAGGCGTCGGGAATGGCGTCGGCAAAGGGCAGGTAAGGCTTGATGTCCAGGATGGGCGTACCGTCAATCAGGTCATGATCGCGAATGCGCAAGATGAGTTGACTGCCCTTCCGCTGCAGGCCTTCATTGCGGACCACCGACAGCCCCAGGCTGTTGGGGCGGAACGGTGAGCGGCTGGCAAACACCCCCATTTTCTTGTTGCCACCCAGCCGAGGCGGACGCACCACCGGGCGCCACTCGTCCCGAATGGCTTCATGGAACTGAAACGTTAGCCAGAGGTGGCTGCTGGATTCCAGGCCTCGAAAGGCATCCTCCCGGTCAAATGGCGGCTGGATGACCAGGTCGGCCCAGGCATGACGGGTAAGTCCCGGTTGGCGGGGGACGCCGAACTTGTCTCGGAAGCAGGACCGGGTGAGGGCGATCGGGGTCAGGGTCAGGGCGTCGGCGGCGGGTTTGGAACGGTGTCGACTCATCGTTCGAGATTTCCGGAGAAGTACATTTCAATTCGAACAACCAAGGAGGTGCGGTCCTTGAAACTGGCGTCCCTCGGGAATTCGATGGCAGGGATCAGTTCGCCAAAAAGCCAGCTATGATACAGTCGATAACGGTAGGTGACATCGGCAAAGTAGCTGGTGGTGCGCCAATTGGGCTGACTTTCACCCAAGACACCGATCCGGGGGTTGATGGTGGCGCGGTTGTTCAGCTCCTTGAAGCCGTTGGCGGTCTGGGACATGACGAACTCGCGATCCCGGTGCACCCACTCCAGCTCCGATGACACCAGCAACCTCCAGCCTTTGCCGAGCTTGCGGCCAAAGCTGAGTCGTGACCGCTCGCCCCAGCCAGTCTGATGAAAGTAAAAGAAGCGTTGGTCGGCCAGTAGTGCCCAATTGTCATCCAGCTGCCAGCGCTTGCGTGCCGTGGCCCGCCAGAAGGCGTCGGGGGGAATGCGTAGGCGGACACCGACATCGTTGCTCAGGTTGATGGCATCGCCAACCTCCGCCAGAAAGCGCAACGCGCCGGTGGCGTCGGTTTCGCTACGCTGATCTTCGGTGAGCTGACGGGTACGGCGTCGTTCTTCCAGCGGAATCAGCTCGTCGCTTTCGCTCTCGATGATGAGGCGGAGATTTTCTTCCACTGTGGGAATGTCCAACCGGAATCGCCCTTCCGGTTCGAGTTGGAGGGGGTCGCCGTACTCAGATCTGGTCGCGAAGCCAATCCGGGCGTAGCTGGCGTTGTCCGGTAGCACGCTGTTGCTGCCTGACAGGGTTCGGTCCGCCCATTCACCAAAGCTCTGTACCAGGCGGGACCGGCTGCGCTGGCTGCCAAGCACCCAGTTGGAGAATTGCAGCCAGTAGGAGTCTTCCGGCTCCAGCCAGTATTCGTCGGGATTGAACTGATAGAACTCCAGTGGCAAGGCATCCACCGAGAGCGTCTCGGTAATATCGGGCTCGCGGACCAAAACAATGGAGTCCGCCCAGCTGGCCAGGGGCACCGCACTCAGCCAGAGCAGAGTCCAGGATTTCAAGTGATGTTTAAGCAAATGCCACCAGGAACTGATTGTGCAGCGACTCAACCCGACGCTGAACGTCGGCCAATGAGACGCTATTATCGATCACTTCGCTGGCTTTTTTAAGTCGTTCTTCCCGGGGCATCTGAGCGGCGATGATGCGTTCAACCTGGGCCTGGTCATTACTGTCCCTCGCCATGGTGCGCGCGATCTGGGTTTCGACGGGCACATCCACCACCACCACCTGACGCGCCAACTTGTGTTGGTCGGTTTCCAGTAACAGCGGCGAGACCAGCAGGGCGTAGGGTAAGGGGTAGTTCTCCGGGGCGAGCTGGCGGATCAGCTCCTGGCGAATCAGTGGGTGCAGCAGTTGTTCCAGCCATTGCCGTTGCGCAGGGTCCTTGAACACGATGGCCCGCAGGGAGGCCCGATCCAGACTGCCCTCACTCGTGAGAATCTCCGCACCAAAGTGTTCCCGAATCGACGCCAGGGCCGGCTGTCCCGGCTCCACCACCTGGCGGGCAACGTCATCGGCATCCACCCAGTGAACGCCCAGCTCGCCAAACAGCTTCGCCACGGTGGACTTGCCACTGCCAATTCCACCGGTCAGACCCACGATGTGTGTCATATCTACGTCCGTAACTAAAACCAATCTATCAACCCGGAGCCCAGGGCTTGCCCACCCCGTAGGATGCGCTGAGCAAAGCGATGCGCATCACCCGCACCCTCTTGCATCGTGCTACAACGCTACACGCCAAGATAACCCAGCCACCAGGCTTGCAACTGCTCGCCAAACCACAGCGCCAACAGCCCGGCGCCGGCCAGGTAAGGCCCAAACGGAATCGGCACTTCCCGTCCATGCTGGCGGAACACAATCAGGGCAATGCCCACCACCGCACCCACCACGGAGGACAGCAGGATGATAACCGGTAGCATCTGCCAGCCCAACCAGGCCCCTAAAGCCGCCAGCAGCTTGAAATCACCATGGCCCATGCCTTCCTTGCCGGTGACCAGCTTGAACAGCCAGTACACGGACCAGAGCGACAAGTAACCGGCAATGGCGCCCCAGAAGGCGCTGTTGAAGTCAGTGAGTACCCCA
>JBFHLR010000144.1:0-7120 GCA_041594735.1 Marinobacter sp.
AAAAAAGGAGCGGATTGATCGCTCATAACCAATCCGCTCCCTTTCCGCAGTAGACTCCTTTACTTGCTACTTCCCTTGACCCCTTGAGCATCGTACTGCCGATGCCCCCCAGTGCACCTTTTCGTTCTATAGTTGGCTTAAGAACGGAACGCGCTGATACGCTGCATCCGGGGGCTGACCATGACCCGCACCGCAACCATCGACAAGCCGGGCGCCGGGGCGCGGCGGGGACACGGCGGCGTCAATGCCCTTTGCCACCTTCCTCCTGGACTTGTCTTCTCCCTGCTCAGCCCGTTGTTGGCCGCTCAGCCGCACCTGGACGACTGCATCGTCAGCGAGGTGCAGCCGGAGGCCATCGACCTGGACCAGCCCCGGCATCTGCTTACACGTCAGGGTGACTTGATGATTCCGCAAGGCGCTCGCATCGGCGATATTCGTATCGTGCGCCGGCCCATCTTCGACCTCAGTGACCCCGAGCAGGACAACGTGTTGTACCGGGCATTGAACGCACTCAACACGCCCACCTGGGAATCGGCGCTTCGTGCCCAGCTGGTATTCCGCGCGGGCGATCGCTACCAGCCGGAGCTGCTCGCCGAGTCTGAACGTCGTCTCCGTGAGCGAGAGTACCTGACGGCAGCCTGGGTCGGCGTGACCCGTGTCTGTGGGCAGGAGCTGGAGGTGAGTGTTCTGGTGCGGGACACCTGGACACTACTGCCCAGCGTGGGGGCGTCGCGCTCCGGTGGCGAGAACACCGCCACCACCGGGATCTCTGACCCGAATTTTCTGGGGTCCGGTAAAAACGTGGGAATTGGCTACCGCCGGGACCCCGATCGCACTGAAACCAGCGTGTTCTACGACGATCCCAATGTACTTGGCTCCCACTGGCAAAGCGGCTTTGCCTTCGATGACCGCAGCGACGGCCATGGCCGCAGGGTTTATGTGGAGCGCCCGTTCTACCGCGAGGAGGCCCACTGGCGGGCTGGGTTCAGTGCCGAAGACGACGAGCGGGAGGAGTCCCGCTTTGTCGGCGCAGAGGCTATCGCGGATTACCGTCGCCGCCTTGAAAACGTCAGCGTCGATGTGGGCTGGCGTCTGGCGGAGCGGGGTGAGCGCCAACTCCGGTTGCTGGCCGGCTACCGATATGAGGCGCTGGCGTTTGCTCGTCTACCGGATGAGCCGGCGCTGGACGCATTGCCGACGGACCGCATCCTGAGTTACCCCTGGATTGGGTTCGATTACCGGGAGAACCGGTTCCGGGAAATGGTGAACCTGACCCGACTGCAGCGGGTTGAAGACGTGCGGGATGGCTTCGTGTGGCGCACGGAGCTGGGATACTCGCCTACCGGGCTCGGCGCCACCGAGGATCGCGTCGTGCTCGGCATGGACTTCGAGGATGCGCTGCTGGCCACCGAAACGAACTTTGCCCGCTATGGCGTTGGCCAGCGTGGCAGCTATCGGCTCGATGAACGTCGTTTTGAGAACCTCCAGGGCACGCTGGATGTGGAGTACTTCCATGGTGGCTCCGTACACTGGAACAGCTGGTATACCCAGCTGTCCTTCACCGCGGCTTACAACCTGACCGCTGATCAGGCGCTGCTCATCGGCGGCGACAATGGTTTGCGGGGCTACCCCAGTGAGTATCAGCAAGGCAACCGACGTGTGCTGTGGACCCTGGAGCGGCGTTATTTCCCGCAATGGTACCCGTTCAAGCTGTTTCGCCTCGGCGGCGTGCTGTTCACCGACGTGGGGCGAGCCTGGTTTCATGACAACCGCAGCAACGGTCCGGATGCCGGAGTGCTGACGGACCTGGGCTTTGGGCTGAGGCTGGCGTCGAGCCGAATTGAAGTCCAGAGGATATTGCACCTGGATTTCGCCTTTCCACTGAACGGCGATGACAGCATCGACTCCATGCAGGTGCTGTTGCGGGGGCGGGCCGAGTTTTAGGGGGCTCGATATCGCAGTCGGTAACCTGATTGCTGAGTTTAATGGGACTGTGGCCGACGAGCGGATCGCAAAGCGCTCTGATCTTGGCGAGTACAGTCTGGAGCCCGCAAGGTGTATGATTGTGGTCGAATTGTTGAATTAATCGAAGTTGCTGCCAAATCATGCGAATTGTGCGGGCCCTACAGACCTTTCTCGCCGTCGCTGCCATCGCGTGGGCTGGGTGTGCCAAAGCTGAAACGGTAAGGCTCGCATCACTCGAGTGGCCCCCGTACTCCAGCAGCGCAATCCCCGGCCAGGGGGCGTCCATCGCCGTCGCCCGCGCCGCCTTTGAGGCCATGGGGCATTCCCTGCAAGTGGATTTCTTCCCCTGGTCCCGTACCATCTGGACTGCGCAATCCGATGATGAATACGTCGGCTATGCACCGGAATACTTCATTCAGTCCGATCAGTTTGTGTTGTCGGATTCCATCGGGTTCAGCCCACTCGGCTTTGCGGAGCGCATCGACTACCCCGTGCGCTGGCAAGGCCTGGACGATCTATCCGAGTACCGGATTGGCATCGTGCAGGACTACGTCAATACCCCGGAGCTGGACACACGCATCCGGTCCGGGGCCATTACGGCCTCCGTTGCGTTGACGGATAGCCAGAATCTGCTCAAGCTGGCGGCAGGGCGGACCGATTTGGCAGTGATCGATCGCAATGTCATGGACTACCTAATGGTCTACGACCGTCACGTGGCGAGCGTTGGTGACCGGCTGCGATGGAATCCCAGGCTCCTGAGTAACAATACGTTGCACGTCGCCTTCAACGACACCCCGGAGGGCCGTCGGTGGTTGGCCATCTTTAATGAAGGTTTGTCCAGGATTGATGCCGAGGCGATAGCTTCGACCTATTTGGGCGGCAGTGCGGTTCCACCCATGAAGTGACATCCCGGGAAGGACGGTGGCACCTCAGTGTCCCTCCACACGGCTCAACGACAGATCCTTCTCCAGCCGGTAGGTGTCGAAATCCCGGGCCAGGAACAGCCGGCCCTGATAATGCTGTCTGGCTTCGGCGGCCACTTGGTCGATGTGGGGCGTGCCGCCGGGTTCGCTCTGGTAGCGGGAGCTGAAGTGGGTCAGCACCAGGTTGGGCAGATGGGCCTGCTGGGCGAAGCAGGCAACCTGCCTGGCGGAGCTGTGCTGGGGCCAGGGACCGACCCGGTCGGCCACTTCCTGGGTGTAGGTGGCCTCGTGGATCAGCACATGGCTGCCTTGGCTGGCCTTGCTCAGCAGCTCCGGGGTGTCGTTGTCGCCCGCGACGATCAGGCGGCGGGCAACCCTCGGAACCCAGGTGTAGTCGTCGCTCTTGAGTAGGCGGCCGTCTTCCAGCAATACGTCCCTGTGGTTCTGCAATTCGCCCCAACTCGGCCCCGGTTCGATGCCGTCTGCCTGCAGCTTGTCCCGGAGCAGCTGGCGCTCCAGATTCCGCTCGGTAAATACAAAGGCGTGGCAGGGGACGCGATGGGAAAGCGCCACGCTGGATACTTCGACGCACTCATCCTGCCAATGGAATCCAGGGCGTTCGGAATCGATGAAGTTCAGCGGGTAGCTGAGACTGGAATCGCTGTTTTCCAGTACGGCGGTGAGGGAGCGTTTCACCTGAACCGGGGCGACAATGTCCAGCGGTTGCGTGCGGCCAAGCATGGAGGCGCTCGACAGCAGCCCCGGCAGGCCGAAGGTGTGGTCGCCGTGGATGTGGGTGATGAACACCGCCCGTAGCTGCATGACGGAGTGGCGGGTGTGCAGCAGCTGGTGTTGGGTGCCTTCGCCACAGTCCACCAGATACCAGGGCTTGGAGCCGGAAGGGCTCAGGGCCAGACCAGTCACGTTGCGCAATTTTGTCGGCGTTCCGGCGGAGGTGCCCAGAAAAGTGAATTCCATGGTTTTCGAGGTCCCGTGTTTTTTTAAGGCCAGAGTTTCTTGAAGACGTGAGTTTCTCGTCTAACAATCGGGCCCGTCCCAGGCTCGGATGTTTTGCTGAATGGCGAATCCTATGCCATTGTTTCCATAGTCTGGTGCAACAGGCAAGGGAGGACGAAGCATGCGACGCTTTATACGTCACCCAACCGGCTTTCCAATCCTTGTATTCTCCATGGACAGCGCCAACGGCGATGAGGCCAGTCTGTGCGACATCAGCCAGGGCGGGCTGGCCTGCAGTCTCCGGCGAGAGCTTCCGTCGGGCGCTGTGGTGGCCATGGGCATCCCTTCACTTCAACCGGATTACCGCTTCTCGGGGCAGGTGGTCAGGTGCAAACGCTGTTCCAACGGCTACCGAATCGGGATTCAGTTTCATGATGATACCGAGTCCTTCAAAAGCAAAATGGTTGAGCAGGTCTGCCAGATTGAACACTATCGCCAGGAGCTTAAGCGGGATGGGCGTGAACTGGACAGCGAGACCGCGGCGCGAGAATGGATAGACCGCTATGGCAGTGAGTTTGCGAGGGTCTTTGCGGGTTAATCAGAGGCGCCAGCAGGTGGCGGAAGACCTCGAAGCCCAGCGCCACCATGGCATGTTCGTCCTGCCATGAATGGATGGATCCCCGGGTGGAAAATCTTGAAATACTGTTCGGGACTGGTTGGCCACTATACTCGACCGCCCCAACCTGAGGGGGGCTATACTGGCTAAAGCTGAAGGCCGGAATGCATGGTGTCATGTTTGACAGCGTGTTCGTACAGATTGGGGTAATTGTTGGCGTGGCGGCCGCCGCTGGAGGTGCTGCCCAGCTGCTACGTCAGCCTCTGATTGTTGCGTTCATTGCGGTTGGAATCCTGCTTGGCCCGTCTGCGATTGGCATGGTGTCGCTCAGATCGGAGATCGAGCTGTTTGCTCGCCTCGGTATCGCCCTGCTGCTGTTCGTGGTCGGCCTGAAGCTCGACGTCCATATTATCCGAACAGTTGGTCCCGTGGCATTGGCGTCCGGATTGGGGCAGGTGTTCTTTACTTCCGTGGTGGGCTACCTGATTGCCCTAATGCTGGGGATGTCGCAGGTCACGGCGATCTATGTAGCGGTGGCGCTCACTTTTTCCAGTACGATCATCATCGTCAAGTTGCTGTCGGACAAGCGGGAGGTGGATTCCCTTCACGGTCGGATCGCTGTGGGATTCCTGATCGTGCAGGATATCGTTGTGGTTCTGGTCATGATTGGCCTGACAGCGTTCGGGCAGGCTGCTGATGATGTCAGTATGAGTCGGGAGGCCTTGAAGATCCTGCTCAAAGGCGCGGCCTTCCTTCTGACCGTAGCGTTGCTGATGCATTACGTACTGCCGCGCTTGCTGCACCGGCTGGCACGCTCGTCTGAACTGCTGATGTTGTTTGCCATTGCCTGGGCGGTGTTGGGGGCCGTGGCTGGGGAGGTGCTCGGTTTCAGCAAGGAGGTGGGGGCGTTCCTCGCGGGGGTTTCCATTGCCTCCACACCCTACCGGGAGCAGGTGGCTGCGCGTCTGGTCAGCTTGCGTGATTTCCTGCTGCTGTTCTTTTTCATTGAGTTGGGAGCGAGTCTGAACCTGGGCACGCTAGGCGCCCAATTGGGGGCTTCGGTGATCTTTTCGCTGTTCGTGCTGGTGGGCAATCCGCTCATCGTTATGGGCATCATGGGCTATATGGGGTACCGGAAACGGACTGGTTTCCTGGCCGGTCTCACGGTCGCCCAGATCAGTGAGTTTTCGCTGATCCTGGCCGCGCTTGGGCTGAGTCTCGGGCATCTGCAACAGGAGACGCTTGGCCTCATCACCTTGGTCGGCCTGATCACCATCAGCGTCTCCACTTACATGATCCTTTATTCCCATCCGCTGTACGAGCGGCTTGCGCCCTGGTTGTCGATATTTGAGCGCAAGGTTCCCCACCGGGAGCTGGACAGCCAGTTAAATCCTTCCGCCAGGGTAGATGCGCTGTTGATTGGCCTTGGCAGATACGGCGCGGCGCTGGCGGCGAACCTGCGTGAACGGGGTTGCCGCATGTTGGCCGTGGATTTCGATCCCACCGCGGTGCAGCGGCATGTGCGTGATGGCTACATGGTGCATTACGGTGATGCGGAGGACCCCGAGTTTGTGGCTACACTGCCTTTGACAGAGACCCGCTGGGTGGTCAGCACCATTCGCGACAGTGGCATCAACAATAGCTTGCTCCATGGTCTGCGACAGCAAGGGTATCGTGGCAAGGTCGCCGTTGCCTGTTCCAGCCGTAGAGACGCGATCCGATTTGAGCAGGCTGGTGTAGACCTGGTGCTGATTCCATACTCGGATGCCGCTAAGGAAGCCGCCGATCTGCTCCTGGCTGATGTTGAACCTGAAGGGTAGGTATTTAAGGAGCTGCCTGGAACCCATTTACGCCGGTTCAGATCTTTTTGTAAACCACCTCGGACAGCTCGCTGCGATTGCCCTCGGTGTCCAGGGTGCGGATGGCGAAGTACCAGGTGCCGGTGGTGAGCTCATCCACCAGCAGCTCGTCCACCGAGCCATCGCCGATGGCCAGGGTCTGGTTCAGGTTTTCGGCGTTGGTGCCGTAGGCCACTTCAAAGCCGGCGATTTCCCCCATGGCGAGGCTTTCGCCGTTCACTCGGGTCAGCGGCGCGGTCCAGCTCAGCAGGGCGGCATTGGCTGGAATGGTATTGCCGCTGCCACCGTCACCGGTCGTGGGGTCGTTGCTCGTGTCGTCAGTGCTGTCTGCGCTGTCCGCCACATCGGTACTGGTGTCGTCGTACACGTCGGCCAGGGTCCCGAAGCGCTGTACGCTGCGAGACTCCACCACCGCCAGTTTCTGGCTGACGAGGTTGGAGTCCACCTGAGTCTGCAGCTCGGACGCCTGGACGGCAGCCGCAGTGATCAGGTCGGCCAGCGCCACCTGGGTGCCGTCGCCGGTCGCACTGAGCCGGCCGGTATCAGTAACCTGAGCCGTCATGTCGTTGAGAACCTCGGAGATGCTGTCCCAATTTGGATTGTCATTGACCAGGGCCAGGAAGGCGGCGTTGGCAATGGCCACCTGCATGGCGTCGGCCGAGACATCGCTCAGGTCATCGAGGCGGGTCAAATCCGGTGGTGCCAGCCGTAGTGCGCCGGCACTCAGACCAAACCAGTCTTCCACCGTTGCGTAAGCGCTGGACAGCGCCTCGGCAGACAGCCCGTTGCCGCTGCGCTCC
>JBFHLR010000145.1:0-7037 GCA_041594735.1 Marinobacter sp.
GGCACGGCGCGGGCCGAGCGCTGGCTGCTGTGGCCAGCCGGCGTGCCCTCAGCCGGGGCTATGCGGCAGTGGGGGCACCATGCCGTCTCGTTCACCGGGCGCCGCCATTTCGACGAGCCCAGATTGCTGGAGCGGCTATTCGGATGGCCGCGGGAAACTGTCGGCGGGCAGTAGCAAGACCGCCAGGCCCAGAAGAACCCCCTGCCAAGGCCCGAAGAACAGCAGGTTCTCGACGATTCTTTGCCAGGCCAGCGCCAGCGAGGTGTCGGCCAGCAGCTGCTGGCTGAACTGGCTGAAGATTGGCTGGCAGACGCCCAGGACTGCGCCCAGGGCTAGAATCGGTAGGGCGTAGCCGGTGATGGATAGTCGGGCGGGGCTGCTGTGGCGCAAGCCCAGCACCAGGCCAATGGCCCCGGTCAGGCCCGCCAGGGCCAGGGTGGCCGACTTGGCAAGGGTGGGGAGCGGCTGTGCCAGCAGTCCGATCTCCATGGCCAGTGCCCAGCCCACCACTATGGGCAGAATGGCTTTTGAGGGTTGTCCCGGCCAGTGCGGATGGGGCGCGAGCCAGGGGAGCAGGCCGTACACCACCGCGCCGAGCATCAGCCCCGGCCCCACCAGCCGCAACGGCAGATTGGGGAGCTGAATCAGATCCTCCAGCACGAAGCAGAAGACGCCATTGCCGAGGGCTGCCAGGATCGCCACCAGCACGGCGATGCCAGCAGCCCTGCCGCGGGAACCCAGTGCTCGCTGAATGGCAGGGTGGGGCGGATGGGTTGCTACGGTCATGGCCTGCTCCCGGGACATGGAGGTAAGGCGGCGCGGCAAGCGCGTATTGAACTTAGTCCCTGGTGGTGGTGGAAAGTTCAGGTCAACAAAAAAGCCGGCGCGTTGATCGCCGGCTTTTTGGAAGGGGAGGCCGCGTTAGCCATTGCCCTTGCGCATGGCCTCGTACTCGTCCTCGAAGAAGAATTTTTCCTCGCCGAAAGCGGGCTCAAGTTCATGCAGCCAGGTGGCGGTGTCGCTGTACCTGGCGAAGAACGGCCGCTGGACCCAGTCCGGGTTGCGGCCCTGCAGGAAGCGCAGCACAAACACCTTCTCGCCGTTAATCTCAGTGATGCCCTGGACTTCCACCTTACCGGGGCCGGCGCTCATGGAGGGGCCGCGGGCGGTGCGGCTCAGGCCGGAGACTTTCTTGATGGCCTCGCGGTAGATGTTGTAGGCCTCGGCCAGTGGCAGCTCGAAGTAAGCCTTGGCGCCGGTGTCCCGCTCCACAAACATGTAGTAGGGGATGATGCCCAGCTTCACCTGCTTCTTCCACATCCTGGCCCAGTCGTCGGCGTTGTCGTTGACGTGCTTGATCAGCGGGCCCTGGGCGCGAATCTCGGCACCGGAGGTGCGAATGCGGCGGATCGCTTCTTCGGCGATGTCGGTGCTGATTTCCTGCCAGTGGTTGTAATGGGCCATGATGGCCACGTGCTTGCCGGCATCCACCAGCCGGGCAAACAGGTCGATCAGTTCGTCGGCGTCCTTGTCGGTGACGAAACGGTACGGCCAGAAGGTGAGGGCCTTGGTGCCGATCCGGATGGTCTGGATGTGATCGAACTCCGGCTCCAGCAGGGGCTCCAGATACTGCACCAGGTTTTTGGTTTTCATCACCATCGGATCGCCCCCGGTGACCAGCAGGTCGGTTACTTCCGGGTGCGCCTTCAGGTAGCCGTGCAGCTTCTCGGCCTCGGTGCTGGCCATCTTCAGGTCCTTGTCACCGACAAACTGCGCCCAGCGGAAACAGAAGGTGCAGTAGGAATGGCAGGTCTGGCCCTGGGCCGGGAAGAACAGCACGGTTTCACGGTATTTGTGCTGCACGCCATCCAGTACTTCGCCGTCCAGCGTCGGCATATTCATTTCCATCTGGCCGGCCGGGTGCGGGTTCAGTTCGTCGCGGATTTCCTTGGCGACGGTCTGAATCAGCTTCTTGTCGGCACCCTCACGGTGCAGTTTGGCCATACGCTCGAAGTGCTCATCCTTCAGCATGCCCTTCTGCGGGAAGACCAGCTGGTAGATCGGGTCGTTGGGTACCTGGTCCCAATTGATCAGTTCATTGATGACGTACTCGTTGACCCGGAAAGGCAGCACGCTGGCGACCACTCGCATTTCGAAGCGGGTGGCTTCTGGCAGTTGCTGGATGGCCTCAATCTTGTCGAGCTGGCGGTCGGTATAGACCTGAAAACGCCGCTCTTCGAATTCTGTGGCGGGGATGCGGTTCGGAAAGGTGACGATGGAATTCATGGGTCGCCCTCAGGGTTATTTCAAAGAAGGAATGAACAAGGCTGGTGGAGAGCCCACCGAGGTTGCTGATTAAAAAACGGGCAGAGGAGTATACAGAAAACCCAAAATAGTTTCAGGTCTAACGAATGCTGTTTACTAACTGAGTGATCCACCCGCCGAAATGAGGCCCGATCTGATGGGGTCCGTTCCTGGTGGTGAGGTGTCTTTGGTTGGTGCTTGTGCCGGCATGGCCGGGTAATTCGTTTAGTGTCGGAAAGGTTGGTCAGGCAGTGGTTACGACATTGGTCGGAGTGGTGTTGAGGGTGTCATAAAAATACGTCATTATCGCAAAGGAATTGCGAAACATGACGGTTTCATTGCGATTTTGTGGCGATATTCGGGAAGGGTTTGGCAGAAAATCTAGTAATAAAACGACATTTTACCTGGGGCGGGACCCATTTGAGTCCCCGGGCGACGGGCAAACCGGGCAGGCTGATCTATGCTGTAGGCAGGTTTCGCCCCATTCCCGGTCTCGATTGGGCCGCAAAATCGCCGTCATCCGAGTCCGGTGGAAAAAGCAGATGTTCTATGCGGTTATGCACCGCATTCTTATTTTTAGGGGAGGGTTGGATGTACCAGGACGAAGATCCCGTAGAAACCAGCGAATGGCTGGACGCGCTGGAATCTCTGATCGAGCAGGAGGGCGTGGAGCGCGCCAAATACATTCTGGAGCGGCTGTCGGAGCGGGCCAGTCGTGATGGTACCGAGCTGCCCTATTCCATCACCACACCGTTCCGCAATTCCATTCCGGTCACCCAGGAAGCCCGTATGCCGGGGGATCTGTTCATGGAACGCCGGATCCGCTCACTGATCCGCTGGAACGCCATGGCGATGGTGCTGCGGGCCAATCAGCGCCCCGGTGAACTGGGTGGCCATATTTCTTCGTTTTCATCAGCGGCGACACTGTACGACGTGGGCTTCAACTACTTTTTCCACGGTGGTGACGATAAGCGTGAATCCGACCTGGTGTATTTTCAGGGCCACTCGGCCCCGGGCATTTACGCTCGCTCCTATCTCGAAGGACGCTTCGACGAAGGGCAGCTGGATAACTACCGCGAGGAAGTCGATGGCAATGGCCTGTCCTCCTACCCCCACCCCTGGTTGATGCCGGACTACTGGCAGTTCCCCACCGTGTCCATGGGCCTTGGTCCCATCCAGGCGATCTACCAGGCCCACGTCATGAAGTATCTGCACAGCCGTGAGCTGATCGACATGGGCGAGCGCAAGGTGTGGTGTTTCATTGGCGACGGCGAGTGCGACGAGCCGGAAACCCTGGGCTCCATTTCCCTGGCCGGTCGCGAAAAGCTGGACAACCTTATTTTTGTCGTCAACTGCAACCTGCAGCGCCTGGATGGTCCGGTGCGGGGTAACGGCAAAATCATCCAGGAATTGGAAGGGGTCTTCCGTGGTGCCGGCTGGAACGTGCTTAAGGTGGTCTGGGGGCGGATGTGGGACCCGTTGTTCGAAAAGGACAAGGATGGCGTGATGCAGCGCGCTATGGATGAGGTCTGTGACGGTGATCTGCAGAACTACAAGAGCAACGGTGCCGCTTACACCCGCAAGAATTTCTTCGGCAAGTACCCGGAGCTGGCCAAGCTGGTGGAGAACCTGTCCGATGACGACATCGCCCGGCTCAACCGCGGCGGTCACGATCCCTACAAGGTGTACGCGGCCTACCACCACGCCACCAACAATCACGGTGGCCGACCCACGGTGATTCTCGCCCATACCATCAAGGGCTACGGCTTCGGCGCAGCTGGGGAGGCGCAGAATACCGCCCATTCGCTGAAGAAGCTGGATGTTGAGGCACTCAAGAGCTTCCGGGACCGTTTCGCGGTGCCGCTGAAAGACGACGAGCTTAAAGAGGTGCCCTACTACCGGCCGGCACCGGACAGCCCGGAAATGGTCTACATGCGCAAACGCAGGCAGGACCTGGGTGGCTTCTATCCCAAGCGGCGCAAGGATTGTCAGCCCTTGCAGATTCCCGAGCTGGACATCTTCAAGAATGTGCTGGAGGGATCGGGCGATCGCAAGGTGTCTACCACCATGACCTTCGTGCGTCTGCTGACCGCGCTGACCAAAGACAAGCGGGTGGGCAAGCGGGTGGTGCCCATCGTGCCGGACGAGGCCCGCACCTTCGGTATGGAGGGCATGTTCCGCCAACTGGGCATCTACACCTCCGAAGGGCAGAAGTACGTCCCCCAGGACCGGGATCAGATCATGTACTACCGGGAGGACAAGAAAGGCCAGATCCTGGAGGAAGGCATCAACGAGGACGGCTCCATGGCGGCCTGGATGGCCTGCGCCACCTCCTACAGCACCAACGATTTTCCGCTGATCCCGTTCTACATCTTCTACTCCATGTTCGGTTTCCAGCGGGTGGGGGACCTGGCCTGGGCGTCGGGGGATATCCAGGCCCGCGGTTTCCTGGTGGGCGGTACCGCTGGCCGCACCACCCTCAATGGCGAAGGCCTGCAGCACCAGGATGGCCACAGCCATATTCTGGCCAACACCATTCCCAACTGTAAGGCCTACGACCCGGCTTACGGATACGAGATGGCAGTGGTGGTGCAGCACGGTATGAAGGAGATGTTCGAGGACAACAAGAGCGTCTTCTACTACCTCACCATCGAGAACGAGAACTACGAGCAGCCGGCTATGCCCAAGGGCGTCGAGGACGGCATCATCAAGGGCATGTACCTGCTGGAGTCGGTGGAGCTCAAGGGCAGGAAGAAAGCCCCGCGGGTCCAGCTGCTGGGCTCCGGCGCCATCCTCAACGAGGTGCGGGCAGCGGCTGAGCTGCTGCGGGACGACTACGGTGTCGCCAGCGATGTCTGGAGCGTAACCAGCTATAACGAGCTGGCGCGGGACGGCCAGCACATCGAACGCTGGAACCGCTACCACCCGGACGACAAGGTTAAGAAGCCGTACGTCACCCAATGCCTGGAGCAGCAGCAGGGACCGGTGGTGTCGTCCACCGACTACATCAAACTGCACTCCGAACAATTGCGGGCCTACGTGCCGAAGACCTACGTCACCCTGGGCACAGATGGTTTCGGGCGCAGCGATACCCGCCAGAAGCTGCGGAGCTTCTTCGAGGTGGACCGCTACCACGTGGTGGTGGCCGCCTTGTCCGCCCTGACCACCGATGGCGAAGTGAAAGGAGACGTCGTGCTGGAAGCGATGCGCAAGTACGGTATTGATCGCAATAAATCAAATCCGGTGCAGAGCTGAGGAGGTCGTCATGAGTGAACAGGACATCAAGGTTCCCGACCTCGGCGGTGCGGAGGAAGTTGAAGTTATCGAAGTCCTTGTCAGCGAGGGTGACTCGGTGGCGGAGGAAGACCCCATTCTGACGGTGGAGTCCGACAAGGCCACAGTGGAACTGCCGGCCCCGGCGGCGGGCAAGATCACCGGAATCACGGTCAAGGTCGGCGACAAGGTGCGGGAGGGTGATGTGGTGGGCTCGCTCGATGCCGAAGGTGGCGAAACCTCGGCAGACAGCGCGGCGACGGCGGAGGCCGAGCCGGAAGCGGCCGCCGCCGAGCCGCCGAAAGCCGAAGCCAAGCCGGCCGCGAACGCCGGTGCCGCCCGCCAGGAAACCGTGACCGTGCCACCGCTGGACGGTTTCGAAAACGTGCCGGTCATCGAGATCAACGTCAGTGAAGGTGACAGTGTCGAGGTCGATGACCCCTTGGTCACCGTGGAATCCGACAAGGCCACCATGGAGCTGCCATCGCCCTTTGCCGGCAAGATCGGTAAGATCCTGGTCAAAGAGGGCGACACGCTGTCCGAAGGTGACAGCCTGGTGGAAATGACCGTCTCCGAAGGCCGTGAGGCGGGCACCGAGGCCGAGCAGAAAGCGGCACCGGCGCAAGCCCCAGCGGAATCGCCAGCTGATGCCAAGCCTGCCGTTGTGGCCAGGCCGGAACCGGTTCCGACCAGTGCCGACCTGCCCGCGCCCGGCGCCAGGGTCCATGCCGGACCGGCGGTGCGCAAACTGGCACGGGAGCTGGGCGCCGACCTGGCCCGGGTGCAGGGCAAGGGTCCCAAGGGGCGGATTCTCAAGGAAGATGTCGAAGCCTACATCAAGCACCAGCTCCGGCAGGTGCAGGAAGGCGGAGCGGTCTCCGGTGGCGCGGGCATTCCCGGCATCAAACTGCCGGACTTTAGCCAGTTCGGCGAGATTGAGCGGGAATCCATGTCCCGCTTGCATGTGGCCACGGCCAATAACATGCAGCGTAGCTGGCTCAACGTGCCGCACGTGACCCAGTTCGATGACGCCGACATCACGGACCTGGAGGATTACCGCAAGGGCCTGAAGGCGGAAGGCGAGAAGCGTGGCGTCAAGATGACCCCATTGCCCTTCCTGTTGAAGGCCTGCGCCCGGGCGCTGGCGGATCTGCCGCAATTCAATGTGTCGCTGGACCTGGAGAAGAAAGAGTTGATCCGCAAGCGTTACATTCACATCGGCATCGCGGTAGATACGCCGGCGGGGCTGATGGTGCCGGTGATTCGGGACGTGGATCAAAAAGGGTTGTGGGAGCTGGCCCAGGAGGCTGCGGAACTGGCGGCGATGGCTCGGGACAAGAAGCTGAAACCGGCACAGATGCAGGGGGCCTGTTTCACCATCACCAGTCTCGGGGGCATCGGCGGCACGGCGTTTACGCCCATCGTCAATGCGCCGGAGGTGGCGATTCTTGGGGTGTCCA
>JBFHLR010000146.1:0-6972 GCA_041594735.1 Marinobacter sp.
CAGTACCCTCAACCGAGGGGTGCTGCCGACTGATGGCTACAGCCATTCCGTATCCGCTGACGTCGCGGTGCCGGGGAGCGACCTGACCTACTACAAACTGCGTCACCGTACCGACTTCTACCAGCCCTTGAACGATGCCCAGAGCTGGATCCTGCGCGCCCGCACGGAAGTGGGCTATGGCGATGGCTATGGTGACCGGGATGTGATGCCGTTCTACGAACATTACTACGCCGGCGGTTATGGTTCGGTCCGGGGTTTTGAAGCCAACTCCCTGGGGCCCTTAGCCACCAACAGCCCGAACGACCTCTCGGATCCGGACCCGTTTGGCGGTAATCTGCTGACCGAGGCCAGTCTGGAACTGATATTCCCGACCCCGTTCGCCAACGACAGTCGATCCATGCGCACGTCCTTCTTCATCGATGGCGGCCAGGTATTCGACTCGGATCGGGATTTCGATCCGGCTTTCGATGAGCTGCGCTTCTCGGCCGGTGTCGGTTTCCAGTGGATCACTGCGGTGGGCCCGCTGGCCTTCAGTCTGGCGAAACCGCTCAACGACAAGTCCGGGGATGATACCCAGGTCTTCCAGTTCTCACTGGGGCAAAGCTTCTGATTACGTACCGGATGCGCCGTAACCGTACAATAACGAGGAGAATGATCATGTTCAGAATACCCGCTCTTGCCGCCTTGCTGGCGTTTGTCATCGCTGCTCCGACCGCCATGGCGGAAACCCGGATTGGCGTGGTCGACCTTCGCCAGGCGCTGTTTTCCTCCGACGCCGCCCAAGCGTTCAGCGATCAGTTGCAACGGGACTTCGCCGAAGAGGAAGCCAATGTGCGTGCGGTGCAGGAAGAGGCGCGGGAGCTGAAGGAGCGTCTTGAGAGCGACGGTGCCATGATGAACGAAACCGAGCGCAACACCCTGGCGACCCAGTTTCAGGACAAGGTAAAAGAATTCAACTTCCTCAAGCAGCGTCTGGATTCCACCGTTGCCAGCCGCAAGCAGGCTTTTCTGGAACAGGCGCGCCCCGACGTGGATGCGGCGGTCAAGGAATTGCTGGAAGAGAACAGCCTGGATCTCATACTGCCCAGCGAAGCGGTGGTGTACGTTAAGCCTGAGCTGAATCTGACATCCCAGTTGCTCGAAAAACTGAACCAGTAACCCTGCCTCTCGACCCCGGTATGACCGGGGTCGCTGCCTTTTTTAGCGAGCAAACGCCAGTCATGACCACCCAGACAGTCACCCTCGGAGAAATCGCCGATTTTCTCGGCGCGGAGCTCAGAGGGGAAGCGGATACCAAAATCACGGGAATTGCCACCTTGCAGGCGGCCCAGCCGGGACAGATTTCGTTCCTGGCCAACCCCAGCTACGCCCGTTACCTTGCCCAGACCCAGGCGTCTGCCGTCATCGTGGCGCCTGCCGCGGCGGACCAGACTCCGACCAATGTCCTGTTACTGGACAACCCCTATCTTGGGTATGCTCGGCTCAGTCACTGGTTTGACCCGGCGCCGGTCGCCGAACCGGGTGTCCATCCCAGCGCCATCGTCGATCCCAGTGCGGTTGTGCCTGACAGTGCAAGCGTCGGGCCGCTGGCCGTACTGGAGGCAGGGGTGGTGCTTGGTGACAACGTGGTAGTGGGCGCCGGCTCGGTAGTTGGCGCCCGCTGCCAGATTGGTGCCGGTTCCATACTGCGCCCTCGGGTAACCCTGGCCCACGATGTGGTGATCGGAGCCCGCTGTCATCTGCTCAGTGGTGCGGTACTGGGTTCGGAGGGCTTTGGCTTCGCGAACGAGCGCGGAGTCTGGCACCGTATTGCCCAGGTTGGCCGGGTGGTGCTCGGCGATGACGTGGAAGTGGGGGCGAACACCACCATCGACCGCGGCGCTCTGGACGACACCGTGATCGGCAATGGCGTGAAGCTTGATAACCTGATCCAGATTGCCCACAACGTAACCATTGGCGACCATACCGCCATGGCAGCGAAGGTGGGGATCGCCGGCAGCACTCGAATTGGCCGTCACTGCGTCTTTGGCGGCGCCTCGGGTGTGGCGGGCCATCTGGAGATAGCCGACCAGGTGCACCTCACCGGGATGACCCTGGTGACCGGAAACATTTCCGAGCCCGGAGTCTATTCTTCGGGGACCGGCGCGGAATCAAACAAGCAGTGGCGGAAAAATGCGGTTCGCTTCCGACAGCTCGATGCCATGGCAAGACGGCTGAAGGAACTGGAAAAGAAAATTGAGGGCTGAGGCCGATCCTGATGATGCATATTCAAGAAATCATGGAGTTTCTTCCACATCGCTATCCATTCCTGCTGGTGGATCGAGTACTGGAAGTTGAAAAAGGAAAGTCGATCGTTGGATACAAGAACGTATCCATCAACGAGCCATTCTTCACCGGCCACTTTCCGAACAACCCGATTATGCCAGGGGTGCTGATTGTTGAAGCGATGGCGCAACTGTCGGGTATTCTTGGTTTTGTCACTGTGGAAAGAAAGCCATCCGATGGCGTGGTACACTACCTCGCCGGCTCCAGCAAGGTGCGGTTCAAGCGCCCGGTGGTGCCCGGGGATCAGCTTCGGATGGAATCGCAGTTCATATCCGGTAAACATGGAATCTGGAAATTTGACTGCCGCGCGCTGGTGGATGGCGAAGTTGCCTGTGTCGCGGAAGTGATGACCGCTGAGAGAGAGATTGATGGCGACAAATGATTGGTCGGGAGTACATCCTCAGGCGATTGTAGATCCGTCCGCAAAGTTGGCCGATGGTGTGACTGTCGGCCCCTGGAGCTATATCGGCCCGGATGTGGAAATTGGAGAAGGGACCGAAATTCTGTCCCACGTGGTTGTGAAGGGGCCCACCAAAATTGGCCGTAACAACCGGATCTTCCAGTTTTCCTCCATTGGTGAGGAATGCCAGGACAAAAAATACGCTGGCGAGCCCACCACCCTGACGATCGGTGATGACAACGTCATCCGCGAAAACTGCACCATTCACCGCGGTACCGTACAGGATCGCGGTACCACCAACGTAGGCAGCGGCAATCTGTTGATGGCTTATGTGCATGTGGCCCACGACTGCGAAGTGGGTAACAACACCATCCTGGCCAACGGCGCGACCCTGGCCGGCCACGTTACCGTTGGCGACTGGGCCATTCTGGGTGGCGGTACCATGGTGCACCAGTTCTGCAACATCGGTCCCCACAGCATGAGCGCCGGTGGCAGCATCGTGCTGAAGGACATTCCGGCCTACGTCATGGCCAGCGGTCAGTCTGCCGAGCCCTTTGGCATGAATGTCGAGGGCCTCAAGCGTCGTGGTTTCAGCAAAGACGCGATGCTGAACCTGCGCCGGGCCTACAAGCTTATCTACCGTCAGGGACTGACCACCGAGCAGGCCATCGAGGAACTGGAAAAGAACTACGGTAGCATGCCGGAGCTTCGGGTGCTGATCGACTCCCTGCGGAACACCTCGCGCGGCATCATTCGTTAGTGGATGCCGCGGTGACCGGGAACGTCCCCCGGGTCGTCAGTGGGCGACCCATTACCTTTGGTATTGTCGCCGGCGAGGCGTCTGGTGACATCCTGGGCGCTGGCCTGATCCGCGCCCTGCGTGCCCGTTACCCGAAGGCCCGCTTTGTCGGCATCGGCGGCGACGAGATGATTGCCCAGGGTTTCCATTCCCTGGTGCCCATGGAGCGTCTTTCCGTCATGGGGCTGGTGGAAGTCCTCGGTCGGTTGAGGGAGCTGTTCAGCATCCGGGATCGGCTGATGGACTACTTCCTCACCACACCACCGGATGTGGTTATCGGCATCGATTCGCCAGACTTCACCCTGGGGGTTGAGCGTCGCTGTCGGGAGTCCGGCATTCCCACCGTTCATTACGTCAGCCCCTCGGTATGGGCCTGGCGTCAGAAACGCATTTTCAAGATCGCCAAGTCGGTTGATCTGATGTTGACCCTGTTCCCATTCGAAGCCCGCTTTTACGAAGAACACCAGGTGCCGGTTGCGTTTGTAGGCCACCCATTGGCCGACCGTATCGCCATGGCCACCGACACCGCAGGCGCACGGAAAGCGCTGGGGCTGGATCAGCAGGCGCAGGTGCTGGCTATTTTGCCCGGCAGCCGGGCAGGGGAAGTCGCCCGGCTGGGAGATCTGTTCCTGTCCGCGGCACGCTGGCTGCAGTCCCATCGGCCCGAACTCCAGCTGGTGATTCCCTGTGTCAATCGTGACCGGGAGCGCCAGGTACGCGAGCTGGTACAGGCGCTGGACGTGAAGCTGCCGGTGACGATCGTCCGAGGACAATCACGGCAGGTGATGGCGGCCGCAGACGTAGTTTTGCTGGCGTCCGGCACGGCTACCCTGGAAGCGATGCTGCTCAAGAAACCCATGGTGGTGGGCTACCGCCTCAGCAACTTCAGTTATGCCTTGTTGTCGCGCCTGGTGAAGGTGCCCTACGTGGCGTTGCCAAACCTGCTGTCCGGGCAGCCGCTGGTGCCTGAATTGTTGCAGGATGAGGCGACGGCGGAGTCCCTGGGTCAGGCGGTGCTGGAGCGTCTCGCAAACAACGCCGAGCGGGATAGGCTGACCACCGCCTTTGAGGATTTGCATCACCAGTTGCGCCGTACCGCTGATGAGCGTGCCGCGTCTGCGATTACCGAACTGTTGGAGCGGGTTTCCTGATGGCCAAGGCGGCGCTTCCTCCGTATCACTGCCACTATCAGGGGCGCCTGCTAGCGGGTGTTGACGAAGTCGGCCGTGGCCCGCTGGCGGGACCGGTGATCACTGCTGCAGTGATTCTGGACCCTGATCGTCCTATTGCCGGACTCGGTGATTCGAAGAAACTGACGGAAAAGCGCCGAGAAGTGCTTTACGAACAGATCGTCGAGCAGTCCCTGGCCTGGAGTCTTGGTCGCTGTGACGCTGACGAAATAGACCGATTGAATATCTATCAGGCCACGATGGTGGCAATGGAGCGGGCGGTGGCCGGTCTCGCGATCGCGCCGGAATACGTTCTGGTGGATGGCAACCGCTGTCCGAAATGGCATTGGCCCTCAGAGCCGGTGGTGAAGGGCGACAGCCGTGTGGCTGCCATCGGGGCTGCGTCAATCATCGCGAAGGTCACCCGTGACCGTGAAATGGTGGAACTGGAGACCGACTACCCGGGTTACGGCCTGGCGCAACACAAAGGCTATCCCACCCCGATACATCTGGACGCCCTCAACACCCTCGGCGTCACCCCCATTCACCGCCGTTCTTTCCGGCCGGTGCAGGTAGCGCTCGACGCGGTGGGCGTAAATCCCAGTTCGGTTGAGAAAACGACCGATTATCCCACCGATTTATTTCAAGATATTGGTTGACAGACTCCGGTCAAATCCTTAATATACGCGCCACGTTGATCAGGGCAGCCCTGATTGGCAACAAGTTTTGATGCGGGGTGGAGCAGTCTGGTAGCTCATCGGGCTCCCAATATCCGCAAAAGCCGAAGGGAGTCGCCGACCTTCGGATTATGAGCCCGACCCAACGGCAGGCTCGAAAGTTCAAAGGCGACAAATACAGTTTGATGCGGGGTGGAGCAGTCTGGTAGCTCGTCGGGCTCATAACCCGAAGGTCGTTGGTTCGAATCCAGCCCCCGCTACCAACACGAAAAAAGCCGGTCTTTGACCGGCTTTTTTCGTTTTTGCAGGGGGCTTTTTGAGTCAGCACGCGTAGGATGCCGGTGAGGCCTGCCGAACCGCATCGCTTGTGCTCACGGTGACTTGGGTTTGATGCGGTTCACTGCGTTCACCGGCATCCTACGGTGTGAGTGATCTGCGTCGGGTTAAAACCCTTCTGGCATCTTGAATGTTGCGAATTCCTTTTCTTTCAGCACGCGTAGGATGCCGGTGAGGCTTGCCGAACCGCATCGCCGGTCTTCGCGGCGACCTGGGTTTGATGCGGTTCACTGCGTTCACCGGCATCCTACGGCGTGAGTGATCTGCGTTGGGTTAAAACCCTTCTGGCATCCTGAATCCTGCCAATCCCTTTTCTTCCAGCAGCTGTGCAAACCGGATCGTGGTCAAATCCTTGCCCGGTGCGCCGATCACCTGCACGTTATAGGGCAAGCCGCTGGCGGTGCGGCCCACGGGCACCGAGGTGGCGGGCAGGCCGAGCAGGGTGGCGAGGGCGATCCAGCAGAACTGGTCCAGATAGGAACGGGGCTGGTTGTTGACCGTTACCCGGCGTTTGAACATCGGCTGGCTGAGATCATGTGGGATGGCTGTGGTGGGCGTGACCGGGGTAAGCAGGACGTCGTGGTGCTCGAACAGGGATTCGATCTGGGCCCGCATCTTCTCCCGGGTTTCGTGCCACTGAATCCACTGATGGATAGGCTGATTGACGCCGCGACCATACTGACCAACGCCGGCAGTCATCGGTGCCAGGTGCCGCAGCACCTTTTCAAGACGACTGATCCACAGCAGCTGGCGGCGCTGGCCCGGCTTGAACGACGTGCTTAGCAGACTTCCCAGCAGGTTGAAATACACCGGCATAATCCGCTCCAGGCTCAACAATGGATGGCGGGCCTGCGCCACTTGGGCGCCGGTCTGCTCCAGTTTTCCGATCAGCGCCTGGTAACCTTCGTTCAGCTCCTTGCTAATGGGGCACTGGGGATCGTTCAGCCACAGGCCCACCCGGGCCTCGCTCAGGTCGGTCAGTTCAGCCGGCGCCATGGCCAGCTGCCAGCTGCGGCTGTCGGCCGCGGTGGGGCCGGCGATCACTCCCAGCAACAGTTCGAGATCTTTTGCGGTACGGGCCATGGGGCCGCCTTCGGCCAGGTCGGGCTGGCTCATGGTGCCCGGAGGCCCCGGAATATGCCCGCGCAGGGAAACGAGGCCTCGGCTGGGCTTGTGTCCGAAGACACCGCAAAAATGGGCCGGGGTGCGGATGGAGCCCGCCAGATCACTGCCCACTTCCAGGGGTGACATGCCCGCCGCCAGGGC
>JBFHLR010000147.1:0-6969 GCA_041594735.1 Marinobacter sp.
AGCGCCTTGACCCGGCGGATCACCAGCGACTTCTCGTACTTGTCCGCCACCTGACCGGCGATGGCGGAAAACAGGAAGAACGGCAGAATGAACAGGAACGCAGCAAAGTTGACCACGATGTCCACCGACAGCCCCAGCAGATCTCCGACACTGTAGGTCACCAGCAACAGCAGGGCATTCTTGTACAGATTGTCGTTAAAGGCGCCGGAGAACTGGGTCAAGAAGAACGGCAGGAATCGACGTTGCTTCAACAGGCGAAACTGGCTGTGCTCGGCCATGGGTAGTTCCTTTACGGTGAGGTCGCCGATACGATGCGATAAAGCGCCCGCCCGCGCAAGTCAACCAGTCGCTATGTCCATGAAAACTGGTCAGAACCGATCCATCGCCCGGGCCTGTCGAGCGTCGGCAACCGTGGTACCGCCGCCCTGCTGGCTGGCCAGTTGCTCCAGTTCCAGCGCCACCGCATTGGTGGACTTGGCAAAGCGGGCCAGCAGGTTGTACAGCACCGGAATGATGAACAGGGTCAGGGTGGTGGCGAACAGCAGCCCGCCCAGGATCACCACGCCGATGGCGGCCCGGCTCTCGGCGCCAGCACCGGTGGCCAGCACCAGCGGAATCGCGCCGAAGATGGTGGATACGGTGGTCATCAGCACCGGCCGGAAGCGCAGGATCGCGCCCTGCAGGATCGCCTCGGTCACCGAATGGCCGCGATCCCGCAGTTGGTTGGCGAACTCGACGATGAGGATGCCGTTCTTGGCCATCAGCCCCAACAGCATGATGATGCCGATCTGGCTGTAGATGTTGAGGCTGATGCCCGACCACCACAGGGCCACCAGCGCGCCGGTGACCGCCAGCGGCACCGACAGCATGATGATCAGGGGGTGAATCCAGCTCTCGAACTGAGCCGCCAGCACCAGAAACACGATGAGGAAGGCGAGGCCGAAGGTGACGTACACCGCCGCCGCCGATTCCTCAAACTCCCGGCTCAGGCCCTTGAAGGATACCCGGGCCTCCGGCGGCAGGTGATCCAGTGCCAGGCCATTGAGGTAGGCCAGCGCGCTGCCCAGGTCGTAGCCGTCGGCCAGGGACCCGCTGATCACCACCGCCGGCAACCGGTCAACGCGGCGCAGGTCCGGGTTGGCGCCGATTTCCTCCACCGTCACCAGGGCTTGCAGTGGCACCAGTTCGCCGCCGCTGCGGGCCCGCAGAAACACCTGACCGAGGTCTTCCGGGGTGGCGCGGTCGGCGTCAGCGGCCTGCACGATAACGTCGTATTCCCGGCCCCGGTCCAGGTAGGTGGTGACCTGCCGCGAGGCCAGCAGGGTCTGCAACGTCAAGCCGACGTCTTCGATGGTGATGTCCAGGTCCGCCGCCCGTTCCCGGTCGATGGTGACCTTCAACTCCGGCCGGGTCAGTTCGAAGTCGCTCTCCAGGTTGAGCAGGTTGGGGTTGTCCCGGGCGCGCTCGAGAATCTCCTCGCTCCAGGCCTGCACGGTGTCATAGTCGGGGCCGCCGAGCACGAACTCGATGGGCTGGTTGAATCCACGCTGGCCCAGCCCCGGCGGGTTGATGGCGGCGGCCCGCACCCCCGGTACCGTCGCCAGCATCGGCCACAGCTCACGGGTAATGGCCTGCTGTTTGACGTCACGTTGCTGCCAGGGATTCAGCCCCAGGATCATGAAACCGTTGTCCTGCTCGCCGCGAAAGCCGACGATGGCCAGCAGCCGGTTGGCGGTGCCATCCTCCAGGTACGGCAACAGCTGTTGCTCGAGCTTCTGCACATGGTGGTCGGTGTACGCCACGGTCGCTCCCCTTGGCGCCTTGGCGGGCAAGATGATGATCCCACGATCCTCGGTCGGAGCCAGCTCCTGGGGCAGTTTCGGGAACACCACCGCCGCCAGCACCAACCCGGCCAGACCCAGCCCCAGCAGCAGGCCGGGCTGGCGCAGGGACAGCCGCAGCAAGCGTTCATAGCCGTGGTTCAACGCGTTCAGCGCCCGCTCGCTGACCATCCACAGGCGATGGCCCTCGGCGGTTTCCGGGCTGTGGCGCAGCCATTTGGAACACAGCATCGGTGCCAGGGTGAGCGCCACCAGGCTGGAAACCACCACCGCGGTGGCCAGGGTGAATCCGAATTCGGCGAACAGCCGACCGACGTTGCCGCCCATGAATGAGATCGGCACGAACACCGCCACCAGCACCAGGGTGGTGGCGATCACCGCGAACGCCACCTGCTTGGCGCCCCGGTAAGCGGCCAGCAGCGGTGGTTCGCCGTCATCGATGCGGCGCTGGATGTTCTCCAGCATCACGATGGCGTCATCCACCACCAGGCCGATGGCCAGAATCAGCGCCAACAGGGTCAGCACATTCACCGAAAAGCCCAACGCCCCCAGGCCGATGAAGGCGCCGATCACCGCCACCGGGATGGTCACTGCCGGAATCAGCGTGGCGCGCCAGGACCGCAGGAACACGAAGATCACCAGGATCACCAGCGACACCGCGATGGCCAGGGTCACCATGACCTCGCGGATGGAGGCACGGATGAAGATGGATTCGTCGTAGCTTTCGGCGATGGTGACTTCCGGTGGCAGGGTCGCGCGGATTTTCTCCAGCTCGGCCTGCACCAGGCCCGACACCGCCACGGTGTTGGCCTTGGACTGACGGATGATGCCCAGGCCAATGGCGGTCTGGCCGTTGGCCCGCAACCGGCTGACGTCGGACTCCACGCCGAGCTCGACTTTGGCCACCTCCCCCAGCCGCAACAGATCGTTGCCATCCCGGCGGATCACCAGGCTACGGAAGTCCGCCACTGAAGCCAGCCGGCCCTGGGCGCGCACGGTGAAATCCCGGGTCGCCGATTCCACCGAGCCGGCGGGAAACTCCACGTTGTTAGCCCGCAGCGCCTGCTCCACCTCGGCCACGGTCATGTCCCGCGCCGCCAGTCGCTCGCGGTCGAGCCAGACCCGGATGGCGTAGCGGCGTTCGCCGCCGATGCGCACGTCCGCCACGCCGTCCAGCACCGACAACCGGTCCGCCAGTACCCGTTCGGCGTAATCGCTGAGCTCCGCACTGCTCCAGGCCTCGCTGCGCAGCGTCACCCACATCATCGGGCGGGCGTCAGAGTTGGCCTTGCTCACCACCGGCGCCTCGGCCTCGTCCGGCAGCTGGTTGGCGACCCGCGACACCGCATCGCGCACGTCGTTGGCGGCAATGTCCACATCCCGGGTGGTGTTGAATTCGATGGAGGTACGGGATTCGCCCTGTTCGCTACTGGATTCGATGGCGGCAATACCCTCGATGCCGCTGATGGCGCCCTCGATCACCTGGGTGATCTGGGTGTCCACCACCTCGGCCGCGGCTCCGGTGTAAGCGGTGGCGATCGACACCACCGGTGGGTCGATGTCGGGGTATTCCCGCACCGGCAAGCCCATCAGGGCGGCGATGCCGAACACGATGATCAGCAGGCTGAGGACGGTGGCGAACACCGGACGCTTGATGGAGACATCGGACAGGATCACCGCTGGCCGCCCTCGTCCACTGGCGTGCGTCCCGCCAGGTGGTTGTCTGGAATCGCGGAGGTGTCCACCACTACCTCAACCGCATCGCCGCTGCTGAGACGGTCCTGGCCGGTGACGATCACCGCATCCTGCGGGCCGACGCCGGCGAGGATTTCCACCCGGCCGGGCTGGCGGTTGCCCACCTGCACCCGTACCCGTCGTGCCAGCCCCTGTTCGGCGACGAAGACATAACTGTCGGCACCGCGGAGCAGGATGGCCTGTTCGGGAATCACCAGTGCCTGCCGTTCCGCGAGGGTGAGGCGCACCGACATAAACTGGCCGGGCCGTAACCGGCGGTCGCGATTGACCACCTGGGCCCGCACCGGCAGGGTGCGGCTGAGCTCGTTGATGCGGGCGCCCAGCTCTACAAGAGTGCCGCCAAAGGCCTCGCCGGGAAACGCCGGGGTGGAGCCGGTCACCTGCTGGCCGAGATGCAGCTGGCCGATGAAGCGCTCCGGTACCGAGAAGTTCAGCTCCATGCGGTCGGTGGCATCCAGGGTGGTGATGGGGTCGCCCTCGCTGAGGTAGCTGCCGATGGCGATGTCGGTAAGCCCCACCGTGCCGGCAAACGGCGCTTCGATACGGTGGTTGTCGAGCCGGGTCCGGGCGGCAATGCGCTGGGCCTGGGCCACGTCCCGGGCGGTGCTCAGTTCGTCGAGCTGGGACTGGGCAATGCTGTTATTGGTCACCAGAAGCCGGGCCCGCTGGTATTTGCGCTGGGCATCGGCGAGTTGCGCCTCCGCCACGCGCAAGTCTGCCCGCGCCTGGCGATCGTCCAGTCGCAGCAACAGCTGCCCCTGGGACACCGTGCCACCGGCCGGCAGATTGAGTTCCACCACCCGGCCACTGACTTCACTGGTCAGCGTCACCGCCTGCCGGGATCGCAGCGTGCCAACGGCCGTCAACGCCTCTTGCACCGTCTGCACCGTTGGCATCACCGTGTTCACCACGCTGGGCGCACGCTGGCGTTGTGGTCCATCGGCGGTCTGGCTCCCCAACCATTGATAGCCGGCGCCAGCGGCCACGGCCAGCGCCAGGATCATCAGGGCCATTACCCCCTGTCTTACCATTGTTCTGCCTCTTTCCCTGTCAGGTTGTCGCCCTGCCACCCGCTGCACCTTTCACCTTTCACCTTGCACTGCTTCCACTGCTTCCACTGCTAGCGTTCCTTCCACACCGTCCAAGGCGGCTGTGGACAGCCCTCAGCCATTTGGCCCGTAATGACAGCTACAGCCAGGCGGTCGCTGGGGCCGATGCCAACCTCAAGACCCCAGAGTGCGCGGAAAGTTCATCGCCTTCCCGGCTATGGTGCCAAGTTTGTTCGCCAGTATCCCCTGTTTTTGCATAACTTTTACACTAAGGTCGGGGTCGGCCCGACGCCCTGGCCGCACCGCCTGACACCGGCCACCCAGGCCTCGCAACGCTGGCGTCAGGAGCCCGGATCGGGCCAGCGTCATTTCAGCCAATTGGACTTTTTGACACTCCGCCCTGTGGGTTTTGTCAATGGAACACCCGTTTGATTGCCGTAAAACATCGGCCAATGGATGGCCAAGACGCCATTTTCCCTTTTCAGCACCACGGAGTAACAGCTATGCCGGTCTACAAGGCGCCACTGCGCGACATGAAGTTCCTGCTCAACGAAGTGTTCAACTACCCCAAGCACTACGAGTCGCTGGCCAGTGGCGAGAACGCGACCCCGGACATCGTCGATGCCATTCTCGGCGAGTGCGGCAAGTACTGCGAAGAGGTGCTGAGCCCGCTGAACCAGATCGGTGACGAGGAAGGCTGTAAGCTGGAAGACGGCGTGGTAACCACGCCCAAGGGTTTCAAGGAAGCCTACGACCAGTACGTGATGGGCGGCTGGCAGGGACTGTCGGCGCCAGAAGAGTTCGGCGGCCAGGGCCTGCCGGCCTCCCTGGGCCTGTTCAAGCAGGAGATGATGGGCACCGCCAACTGGTCCTTCTCCATGTACCCGGGCCTGTCCATGGGCGCCATGAACACCATCTTCCTGCATGGTAGCGATGAGCAGAAACAAACCTACCTGCCGCCGCTGACCGAGGGCCGCTGGGGGGGCACCATGTGCCTGACCGAGCCGCAGTGCGGCACCGACCTGGGCCAGGTCAAGACCAAGGCCGAGCCCCAGGCCGATGGCAGCTACAAGATCACCGGCACCAAGATCTTCATCTCCTCCGGTGAGCACGACCTGACCGAGAACATTGTCCATATCGTGCTGGCGCGCCTGCCGGACGCCCCCAAGGGCACCCGCGGCATTTCCCTGTTCATCGTGCCGAAGTTCCTGCCGGACGCCAACGGTGGCCTCGGCCAGCGCAACGGCGTCAGCTGCGGCAGTCTTGAGAAGAAAATGGGCATCAAGGCCTCGGCCACCTGCGTGATGAACTTCGACGCCGCCACCGGCCACCTGATCGGCCCCGAAAACCAGGGTCTGGAGTGCATGTTCACCTTCATGAACACCGCCCGGATCGGTACCTCCATCCAGGGCGTGGGCCCGGCCGAGCTGTCTTACCAGTGGGCCCTGGATTACGCCAGGGAGCGTCGCTCCATGCGTGCCCTGTCCGGCAAGAAGGAACCGGAGCAGATTGCCGATGCGCTGATCCATCACGCCGACGTGCGCCGCATGCTGCTGACCCAGAAGGCCATCGCCGAGGGCGGTCGCTCCATGCTGTATTACGCCGCCCGCCTGGCCGATCACATGGTGGAAGGCCACGCCGCCGGCGACCACAAGAAAGCCGATGCCTATGACGACAAGCTGGGCTTTTTGACCCCGATCCTCAAGGGCTTCCTCACCGAGCTGGGCTACGAGGCCGCCAACCTGGGGGTTCAGGTGTTCGGCGGCCACGGCTACATCCGTGAACACGGCATGGAGCAGATCGTCCGCGACACCAAGATTGCCACCCTGTACGAAGGCACCACCGGCATCCAGGCCCTCGACCTGCTGGGCCGCAAGGTGCTGCTGATGACCCAGGGCGGCGCGGTGCGCGAGTTCACCCTGAAGATCGCCAACTTCGCCCGCAAGCAACTGGCGGACAAGCGCACCCGGCCGTTCGCGGTGGAGCTGCTCAAGCTGACCGCCCAGTGGAACGTGCTGACCGTACGGGTGATGCTGGCGGCCCGCAAGGATCGTGACGTGGTCAGCGCCGCCGCCCACGACTTCCTGATGTACAGCGGTTACGTCACCATGGCCTACATGTGGGCCCGTCAGGCGGCGGTCGCAGTGGCGAAACTGGACAACGGCGGCGAGGACTCCGCCGAGTTCTACAACGCCAAGCTGGCCACCGCCGAGTTCTACTACGAGCGACTGTTGCCGCGGGCCCAGACCCACGCCACCAGCATGCTCAGCCCCACCAAGAACCTGATGCAACTGGACGCCGAGCACATGGCGTTCCACGGCTGA
>JBFHLR010000148.1:0-6731 GCA_041594735.1 Marinobacter sp.
GCTCGGCGTACTTCTGCAGGTCTTCCGCCTCAACCGCGGTGTACACGGTCAGTTCGGTCTGGGCGCTGGCGTTCATGGCCACAGTCAGGGCAGTCAGGGCGAGGGCTTTCTTCAGGTGTTTCACGCTAGTCTCCTTGTCGACGATCAGGTTGGGTGAGTCATTTTCTTGCTGGTCTATACCAGAGCTCATTCTCTCCAACCTTAGGGCCATTTCATTGCAAAAACGTGACAGCTAGATGACGTTTCTCTGCCTTTGCCTCACGGTTGCTCGCCGGCCGCCAGACGGTGCTCGATATCCGCCAGCACGTCCGGCAAATCCACAATGGAGTCAATCACATAGTGAGCCGCCGACTGCGCCATGACACGATGACCACGAGCCAACAGATCAGCCCTCTCGACATCCTCCAGCGTCGCCAACCCTTCTTCGCTGAGCCCGATGGCGTTGCCTGAGGCCACCACCGCCACCGTCCACATGCCAGCGTTCAGCCCCTCTTCAATACCGGTAGCGGTGTCATCCACCTTCACGCAGGCCTGCACAGCGGTGATGCCCAGTTCGATGGCATTTTTCAGGCTCATGTGCGGAGCCGGTCGACCCTGAGGCACCTCGGTAGCCACCACCACGCTTTCCGGCTCGAAGCCCTGGACCTTCAGCTCCGGCAGCATCACGTCGACCATCTCGCGGCTGTAACCGGTGTTGACCCCCAGCTTGATGCCCTCCTCCCGCAGCAGGCCCTGCAGTTCCAGAGCGCCGGGGATCAGCGTGGCGCGTTCGGCAATGGCGGCGGTCTGCAGCGGCAGGAAAGCCTGATAGAGGCGGTCGATGTCGACCTCGTCCGGCAACTTGTCGAATTTGGCCTGCCACTGGTTGCGGATGCGCGGCATCGCCAGTAGCTGGCGGATGTGTTCGCGTTTTTCAGTGCCCATGGGCTCGCGCGCTTCCGCCTCGGTCAGCTCGATGCCTTCGGCGTCGAACAAGTTGAGGAACGCCTGGATCGGCGCCAGCGAGCCGAAATCCACGCAGGTGCCGGCCAGGTCCATGATCACCGCCTGCAGCGGTCCGGTGTAACGACGGGTATAGGTGTACATAGGGTTCTCCGGTTCTCGTAGAGGTTCAGGCGGTTTCGAGGTTGTCGGGGGCGGCGGCCGGTACTGGCACGGGCAGATCAAGCCCCAGTTCCTGACAGGCATCGGCAACGGCGGCAATCACCGCGTCGATCTGCTCGTCGTGGAGCTGGCCAATGCAGCCCACGCGGAAACTGTCAGCGACGGTGAGCTTGCCGGGGTAGATGACAAAGCCGCGGGCCTTGATGGCGTCGTAGAAACGCTGGAAGTTAAACGCCGGACTGTGGGGAGACAGGAAGGTGGTAATGATTGGCGACAGCCACTCGTCCACCAGCAGAGTCCGGAAACCGAGTTCCCGCAGGCCAGCCACCAGTCGGTCACGGTTGCGGGTATAGCGGGCCAGGCGCCCGTCCACTCCACCCTCGGCCTCATGCTCACGCATGGCCTGGAGGAAGGCGGCAACCACATGGGTAGGCGGGGTGTAACGCCATTGGCCGGATTTCGCCATGTACTGCCACTGGTCGTGCAGGTCCAGGGACAGGCTATGGCACTGGCCGGCGGAGGCCGCCAGCAGTTCACGGTCGATGATGGCAAAGCCGAAGCCGGGTACGCCCTCGAAGCACTTGTTGGCAGACGACACCAGGGCGGCACAGGACAGCTCGGCGACGTTCACCGGCAGCGCACCGAAGGCACTCATGCTGTCGATGATCAGCCGCTTGCCCGCCCGCTGGCAGACCTCGGCGATCTCCTTAATGGGATTGAGGATGCCGGAGCTGGTCTCGCAGTGGACCACCACCACTTGTGCTATGTCCGGATTCTCCGCCAGTGCCATGGCCACTTCTCCGCCCCTGGGGGGGTGGTAGTCGCCCTTGTCGATGGCCAGATACGGCCGCCCCAATGTACTGAGAATCTTGCCGATGCGTTGGCCGTAGGCGCCGTTCATCAGCACCAGGGTCTTGCTTCCGGGCGGGATGACGGTGCCTAGGGTGGCTTCCACGGCGAAGGTGCCACTGCCCTGCATGGGCACACAAACGTGGCTATCCTCGCCACCGGCTACCTTGAGCAGACGCTGGCACACCTCGGCGGTCATGGCGTTGAAGTCGCCGTCCCAGGAGCCCCAGTCATGGAGCATGGCCTGTTTCACCGTGGAGCTGGTGGTCAGGGGGCCGGGAGTGAGCAGGTAAGGGTCTTTTCGGGTCATGAGATTCTCCGTGAGTTAACCGCTACGCTTGCGGGCACGGGCCTCGGCGCAGCGGCGGATGAAATCGGGGTCGTAGGAATCGATGGCGCCGAAGCGGTCCAGGCGGAAACGCTCGGGGGCCACAAATGGGGTTTGGCCAGTAGCCAGCTCGGCAATGAAGCGGCCGATGCCGCCGGACATGCCGATGCCGGCGCCGGAGCAACCGGTGGCGGCAAGGAAGCCGTCAACGCCGGGCATGGCCCCCAGCAGGTAGAAGCCGTCCGGGGTATAACTGGAGACGTTGCTGATGTAATGGGCCAGTTTCAGTTCATCCAGCATGGGCACCTGACCGTGCAGAGCCTCGTAACCGGCTGCCAGAGCCGCTTCCCCGGTGGGGTCCACGTCGAAGCGGAAGTCGTGGAGGCTGTCTGGTAACCGGTCCGGACGGGCACAAACGGTTTGCGAATCCCGCAGGCCAAACAGCAGGCCGCCCACTTCCGGGCGGGCGTAGGCGCCGCTGTCCGGCAGGATGGTCATGGGGCCATCGGCGGGAATGCGCGAGTGCGGCGCGGAGATCCAGTAATGGCTGCGGACCGGCGCCATGCCCAGGTTGACACCCAGCTGTTTGGCCAGGGCGGTGCTCCAGGGGCCGGCGGCGTCGATAACGGTACCGGCAAAGAGCGTTTCACCGCTGGCCAGGCGTACACCGGTAATCCGGCTGTCCTGCTGCAGGATGTCGGTGACGGTCTGCCGCTGGTAAAAGCGCACGCCGTTGCGACGGGCTTCGGCGGCATAGGCCATACACAGGGTGTAGGGATCGATGTAGCCGTCATCGGGAAGCCAAAGGGCAGCGGTATCGGAGTTCAGTTTGAGCCAGGGCGCACGTCGCTGGGCTTCATCGGCGCAGATGGTTTCGGCCACCACGCCGACCTCGGCGGCACGCTGGGCGGTCTGTTCGATCTGCTGCTTGCCGGGTGCCTCGGCGGCCACCTGTACACTGCCAACCCGTCGCAGCGGTAACGGCTCGCCCGCACTTTCGCCCAGCTCGTCGATGGCCTGAAAGGTTTCCATCACCAGGTCGGTCAGTTCCCGGTGGGGACGGACGCGGGTCAGCAGGGCGGCGGCGTGGCTGGTGGTCTGTTCGCCGAGGCCGTGGCGCTCAACAACGGTGATGCTGAGGCCGGGGGTACGGCTCAGGTATCGGGCTATGGCGCATCCGAGGATGCCGCCACCAATAATGACGATATCTGGATGATTGGCTGTGGACATGGGCGTTCCTCACTCGTCTGGTATAGACCAGTTTGGCGAGAAACTGTGACGGTTTCATGAAGGTCTGGTGACAGTCTGGCTTTGGCTCATTGGAACTAAGAGGTTTGGAGCAAGACGTCAGGTGGGGGCTCCTTGATCCGCCGCTTTGAAGGTACTTCCTGTACCTGCTAAGCTACTGGGGCGTCCATGCCCCTGCTCCTCAAGGAGCCCCCACCTGCCGCCCCATAAATCTGTCTTGCCTACGAGTACGACCTGGAGGAACGGCACCCAATGCCGGTAAGCGCTGGATGATTGAGGTTCAGTTAACCTCTACCTGGATACTCAACGTATCATGCAACCAGAACTCCTCATCAAATTCCACGAAGCAGCCATCGGCATCGTGGCTGCAGCGGGTGACGTAGAGCCCTGCGGTGCCAGCGTTAACGCCCAGGGCTTCCGCTTGCGGATCCACCAGCGCGGTGGGGAACATTTCGATGCGTTTGCCACGCAGTTCCACCCCATACCGCTCTTTCAACAACTTCCACAAAGAGCAGTTGAAGTCGTAGCTCTCGATGCCGGGCAGGCGTGTGGGGTTGAGGTAGATGTTTTCCACCAGCACCGAGCGGCCGTCGATCTGCCGGCGGCGGCGCAGTCGGACGATGGGATCGCCGATGGCCAATCCGGTGTTGGCGGCCAGCCAGGCGCTGATCTCGGTGGCGGTGACTTCCAGGGTTTCAGTAGCCGGTGTACGGCCCTGGGAGGTGACGTTGTCGGAGAAGCTGTAATCCTGGGTGGGGTTGTAGACCAGCCGTGGCGGGGAGACGAACCAGCCGCGGCGGTTGGAGCGGTAGATGCGGCCTTCGGCTTCCAACTGCGCCAACGCCAGGCGGGTGGTGACCCGGGTGGTGCCGTGCTCTTCGGCCAGGATGCGTTCGGAGGGTAAGCGGGTGTTGGGTGACAACAACCCTCTCTCGATTTGATTGGCCAGCTGATCCCGAACCCGCAGATAGAGCGGCGCAGCGCCTTCCCCGTTTACCCGTTCTTGCATTCGTTGTGTCTCGTCCATCACAAAATCAGTCACCCTACCCGGTGCAGGTGACATCAGTATGACAAGAAGCGGGTCAGATCGAAAAGCCGGGACCTACTCCAAAACCAGATCCGACAAACGGTATGAGAACTCATCGTCCGCAATCATGGCATGACCGTCATAGGCAATGGCGGTGGGATAGCCATAGCGCGGGTGGTAGCTCACCTCGAGCCGTTCGACCTGTCGGCGTTGAGCGTCGGCAATAAAAGCGAACAGGCCCTCAACCGTCAGGCGGGATTGATCCAGCTGTTCCGGTTGGGTCAGGGGTTGCGTCAGCCCGGTGACCGACACCACGCGGGCATCGCGCACGGTAACCCTCAGAGGCTGGGTCAATTCCTGCAGGCAGAAACAGCTCTGCTGGACGGTGATCTGGTAGCCCCCTGTCTGGCTGGAGCGCCAGCGTTCCCTGGCGTCCGCCAAGGTCTCGGGCGCACCTTGGCTATTCCCTGCCGGCGCCGAGGACAGCGTGCCGTTACAGCCGGAGATACCCGCCAGCAGGATGAGCACCGCCATCGCAAAAGATCGAGTCTTCATGGGGCCCTCCGGGTGCAGCGACGGCCAAGTGCCAGCAGGGCAATCAGCCACCAGCCCCAGCCGATGGCGCCCCCGCCCCCGGATGAACCGGAATCGTCGCCGTCGGAAGTGCGGCCGTGGGTCTGGGCGCCGCTCCCGCTGGTGTCCGCTGGTTCTTCTTCCGCCTGGGGCACCACCGCCGTGGACTGATTACTGCTGGCAGAAACCAGGCCGTTGGCGGCAAATACCCGGTAGCTGTATTCCAGCTCCGGTACCGCCGTGGTGTCCACAAACGCTTCACTGTCCGGTGCCAGCGAGGCAATTTCCAGCCAGGTGTCGGTGCCGCTGCGCAATCGCTCCACCAGGTAATGGGTTTCGTTGTCGGCCCGGTCTTCCCAGCTTAACCGTGCGACCCCATCGCCCACGGAGACAGTCAGCCCTGTCGGTGCGGCCGGCTCCGTGTAGTAGACGCCGCTGGCCACGTTGCTGGCCAGCGCATCCCAGTCGCCGCCCACCGCCGATACCCGGTATTGGTAGACCACGTTCGCCGCAACCGAGGCATCCAGGTAGGTTTCACTACTCGCCGCCAGGGCATTGGTAAGGGTGGTATAGCTGCCCTGGCCTTCGGCACGGCGCTCAACCCGGTAGCCGCTTTCGTCGTCGGCGTGGTCCTGCCAGGTCAGGCGCAGGTCGGCGCCTTCGTTGGTGACCACCAGATCGGTTGGCAACCTGGAGACCACCGTAAACCCGGTCGTTAGCTGATCATTGGCCGAGACGGTGTCGATGACATCGCCGGAATCGCTGATCAGGGCCACCGTCTGGGTCAGGTTGAACTGAGCGCCGGTCCCCACCGCCTGGACGCTGACCTGCAGGCCGTCGCTGGGTGAGTTCACTTCCCCACAGTCGTAGCTGGCGCCATCCAGTGCGAGGGTGCAGGGCTGACCATCTACGGTAACGTCCTGCAGTGAGCCCTCGTCGGCAGGCACCGTGCCGGTCAGGGTGAAGCGGTCTGCGGCCGCGTAGGCCTGCTTATAACTGACATCGAAATGCGCTACAAACGCCTGGTTGCGGTTCACCTCATTGGCGTTGGCCAGGGAGGCGATCAGGCCGATGTCGGCCGGGAAGTTGAAGCACTGTTCCACCGCCGACAGGCCGCTGATGGTGTCTTCGATCTCGCTTTCCGAGCACGAGGAAAAACTGGTGGCGGAACCGGAAATGGAAGGCGCCATGATGTACCCGCTACCACAGCCATTGGAGAGCGGGCCGTCGTGGTCGGCGCCGAGGTTGTGACCAATTTCATGGGCCACAACCAGCGCGGTGATGGCGTCGTTGCCGAAGGCATTGGTCACTCCCGAGGCATAACCGTTGGCGTTACACACGGTCCCCACGTAGGCCAGACCCGCCGTGGAGCCGTCGAAATCACGACCGCTGATGAGATGAAAAATAGCGCTGTCGTTCTGGATGAACGGCACCTGATCACTGGAGAGTTTCGCCTGCACATCGCTCAGCAGCTCGTTGGCACTGGTGGAGGTGGTGAACAGCTCGCTGCCCAGGAACTCAACCGACAGGGCGTCGAATACGATGCCCAGCTGAGCCTGATAGAAGCCCTCCACCATGTTGAGGACGCTGACCGCCCGATCC
>JBFHLR010000149.1:0-6706 GCA_041594735.1 Marinobacter sp.
CAAGCTATTGGTGGCGGCGGCGGGCAATGGTGGCTCCGACAACCCGACGTTCCCTGCGGCCTTTGCCAACGTGGTGGGCGTGGGGGCGGTGGATGGTGGCAAGCAACGGGCTTCCTACTCCAACATCGGTCCGTCGGTGGACCTGGTGGCCCCGGGCGGTGACGCCAGCCGAGACGGCAACCTGGATGGCAGCGCCGATCTGGTGATCAGCACCTGGGGAGACGACACGGTCTCTCCCCCCGAGCCCCGGTACGCGGGTTTGCAGGGAACCTCCATGGCCGCGCCCCACGTGGCCGGTGTCTACGCCCTGATGAAGGGGGCGGCCAATTCGGTAGGGCAAGATGTCACCCCGGACCAGTTTTTTGCACTGTTGGCCAGCGGCAGCATCACCGACGAAGTGGGCAGTGAGAGTGAGTACGGCGCTGGCTTGATTAATGCCATCAAGGCAGTGGATGCCGCGATAAGCGGCGATTTCCCGACCGTGCTCGCCGCATCCCCTTCCTCGTTGCAGTTTACCGACGCCACCCGCCAACAGGCGATGCAGCTGCTGGTGTACCCGGATGGTGCCGACGTCACCATCGACACGGTGGCCGCCATGCCCGACTGGCTGACGGTAACGCCCGCGTTGGTGGTCGGCAATCCTCCGCCGGAGCAGGTGCAGGTGTCGGTGGACGTGGCTCAGCTTGAACAGAGCATCAACTACGTCACCGAACTGGAAATCGGCTATAGCGACGGTGGCGACAGCGGTGTCTTGCAGGTGCCGATTGCGGTGCAGCGTCAGGACGAGGTGGACGAGCGGGATGCCGGCAGGCATTACGTGCTGTTGCTGAACAGCGATCCGGGGCGTAGCCTGGCGGCCCAGGTCCGTGTCGAAGCCGATGCCGGCCTATACCGGTTTGCCTTTAACGGCATTGATCCCGGCGAATACTTTCTGGTCGCCGGCACCGACATCGACAACAATGGATTTATCTGCGAGACCGGAGAGGCCTGTGCGGAATTTCCGGTGCTTGGCCTGCTGGAACCCATCACCATTTCGGAAACGCCGGTGACGGGGGTGTCCATGAACACCAGCTTCCGGCGGCCGACCATCACCGCCCTGGAGCAGCCCCGTTATGGTTTTACCGGCTATCCCGTAAGCTCGCCGTCCGGTAGTTCGCAACGCTTACGACAGTATCACGGAGGTGATGAATGAACTCGTGGCAGGGGTTGGGCGCTGGTATCTGGCTGTCCCTCATTGGCGGCTGTGCCAGTCAGGCCGAGGTGGCTGGGCCGGTGGCTCGCCAGCTCACGGTATCCGCCCACTGTGGGCTGGTGGACCGGGGCCTGCTGTATCTCGCTTCCAGGGAGGATCTCCAGCAGCTCTCCGGCCTGCCGGCGCAGGCCCTGACGCTGGCCGCCCTGAACGCGGTGGATTTCTCCCGCGAGCACGTGGTCGTGGTTGGCTTGGGTCAGAAAAATACCGCCGGCTACGGTATAGCGCTGGATGCCGCCCAGCTGGCCGGGGACCGGCTGACGCTGGAAATGCGCCTGCAGTCGCCGCCACCCGACAGCATGGTGGCGCAGGTCATGAGCACACCCTGCGCCGCAGTTGCGATCATCAACCAGGGGTGGAGCCGTCTTTTTGTGTACGGTGAGGGCTTTCCCGCCCTATCGCACCAGCGCTGAGGGTTGCGCCCGGCCCGCACCAAGCGCAAAAACAACCGTTGAACTTTCCCGGCGAATCCCTAAGCTAGTGGGCTGCCAATCGTATAACTCCCTGGAGTCGCTCCCTGTCTATGAGCCAGAATCAATACAATGCCGATGCCATTGAAGTCCTGAGTGGCTTGGATCCGGTCCGCAAACGGCCCGGCATGTACACCGAAACCAGCCGTCCGAACCATCTGGCCCAGGAGGTGATCGATAACAGTGTCGATGAGGCGCTGGCCGGCCATGCCCGTCGTATCGACGTGGTGCTCCACAGCGACGGCTCGCTAAGTGTCGAAGATGACGGCCGCGGCATGCCGGTGGATATCCATAAGGAGGAGGGCCTGCCGGGGGTGGAGCTGATACTGACCCGACTGCATGCCGGTGGTAAGTTCTCCCAGGGCAACTACAACTTTTCCGGCGGTCTGCACGGGGTAGGGGTGTCGGTGGTCAATGCCCTGTCCAAGACCCTGGAAGTGCGCATCAAGCGCGATGGCCAGCTCCACCGTATCACCTTCGCCGATGGTGAAAAGGCCACGGACTTGGAGGTCATCGATACCGTTGGCAAGCGCAACACCGGAACCCGCGTACATTTCCTGCCGGATGCCTCCTACTTCGACAGCCCGAAATTCTCCGTCAGCCGCCTGCGCCACAACCTGCGGGCCAAGGCGGTGCTCTGCCCTGGTCTGACCGTCACCTTCCTGCAAGAAGCCTCGGGGGAGAAAGACGAGTGGTATTACGAGGATGGCCTGCGGGATTACCTGCGAACCGCCTTGGCGGATATTGAAGCCGTTCCTCTGGACCCGTTCACCGGTACGTTCGCCGGCAACACCGAAGAAGTCGATTGGGCTCTGCAGTGGTTGCCGGAAGGGGGGGAGGCGGTGACCGAAAGCTACGTCAACCTGATTCCCACCGCCCAGGGCGGCACCCACGTCAACGGCCTGCGTACCGGCCTGCTGGAGGCGATGCGAGAGTTCTGTGAGTTTCGCAGCTTGCTACCCCGGGGGGTCAAACTGTCACCGGAGGACATCTGGGAGCGTTGCAGTTACGTACTCTCCTTCAAGATGCAGGACCCGCAGTTCTCCGGCCAGACCAAGGAGCGGTTGTCATCCCGTGAGGCCGCGGCGTTTGTGTCCGGCGTGGTGAAGGACGCCTTCAGCCTTTGGCTTAACCAGCACACCGATGTGGCCGAAGCCCTCGCGGAGATGTTCATCAGCAACGCCCAGCGCCGATTGCGGGCGAGCAAGAAGGTGGCGCGGAAGAAGGTTACGTCCGGCCCGGCGCTGCCTGGCAAGCTAGCGGACTGTTCCGGTGGCGACACCAGCCGGGCCGAGCTGTTTCTGGTGGAAGGGGATTCGGCGGGTGGTTCTGCCAAGCAGGCCCGCGACCGGGAATTCCAGGCGGTGATGCCGCTGCGGGGCAAGATCCTCAACACCTGGGAGGTGGATTCCGGCGAAATCCTGGCATCCCAGGAAGTGCACGATATTGCCGTTGCCATCGGCGTGGACCCTGGCTCCGACAACCTGTCGAGCCTGCGTTACAACCGGGTCTGCATTTTGGCGGACGCCGATTCTGATGGGCTGCACATCGCCACCCTGCTGTGCGCGTTGTTCGTCAAGCACTTCCGCCCGCTGGTGGCCGCCGGTCACGTGTTTGTCGCCATGCCGCCGCTGTACCGGGTGGACCTGGGCAAGGAAACTTTCTACGCCCTCGACGAGCATGAGAAGCAGGGCATCCTCGATCGCCTGGAGGCCGAGAAACGGCGTGGCAAGATCCAGGTCACCCGCTTCAAGGGCCTCGGTGAAATGAACCCGCTGCAGCTGAGGGAAACCACCATGGCGCCGGACACTCGTCGCCTGGTGATGCTGACCCTGGAAGAGGGTGATGAAACCGACGAGCGCATGGACATGCTGCTGGGCAAGAAGCGCGCCTCCGACCGCAAGGTGTGGCTGGAGAGCAAGGGCAACATGGCGGATCTGGTGGTGTAACCAGGTCCGCGGACGCTACTCTTCGTTTGAGATTTGGGGCAGGCCAGTGCTTGCCCATCCTTTCTATTGATCCCGGCCAGTCCTCGGCCGACACCGCCGATCCGGCTTGATGGCTGCATTCCTCCGCGCCTTCTAATCCGATTGATCCGTGATTCCACTGTTCGTGGTTTTTGGTTCTGACTCTGTTGTTGTTCAGGCCGCATCGCCGTTCAGATCACATTGTCGTTCAGATCACGTTGTCGTTCGCTCTGTTTGTCGATCGTCTTATTTGTAAATGTAAATCGGACGCATTAAAATTCCGCCCTTTGGCCCAAGGGTCGGCGTGTCTCAGCGAGGGGGCGATAGTGAGATCAGTGACAAGGCAGCCTGGGGCAGTCGTCCTGGCGGTGGTCGTGGCTGTAATGTGTTCACCAGCCGCCCACGGGGATGCCCGGGTGCAGGACGACCGGGGCGAGTGGGTGACCGTACCGGAGCAGGTCGAACGGGTGGCGGCTATCTCGACGTTTGCCGCCGATACCCTGGTGGCTTTGGAGGTGTCACCGGTCGCGGCGTCGACGTTCGCCGACCAGCCACTGCCTCAGTTCCTCGGGGACCGGATCGACGGTGCGACCAGCCTGGGACCGCGGGCAAAAACCAATCTGGAACTGCTTACGGCAGTGCAGCCGGATCTGGTTGTTGCCATTCGACGCTACACCGAACCCTACGAGCGCCAGTATGAGCGGCTGGCGCCGTATCTGGCCTTTAACGTGATCACCTTCGAAGACAGCTTGCGGGCCGTGCGTCAGGTCAGCCGCGCGCTCGGGCGGGAGCAGGAAGGCGAGCGCCTGAATCGGGAATTCATCGCCGATCTGGAGCGCTTGGGACAGACGGCACCCGGCGGTGTCAGCGCGGCGCTGCTAGTGTCCAGTAGCGAAACCCCCTTCGCCTATTACGACAATTTCCTGCCCGCGAACCTGCTGACTAAGCTCAACGGCGTCAATGTGGTTGGCGCGGCGCCCCGCGGAGACGACCAAAGCCTGGGTTACCGGATCAGCCTGGAAGCGCTGTTGGCCCTGGACCCGGATGTGTTGTTTGTCTTTCCCTCCATGCAGCAGCAGGCCTATCGCAACAACCCGATCTGGCCCTACCTGACAGCGGTTCGCAGCGGACGGGTGTATCAGGTCGGGCAGCACTGGAAGGAAGGGGCCGGGCCCATTGCCCGTGGTTACATCCTGAACGAAATGGCGCATCTGCTTTACCCCGAGACTTTCCCCGCACCGGCCATGCCGGAGCAGATCCGCAGCCGCCCCCTGGAGACCCGATAATGGCCAGCGCACAGGCTGCGCCCTGGTGGCGTTGGGGTGGCTGGGGGCTGGCGGTGCTGGCCGGCTCTTTGGTATTGGTGCTGGCGAGTCTGAGTCTCGGGGTGGTGCCGGTTGCCGCCTCCGCGATAGTTGACGTGTTGTTTGGGGGGCAGGGCGGCCTGGCCAGGGTATTGATCTGGGAGCTGCGCCTGCCCCGAACCCTGTTGGGGTTACTGGTGGGGGCGAACCTGGCGGTGGCGGGCACCCTGATGCAGGCGGTGACCCGCAACCCCCTGGCCTCGCCGAGTCTGACCGGAGTGATGGCCGGGGGTGCCCTGGCGGTGGTGGTGGCCATGAGTTACTCGTCCTGGCCGGCAACGGTTACCCCTTATGTGGCGCTGGTGGGTGGCCTGCTGGGTGCGGCGGCCAGCATCGGCCTGGCCTGGAATGGCCAGCTGGCGCCGGTGCGGCTGGCGTTGGCCGGGGTGGCGGTCACCGCCCTGTGTGGCGCGGTGGTGACGGCGGTGTTGTTGAGCGTGGGCTCGTCGGCCGATGAACTGTTCTTCTGGATGGCCGGTGGCCTGCTGGGCCGCAGCTGGCCGCAGCTGGAGCTGATCGGTTTCACCTCGCTACTGGGCCTGCTGTTGGCGCTGGCGTTTCGGCGCCAGTTGAACCTGTTGTCGCTCGGGGACGAGGTGGTGCGAAGCCTGGGCATGCGGGTGTGGCGTTGGCGGCTGGGATTGGCGGCACTGGCGGTGTTCCTGACCGCACAGGTGGTGGCGGTTGCCGGGCCCATTGGCTTTGTTGGGTTGGTGATTCCGCACCTGGCCCGCATCCTGGTGGGTGACGATCAGCGCCGCCTGCTGCCCGTTGCCGCCTGCCTCGGTGCCTGGCTGATGGTGGTGGCCGATGTAGCCGCCAGAACTCTGGTGGCGCCGGCCGAACTTCCGGTGGGGCTGTTTACCGCCACCCTTGGGGGTGTGGGGTTCATTGCCTTGATTTATCGCCAGCGCTTATAGCGGGGAGGAGAGCCGATGTCGAACCCAGGATCGTTGCTGCCGTTGTCGCGTTCCCGCCTCATGATGATGCTGGGACTGCCGCTGGTGGCGGTGGCCGCCATAGTTATCAACCTGCTGGCGGGCGCGGTCACCATCCCGTTTGGTGCGTTGTGGCAGACCCTCTGGTCGTCGGTGAACACGGCGACGGGGCCCGATGCGGTGGCGACCGAGGTGCTCTGGCAACTGCGCATGCCGCGGCTGTTGCTGGGGTTGCTGGTGGGCGCCCAGCTCGCCGTGGCCGGCGCCATCCTGCAGGTGGTGTTACGCAATCCGCTGGCGGATTCCCACATTCTCGGCATTTCCGGCGGTGCCAGCCTGCTGGCGGTGTTGCTGTTCCTGTTCGCCAGCGACGGTGTGCTGACCCTGGCGGTTTGGGACTGGCAGGTGTCGATCCTGTACCTGATGCCCTGGGCCGCCACGGTGGGCGGATTGCTGGCGGCGGGTCTGGTGTTCCGGCTCAGTGCGGCCGGGGGGCTGACGCCGATGCGGCTGGTGCTGTGCGGCATCGCGGTGGCCAGCGTACTCAATGCCCTGGTGGGCGGGATTCTCGCCGGCTGGGGCCACGCCAATGCCGAAACTGTGCTGGCCTGGCTGGCGGGCACCCTGTATGGCCGCGACTGGCTCTATGTCTGGGCGCTGCTGCCCTGGAGTCTGCTGGGCCTGCTGCTGTTACCGGCCATGGCGAAGCCGTTGA
>JBFHLR010000150.1:0-6674 GCA_041594735.1 Marinobacter sp.
CAACTGCCGGGTACCCGCGCCCAGACCGTGAACGACCTGATCAACGGCGGCAAGGCGCTGTTGCTGGTCGGCCAGGAGCTGAACTAGATGACCGGCGCACCACAGCCGCTGCGAGCGGTCGCCGCCCAGATCCTGATGGCGATGGAGCAGGGCCAGTCGCTGTCCCAATGTCTGCCACCGGCGCAGGCCCGGGTCGGTGACAACGAACGCAGTGAGCTCCAAGCCCTGAGCTATGGCAGCTGTCGCTGGTTCCACCGGCTTGATGCGGAACTGCAGGGCCGGCTCAAACGGCCCCTGCGTAAGCAGGACCGAATTGTCCATCACCTGATGCTGGTGGCGCTGTTCCAGTTACGCTTCAGTCAGCAGGCCAGCTATGCCGTGCTCAATGAAACCGTCGAAGCCTGCCGCGCCCTTGGCAAGCCCCACCTTACCGGTCTGGTCAATGGGGTGCTGAGAGCCGCCGAGCGCGAAGGCGAGCCGGCGCCGGCCCGTCCCGAGGTCGAATGGAGCCACCCCGACTGGATGGTGGCCAAACTGCGCCACAACTGGCCGGAGCACTGGCAGGACCTTCTTGCCGCCAACAACGTCCAGGCCCCCATGACACTGCGGGTCAACACGCGCCAGATATCCCGGGACGATTACCTGGATCGGCTCCATGAGGCCGGCATCGAGGCCACCGCCACCCGTTTCGCGCCCCAGGGTATCCAGCTGGGTCAGCCGGTACCGGTGGACCGGCTGCCCGGCTTTGCCGATGGCACCGCCAGTGTCCAGGACGAAGCCGCCCAGCTCTGCACCACCTTGCTGGACCTGGCCCCGGGCCAGCGGGTACTGGACGCCTGTGCCGCCCCCGGCGGCAAGACCTGCGCCATCCTGGAGAGTGTCGAGGATCTGGCCGAGGTGGTGGCCATCGAGCAGTCCGTCGAGCGTCTGCCGCGCATTCACGACAATCTGGAGCGGCTGGGGCTTGATGCCAGGGTGGTGGCCGCCGACGCCGCCGACACCGGCCACTGGTGGGATGGTCAACCCTTCGACCGCATCCTGCTGGACGTGCCCTGCAGCGCCAGCGGCGTGATTCGCCGGCACCCGGACATCAAGCTGTTGCGACGGGAAGATGACATCACCCCGCTGGCGGCCATCCAGCTCGGTTTGCTGGAGGCGCTGTGGCCGACTCTGGCCCCAGGCGGGCGCCTGGTGTACGCCACCTGTTCTGTATTCCCCCAGGAGAATCACCGTATAATTCAACGGTTTCTCAAGCGCCAAACCCAGGCCCGGCTGGCCCAGCCAGAGGTGGACTGGGGCCGACCGATGGCGGCGGGACGGCAACTGCTGCCCGAACCCGGTGGCCATGACGGCTTTTTCTACGCGGTCTTGATCAAGAACGATGAGTAACCAGCAGTCCGGCTCAGTGCCGGTACAGGTAAGGGACTTATGAAGATCATCATACTCGGAGCCGGCCAGGTCGGTGGCACCCTGGCGGAGAACCTGGCCAACGAAGCCAACGACATCACCGTGATCGATGCCGACAGCACCCGCCTGCGCGAACTGCAGGACCGCCTCGACATCCGCACCGTGCAGGGCCGCGGTTCCTACCCGACGATTCTGCGTCAGGCCGGTGCCGACGACGCCGACATGCTGATCGCCGTCACCAACAGCGACGAGGTCAACATGGTGGCCTGCCAGGTGGCCGGGGTGCTGTTCAAGACCCCCACCAAGATCAGCCGGGTGCGCGCCAACGCCTACCTGGCCCGCAAGGAGCTGTTCAGCGAACACGGCTTCCCGGTGGATGTACTGATCAGCCCGGAACACCTGGTGACCCGTCACATCACCCGGCTGATCGAATACCCCGGCGCGCTGCAGGTGCTGGAGTTCTCCAAGGGCCTGGTGCGGCTGGTGGCCATCCGTGCCACCAAGGGCGGGCCGCTGGTGGGTCATGAGCTGTCCTACCTGGCGACCCACATGCCCCGTATCGAGACCCGGGTGGCGGCCATCTTCCGCAAGGACCGTCCCATCATTCCGCAGGGGGACACGGTGATCGAGGATGGCGACGAGGTGTTCTTCATCGCTGGCACCGACCACATCCGCTCGGTGATGAGCGAGCTGCAGCCGCTGGAGAAGCCCTACAAGCGCATCTTTATCTGTGGCGGCGGCAACATCGGTCAGCGCCTGGCCCACACCCTCGAGGGCCGCTACCAGGTCAAGCTGCTGGAGCGGGATCGCGAGCGTTGCGTGATGCTGTCGGAAAGCCTGCGCAAGACCGTGGTGCTGGAGGGCAACGCCGCCAACAAGGACATCTTGCTGGAAGAGAATATCGAGAACACCGACGTCTTCTGCGCCGTCACCAACGACGACGAGGCCAACATCATGGCATCGTTGCTGGCCAAACGGCTGGGCGCCCGCAAGGTGCTGACCCTGATCAACAACCCGGACTACGTGGACCTGATTCAGGGCGGCGACATCGACGTCGCCATCTCGCCGCAGCAGACCACCATCGGCAGCCTGCTCACCCACGTGCGCCGGGGCGACGTGGTCAACGTCCATTCCCTGCGCCGGGGGGCGGCCGAGGCCATCGAAGCCATTGCCCACGGTGATCACCGCTCGTCCAAGGTGGTGGGTAAGCGGCTGGACGAAATCGCGCTGCCGGAAGGCACCACCATCGGCGCCATCGTGCGCCATAACGAGGTGCTCATCGCCCACGACCACCTGCGGGTGCAGCCAGACGATCACGTCATCCTGTTCCTGGTGGACAAGTCCCGCATCCGGGATGTCGAGCGCCTGTTCCAGGTGGGCCTGACCTTTTTCTGACGGTGTTCCCAATTTGCGAGCGGCAAACCCTCCGGTTACAACCGCGACTTAGAAAACCAGACGGCGGCAGCGTATAATGCTGCTCTTTTTCATTCAATGCGCCCGGCCCCGATGGCCCCGGCGCGACACACAGACCGACTAGCAGGCAATCGTCGTGACTGACAAGGCAACCAACACTATGAGCCCGGACGTCAAAACCTTTCAGGGTCTGATCCTGGCTCTGCAGAATTTCTGGGCGCAGCACGGCTGCGTGGTTCTCCAGCCACTGGATATGGAAGTGGGGGCCGGTACCTTCCACCCCGCCACCTTCCTGCGGGCCATCGGCCCGGAAACCTGGAACGCCGCCTACGTGCAGCCCAGCCGCCGACCCACCGACGGCCGTTACGGCGAGAACCCCAATCGCCTGCAGCACTACTACCAGTTTCAGGTGGTGCTCAAGCCATCACCGGACAACATCCAGCAACTCTACCTGGACTCGCTGAAGGCGCTGGGTCTGGACCCGCTGGTACACGACATCCGCTTCGTTGAGGACAACTGGGAGTCGCCCACGCTGGGTGCCTGGGGTCTGGGTTGGGAAATCTGGCTGAACGGCATGGAGGTCACCCAGTTTACCTATTTCCAGCAGGTCGGCGGCCTCGAGTGCTACCCGGTCACCGGCGAACTCACCTACGGCCTGGAACGCATCGCCATGTACCTGCAGGGCGTCGACAGCGTCTACGACCTGGTGTGGACCGAGGGCCCGGATGGGGTGGTGACTTACGGCGATGTCTTCCACCAGAACGAAGTGGAGATGTCCACCTACAACTTCGAACAGGCCGACACCGAGTTCCTGTTCCACTGCTTCGACGTCCATGAACGCGAGAGCAAGCGACTGATCGACGCCGGCCTGGCCCTGCCGGCCTACGAGCAGGTACTGAAAGCGTCCCACACCTTCAACCTGCTGGATGCCCGCCACGCCATCTCGGTTACCGAGCGCCAACGCTTTATCCTGCGGGTCCGTACCCTGGCCCGCGCCGTGGCCCAGGCCTATTTCGACAGCCGCAAGGCCCTCGGCTTCCCGCTGGCCCCCGAGGCCCTGCGCCAGGAACTGCTGGCCGACGACGAACACGCGAACGACACTGCTAAGGGGAACCCGTAACCATGGCAACACAGGATTTTCTGGTCGAACTGGGTACCGAAGAGCTGCCCCCCAAGGCACTGAAAACCCTTTCCGATGCGTTTACCCAGGGCATTGCCAAAGGCCTCGCTGACGCCGGCATCGCCCATGGCGCCATTGAGCCCTTCGCGGCGCCTCGCCGGCTGGCGGTTCGGGTTCGCGATCTTGCCGATGCACAACCGGACAAACCGGTGGAGAAACGAGGACCGGCGGTGAAGGCGGCGTTTGACGATGCCGGCAACCCCACCCGTGCGCTCACCGGCTTTGCCACCTCCCTCGGTGTCACCCCGGACCAGCTCGACACCCTGGAAACCGACAAAGGCGCCTGGGTGGTGTACCGCACCGTCGAGCAGGGCAAACCCACCGCGGAACTGTTGCCACAGCTGATCGAGCAGTCGCTGGCGGCCTTGCCCATCCCCAAGCGCATGCGCTGGGGCGCCCACCGCACCGAGTTTGTCCGGCCAGTGCACTGGCTGGTGCTGCTGTACGGTAATAAGGTGATCGACACCCCGGTGATGGGCCTGACCCCCGGCAACCAGACCCGTGGTCACCGTTTCCACTGTCCCAAGACCCTGATCGTCCCGACGCCGAATGATTACGAAGTGGTGTTGCGGGAAGAGGGCCGGGTAATCGCCAACTTCGAGGAACGCCGCGAGGTCATCCGTTCCGGCGTCGCCGCCATCGCCGAGCAAGAAGGCAACGGCAAGGCCGTGATCAACGCCGGACTGCTGGACGAAGTGACCGCGCTCAACGAATGGCCGGTGCCGTTGCTGGGCCGGTTCGAGGACCGCTTCCTCGAAGTGCCCGCCGAGGCGCTGATCTCCTCCATGGAGGAGCACCAGAAATACTTCCACGTGGTGGATGGCAACGATCGCATCCTGCCGCTGTTCATCACCGTCGCCAACCTCGAGAGCCGTGATCCAGCCCAGGTGGTGGCCGGTAACGAGAAGGTGATACGCCCCCGCCTGGCCGACGCCGCCTTCTTCTACGAGACCGATCGCAAGACCCGGCTCGAAGATCGCATCGACCGGCTCAAGCCCATCGTGTTCCAGGAAAAGCTGGGTAGCATCTACGACAAGTCGGTACGGGTTGCGGCCCTGGCCAAACGCATTGCCGAGGCCATCGGCAGCGATCCGGCCCTGGCCGAGCGTGCCGCCATGCTGGCCAAGACCGATCTGGTGACCGAGATGGTGCTGGAGTTTACCGACCTGCAGGGCATCATGGGTCAGTACTACGCCCAGCACGATGGCGAACCGGCGGATGTGGCCAAGGCGTTGAACGAGCAGTACATGCCCCGGTTCGCCGGCGACGACCTGCCCACCACGCTGACCGGCTGTGCGGTGGCCATCGCCGACCGTCTGGATTCCCTGGTGGGACTGTTCGGTATCAACCAGCCACCGTCCGGCACCCGTGATCCGTTCGCCCTGCGACGGGCCTCGCTGGGCGTCCTGCGCATCATCATCGAACGGGAGCTGCCACTGGATCTGCAGACCTGCTGCGAGTGGGCCGCCGACAACTTCAGCAACCTCAGCGAGGCCGAGGTGCCCACCACCGTGGTGGACTACATGCTGGAGCGCTTCCGGGCCCACTACGAGGAGCAGGGCATTGGCGCCGAAGTCTACCTGGCGGTCCACGCCCGCCGGCCGACCCGGCCACTGGACTTTGACCGCCGGGTCAAGGCGGTGGAAGCCTTCCGTCAACTGCCGGAAGCCCAGGCTCTGGCAGCCGCCAACAAGCGGGTGTCCAACATTCTCACCAAGCAGGGCGGTGGCGCCATCGGTGAAGTCGTCGACAACGGCCTGCTGCAGGATGCCGCCGAGAAAACCCTGGCCGAACAGGTAGCCGCCCAGGCCGATAAGGTGGTGCCACTGTTCGAGCAGGGCGACTACGGCGCAGCACTGAGCTCGCTGGCCAGCCTGCGCACGCCGGTGGACCGCTTCTTCGACGAGGTCATGGTGATGGCCGACGACGACGCCGTGCGCAACAACCGGCTGGCCCTGCTCAACCGTCTGCGCAACCTGTTCCTACGGGTTGCCGACATTTCCCTGCTGCCCACGGCCAGCTAACACCACCATGCTGGTCATCCTGGACCGGGATGGGGTCATCAACCTCTACGACGGCAGTTACATCTGTTCGCCGGAGGCCTGGTTGCCCCTTCCCGGAAGCCTGGAGGCCATCGGCCGGCTGTCGGTCGCCGGTTACCGCATTGCCATCGCCACCAATCAGTCCGGCATCGGCCGGGGCTATTACGACACCGCCACCCTGGAGGCGATGCACGACAAGCTACGCGCGCTGCTGGTGCCCTTTGGCGGGCGCATCGACTTCATCGCCCATTGCCCCCATCACCCGGACGAGGATTGCCACTGCCGCAAGCCCCGTACCGGCCTGCTGAGCCAGATTCGCCAGCATTTCGAGCTGACCTCCCTGGCCGACTGCGTCATGGTGGGGGACAGCCGCAAGGACCTGGAAGCGGCCCTGGCGGCCGGTTGCCAGCCCTGCCTGGTACGCACCGGCAATGGCCTGGAAACCGAGCAACACCTGAAAGAACGGCCGTTACCCGGCGTTCAGGTATACGACGACCTGGCGGCGTTCACCGACCGTTTGCTGGCTAGTGTCCCGTCTGGTTAATTCGCTGACCTACTGCGCGCCGCTGAGGGTTCTGGCCAAGGCGCCAGTCCGCCGGTGTGGTGGTTCCACATCAAGGGCTGGCAACACC
>JBFHLR010000151.1:0-6631 GCA_041594735.1 Marinobacter sp.
GCCGAGCTGATGCCCAAGTACCCGCTGTACATCAACCTGTTGAGCGACGCCGCCCGATCGGTGATCGGAGAGGTGCACCCGGACACCCGGCCGGCGTTGGCTATGCTTCAAGCGGAGGGGTTCCGTTACAAAGACTATGTGGACCTGTTCGATGGCGGCCCCACGGTGGAAGCGGAGCGCGAGCAGATCCGCAGCGTCGCCAACTCGGTGGTTTGCCGTGTCCAGGCCATCGACGCGGCCACCCCGGTGCTGCACGCCAGCCAGGCCAGCCACCGGGGCCAGGCGCTCGCCATCGCCAACACCGAATGCCAGGGCTTCCGCGCCACGGTGACCAGGCAGGCCACCTACCTGCCGGAACACGGCGTACTGCAGCTGCCGGTGGCCCTCGCCCGGGCGCTCAATCTGGGTGATGGCGGCCAGGCCCGCTTTGTGGAACTGGCCGCGGCCCGCTCTGGTCATCAACCCGAACGTCGGCCCGCGCAACCATCATCCGCCCATCGGGAGTATCGTTATGCACTGTGATCGCGACACCCTGTTCCGCTGCCTGTGGGACAACTACCGTGCCGTAACCCCTTCGGCCGAGCGCATCCACCGCCTACTGGGGGCCGGCCAGGATCGGGCGATCATTAACGACCACATCGCCCTGCGCACCTTCAATCTGGACAAGGTCGGCCTGGACAAACTGGCGGCCCATTTTCTGGCGCTGGGCTATCGGGAAGGCGGCGACTACCGGTTCGAGGCGAAAAAACTGTACGCCAGGCATTACGAGCACCCGGACCCCAGTGCGGCCAAGGTCTTCATTTCCGAGTTGCTGGTGGAGCAGTGCTCATCGCAGCTGCAGGCCATGGTCCAGGAGTTGGTGGCGCAGGTGCCGGCGGACGCCGTTACCGCGGATGACTTCCTCTACTCCGGCACCCATTGGCAGGTGGATTACTCAACCTACCAGCAGTTGCTGGCGGAGAGCGAGTACGCCGCCTGGCTGGCCGCCTGGGGTTATCGGGCCAATCACTTCACCGTTAACGTCAATCAGCTGGCCAATTTCGATTCGGTGGCCCAGATCAATGAACTGCTGAAGGCGGAAGGCTTTACCGTCAACGGGTCCGGCGGGGAGGTCAAGGGCTCGCCGGAGGCGATGCTGGAACAATCATCCACCATGGCCGACCGGGTGGCGGTCCGGTTCCGCGACCGCACCGCGATCATCCCTAGCTGCTTCTACGAATTCGCCAAACGCTACCCCACAGCGGACGGCAGCCTCTACAGCGGTTTTGTCGCGGCTTCGGCCGACAAGATCTTCGAGAGCACCGACGCCGGGAGGTAACCCAACACCTGGCGGTGGCGCCGGGTGAATGCCGCGCGGATCGGTCAGTGGCCGCCGGCACCGCCAGGATGGCGGTAGTTGGCATCCAGCCAGCACCGTGGCAACGCCTCCCCGGAGGGAAACACCAGCCGATCCTTGCCGAACGCCTCCGGGTCCTGGGCCTCCTCACCAAAGTGCAGGCAACCGCGGACCTCGCTCGCGAAGGGATTGAACAGGGCCGGGAGATCCACGATCTCCACCAAATGCCCCGTGGATTTTTCAGCCAGTAGCATAGGAGCCTCCCCGAATAGTCTCTCGGCTTACCGGATCAACACAATGCAGAAGCGCTACCCAAAGCATAGACCCACGCACGTCATTGAGGGAGGATAGAGTGGATGAGAAAACTCTATTTCAGCACGGCGCAACCGGCGGAAAGCAGAGCCACCAGCTCGCCCTGTCGGGTGGTGTTGGTCTTACGAAATGTCGATGTCAGGTGTGATTTGACGGTTTCACGGGTGCGGTTCAATAGCAAAGCGATGTCATTGAGGCTATACCCCTCTGCCAATAGAGCCGACACTCGGGCTTCGGCATTGGTAAGGTCGAAATGTCGCCGCAGAACCGATGGGTCAATCTCCCGTCGCAATGACCAGTCATGAAGCCCAATCATGGCACCACCATGCGGGCGATTCACTGAATCGCCGTTTTGGTCAGTGCTCAGTGGAGAGATGGTGATGGTCATGTTATTCGCACCAGACTCATAACGTAACACGGTGTCTGCCATCTCACGCTGCTCAATGGACGCCCGAATGGCATCCGACAGGCAGGCCATCATGTTCTGGGAGAATCCCTCGTTGCCGAACAGCAAAAGCGCCTGGTCCGAAATCGAGATGCCGGATTGCTTCTCGAGCAGTTGTTCCGCTATAGCACTCTTGAACACCACCCTAAAGTTGGCGTCGCAGATCAGGATACCCCATTGCAGTTTTTCCAGTGCCACTCGCTCCAGCGCAAACGCCTTCTTCGTCAGGCTACTCATCTCTGCGTACAATCTCACGGCCCGATGGAGATGTGGCAACAGCCGGTCAAAAACAGCCAGTTCCTGCCGGCCGAACGGCGATTGTGCCGCAGTACGCTGCACCCCGAAGAAATTCAGGTAGCTCTCGTCACGATAGGCAACGGCACCGGCGGCATCGTAGGCACCAAAGCTGGCCATAAACTCCCCGATTCTAGTGCGGACCCTGACATCATCCACATTCTCGATATCCAGGTTGCTAGCGACGAAGCGGAGTTCGCCCCGCTCATGAGCCGCCATCGCCGCCTCTACCAGGGCATCGCGGGGAGCAACATGCTCGGCGTAAAACGCCAACGCATGCTCGGGGATGTTCACGGTCCAACTACCCGCCACCGTCCCGGACTTAAGATCGAAAATAGCAAAAGACGCACTGTGACTATCGAACACGTCGATAAACCGCTGTAAAAAAGGGAAAAAACCATCCTTTTTGTTGATGGCATCGTAAATCAGACCAATCAGGTCATGATAGTCAGGGGAGAAGAACACTTCGTCCTGTGAGGGGGTCCAGTCCATTGGAGTCCTTGCAAGTTCAATCCATTCGAAATACTCGGCCAGCGCACTTAAGGATTAAGGAGACTCTGATTAACTCCTAATCTCCTCTGCGCGATCTGAAGGCTGTAGATGCAAGGCGCGGTTCGCAGCCAATGACCGTAGCCCTTGGCAAGAGCCGCAACGTTTCAGGTGCAGCCCTTAGCGCACGCCCTGAGGGGCGTTCAGAGGTGATCCGGAGTTAATCAGAGGCCTTAAGCTTCCCCGCAAGAGGTAACATCTTATTAAATCATTAGCACAGTTGTTCCACTTTGCCCACCTTTTACATTCTTGGGAGTATGTTTGACGGGTCAGGGAACAGCGTGACGATACTACCGGATGGCGCCACAGTGATGGGCCAGGCAATCCACTTTCCCCCATTTGGGGGATTCCCTGGGCCAGACTCCGCCAATAATCTCTCAGCCTTCACCATACTTAAAAAACAGTTCCCGGTGCTTATCCGACAAGTTTCTGGGCAGAACTGCAAGGAGCAACCATGTCTGCATTCAAACAATCCGCGCTGTTACTTGCCATTAGCTCCAGCCTCCTGCTGGGAGGATGTAGTAGCGGCGGTTCGTCCAGCGGCACCGAACCAACCAGCGTGACCACGCGCACTGTTGCCGGCGAAGCGGTCAAAGGTGTGATGAAATACGCCACCGTCACCGCCTACGAACTCGACAGCCAAGGCAATCGGCTCTGGTCGGTGGGCAGTACGGAAACCGATGACAAGGGGGAATACAGCCTCAGCCTGACCGACAGTTACCAAAACGGCCCCATCGAAGTTGTTATCAGCGTCAACGCGCGCACCCGTATGACTTGTGACTCCCAGGCGTGCGGTAGCCAGGGCGTCGACGTGGAACTGCCCGCCAACTTTTCACTCTCCGCCATCTCCGACATTGCCTCTGGCGAAGAAACCATCAGCACCCCGGTGACCGCTTGGTCCACCATGGCCGCCTCACGTACCAAGACTCTCGCCGACCAGGGCAAACCGTTGTCGGCCGCAGCCCAGCAGGCCCGTGCCGAAGTGAACCAGGTTGCCGGCTTCGATGTCGCCAATACCCGCGCCAAGGCGGTAACTGACCTGGAGGGTGCCAATCCTCGCGAAGCCCAGGCGGCGGTGATGAACGCCGTGGTGGCGGAGCTGATCTTTTCCGGCGGCGACATCAGCGATAACTTGGCCAACTTTGCCAAGGCCTTGGACGATGGCACCGTCGGTGACAGCAACGACAGCTTCAATATTCCCCAACTTGCCGACGCCACCCGACGGGTGATGGACAGCACGCCGGAACTGGATAGTGACACCAAGGATGCGCTAAATACCCAGGCCGCGCAGTACGACAGTGCCGACGCTGGTTTCGAGCCCACCTACGATGAAGACCTGGCGGTCGGATCCGACAGCACTCAGGCCGAGAAGATCGCCGCCTTCAAGAAGTTTGTCAGCCAGGCCCGGACCTGGGTCGCCTCCGTCGAAGAGCTGGACAGCGACCAGCTGGGCGCCGCCATCCAAGTAGACGTGGACACCATCCAGGCGGCTCTGGGAGAAGGTCCGCTCAACAGCCTGCAGATGTCCATGGAAATCATCGCCCAATCCCTCGGCCTGGTGGTGTTAGATCCAGCCGACATCCAGACCGCGCTAGAAAATGGCGAATCCCGCGAGCTCGCCATCGTGGACGGCGAGGTCGAAGTGGGCACCGCCACGCTGAGCTTTGGGAACGACCATGGTCTGGTTGTAAACCTGACCGGTGCGGTGACAGGGCAATCCGCCACTAACTACCTGCCATTTACTCTGAGCCTGGACACCAACCTGCCAATTTCCGCCCTTGATCTCAGCACCGGCACAGTCAGCAACCTGTTGTCCGCCAACACGATGACGCTCCACGGCCATGTCGAGAACGGCACTGGCAGCAAGCTACTGCAGCTCAACGGCCTGGAGGCCCGGCTCAACCTCACGCAAGCGGTGGCCAATGCCGAAGGAGTCTCTAGCGAGCAACTGAACAGTCGCTTCAGCAACGCCTCGTTGGCCGGGAGCGTGACCCTGTCCGCCGAAAGCGGAGAGCACTTTACCGGTGATATCGAGGCACGACTGACCCGATTAACCGAGAACCGGATCCCATTGAACGATGTCCCCATCTCGTTCGAGCGCCTACGGGTCGCGGGAGAGTTCCAGTCCGCCGATGGCAGCCGATTCCGCAGCAGCGCCACACTCAACATCAACAACGCCGCCAGCTTCGATACCTTTGCCTGGGCCGAATATAACGATCGCTCCATCCCTGTGAACTTGATGGTTGAAGGTGCCACGTTGGAGCCGCTGTTGGCACTGGTACCGGAAGAGGCGGTATTGCCCCACGCCTATATTGGGTCCTGGGCTCACGAAGATGGCATTCGGGACGCCTGGTTCGATGCCGGGGGCTATCAGGGCGACAGCAGTACTCGCCATCATTTCGGCGAACTGTCCGGCGCCAACGTCAGTGCCGTTGCAAATGCTGTCCGGGATGCCATCTTAGCCCAGTTGCCCGAGACCCTAACCTTCACCGGTTATAACGAAATTATCGAAGACGAAGACACCTTCGAGCTGACCACCGTCGAGGCCCTTGACAGCGGATCGCTCGCGGCTTATGTCTGGACTGACCCGGGCAAGGTCTATTTGGACGTGTATCCAGACTCGCCCCTGCTGCCGGAAGGGTTCAGCAGCGCCCGGGTTGCGAGTGGCCTGGCTGAGGGCGACGATATTTCTCTCCACAGCGACAATGACGGTGAACTTCTGTTCCTTAGATTCTGGTCACCGGCGTTTATTACTGACAGCCAGACAGCGGTTACCAGTGTCTTGTCCGAGCTCGGTCTTGCTGACGCTCAGGTAGATTATGCCCACGCGACCGAGTTCGCCCCTTGGAATGAGGGCGCCTTTGGCTCTGTCGAATACACCCGTCCGGCGGAACTGGCTTACTACGAGAGCTGCCTCAGCGATCCGGAAGCACAGCTGCCACTGTTGGGCCATTCCTGGTTTGATCCCACCTGGGGTAATGCTGAGTGGGCCTGTGCCGACGCCACGTTGAGCTGGTTCCACGAATCCGGTGCGCTGGATGCCGATACCCTGGCCAGCTTCGACGGCCTGGTATTTGACGCCCTTGGCACCGAGTTCGGCGACTTCGCCGCACAGCTGTCGCTCAATGGCTACTGGCTTAACAATTATGGTTACCTGTACGTCGACGCCCAAACCCCTGACCTGGAGACCGCTGACAACTTCATCAACGCCTCCTTCACCCTCACCGCGGGTGTGGACATGCCGGAGTTACCGGCGGCCAATGTTACTGCAACCGCCAGCCGTAAGAGCTATCGTGGAGGCAGCCTGCTGGCTAACGTCAAGTGGAATGGAGGCCAGTACTCTTTGGCACTGGCCTCTGACGACTTGGAATCCCCGGAAACCGTCACCGCCCGCATCTTTAACCCGCAAGGCTACGAGCTGACCTTGAACGGTAAGTTCGATGCCAACGGCGACTTCACCGGCTTGACTGGGGATGCCTTGCTCAATGGCGAGGACATCGGTGATGTGGTGACCCGTAACGGCATCCCGATGATCACCTACCCGAACGGCGACATCACCGAGTTCGAGTCCCTGTTCTGATGAGCCATCGGCAACGCCGGAAAACAGGGTGGGGCTTCGGCCCCGCCCTTTTTTTCGTTATCGGATATGTCACTCAGGCCAATGCTGGTGTAGAGCCATTTGGCCGTTTCGAGAA
>JBFHLR010000152.1:0-6624 GCA_041594735.1 Marinobacter sp.
AAGGCTGGAGCCTTCTGGTGCACCGTCACGAACAGCTTGAGCCGCTCACGGAGTTCACGCATTACCAAGGCAAACGCGGCGAGGTGGTTGCTGCTGGCTGGATCGGGAAAATCCCAGGCGATGCGCTGGCCGGTCGTGGCCAGTGTCTGGCATTCGTGGGCGGCCTTGTCGCACAGGGTGATGACGTAATCCCAGGACTGATTGGCAACCTCGCTGAGGGGTTTGCTGCGCAGGCCCCGGGTGTCGATGTTGTCCTCTGCCAGGCATTGCAGCGCCAGCGGGTGCGGTGCGGTGGGTTGGCTGCCGGCACTGGCGACCAGGTACTGGTCGCCCGCCATGGTCTTAAGCAGGGCCTCGGCCATCAGGGATCGGGCGCTGTTGGCGGAACAGACAAACAGTACACGGCGACGGTCAGACATGTCGATACTTCCATATAACGATTTAGGGATATAATGATAAAGATATATTTGGGGAGGGACAAGTTCCCCCCTTGCCGAAGCTGGCTATACTGCTGGGTGACCGCAAGGAGGTAATCCGTATGTCAGAAACCGCCCAGCCCCAAGTAGCCCGCACCACGCCCTGTTCGATACTGGTGGAAGCGGGCAAGGACTATTTCTGGTGTGCCTGCGGGCGCAGTGGCAACCAGCCGTTTTGCGACGGCTCCCACAAAGGCACTGGCTTGCGCCCGGTGCGGTTCAGTGCGGAAAAAACGGAATGGATCTGGTTTTGTGGCTGCAAGCAAACCGCCACGCCACCGTTTTGCGATGGCAGCCACAAGCACCTTTAGCGCGGCCGCCAGCGGCGGTCAGTGCCTGGGCAGGGCGCTGATGCGGTAACCGACACAGCCGTGTACCGGGTCGGTCAACGCCTTCAGTCGCAGTGACACCGGCAAGGGCGGGTCGCTGTTGCGTAGCAGCTCCAGATCGATCCGCGCAACCCCCTGTTCTTCCCGCGCGGCTTTCAGGGTGGCCAGGAAATTTTCCCGGTGAGGGGGTGCCACCAGCGTATCGAAGCGCTGATTGGCCATCTCGGCGGGGGCCTGATCCAGCAGTTCGGAGATCTGGTCAGAGATAAAGTCGATGTTCAGCTGCTCGTCCACTTCCGCAACAATGCCACCCGCTAGACCGATCAGGTCCCGGCTGCGTTGCCCGCTCTCCGTCAGCGCCTTGTGCAGAATCGTCTTTTCCACGTCCAGGTTGGCGAGTTGCTGTGCAAGCTGGCGCTGTTCGCTCTGGATCTGACTCAGGGTCTGCCGGAGTTGCTGTCCACGGAGGATAGGCCAGCTCAGCAACAGCGCCACCAGCAGGGCAAACCCCAGTCCTGACCACCACAGCTGCAGTCGCAACCCGGCGCTGGCCCGGGTGAACAGGCCGCGGGTCGGCACGCTGGCCAACATCCAGTAGCGGTCGCCGATGGCCACCTCGGTACGCAGGGCCTGGTCCGTCATCGGTTCGCCTTCCACCAGCTGCTGGTACAAGGGGATCTTGCTGTGTTGACTGAGGTCATGCACGGAGAGCTGGATGTCCGGGTTGTAGTAGCCTCCATACAGCGCCCCCAGCCAACGGTCCGGCGCGAACGACAGACTCAGCAGCTCGTTGTGGGCTACCGGTAGGAACAACCGAACCAGCTGGTCACTGCCGCCAGCCAGTGGCACCGTGCGCGTCGGCGTGGTGGTCACCGCCTGCTGCTGGCGTGCGCCGGTCAGGGCCTGCTGCCAGTGGGGCACCGAGCTGGCCAGCAGTCCCCTGCCGACCCCGGGTTCACCGATGCCGTCCCGGCCGAGACTCCACTGGACGACCAGGTCGTCGGGTTGCGGCGCAACGGGCGCGCTGGCATCGTCACCCCAGCGATGAAACTGGCCATCGTTGGCGTGTTGGTCCGCGGCCTGGTGTTCGTTATCCGGCCCTCGTTGCGCCGGTCCCTGGCGGATCAGTTCCACGCTTTGCAGCATGGGGTGGCGAGTCATTAGCGCATTGGCACGAAGGCGGAACTGGCTGAACTCTTGCAATGGCGCGGCCACTACCAGCCGGCTGCTTTCCAGCAGGAGGATGCGCTGGGTCTCCAGCAGGGTGGCCAGGGCTTGCTGGCGTACCGCCAGCATCTGTGCGGTCTGGGCTTCGACACTGGCCGCGGCGACCAGGGTATTGCGCCAGGTCGCCGCCAGGCCCAGCATCAGCAGTAACAGCGGCAGCCAGAACAGAGCGAGAAGTCGGCCTGATGGCCTGGGCAGGGGCATGGTTGTCTCCGGCGGTGGCGGGCGGGTTCAGGAGCCCGACGGTCTCAGATTCACTTTAGACCACCGCTGGGGAGTTGGGAAAGCGGCTCAGCTCTGCGGGCGTCGCACCATGCCGTAGACCAGCAGGAACAGGCCGAAGGCGGCCACCACCACCGAGGGTCCGGCGGGGCTGTCGCCGAACCAGGACAGGCTCAGCCCCCCGGCCACCGACACCATGCCGATGACCACCGCCAGCAGGACCATGTGCTCCGGAGTGCGTGCCAGCCGCCGGGCGGTGGCCGCCGGTATGATCAGCAGCGCGGTAATCAGCAGCACGCCGACGATCTTCATGGCCACCGCAATCACCAGCGAGAACATCAGCATCAGCAGCAAGCGCAGGCGTTCCACCGGGAAGCCCTCCACCCGGGCGAGTTCTTCGTGAATGGTGGCCATCAGCAGCCCCCGCCACAGCTTGAACAACAACGCCAGGATGACCGCCGCGCCACCGTAGATCCACGCCAGGTCGTCACGGCTCATGGCCAGCAGATCGCCGAACAGATAGCCGCTAAGGTCAACCCGCACTTCCGGCATAAAGCTCAGGGTGACCAGGCCGATGGCCAGGGCGCTGTGGGCGAGAATACCGAGCAGCGTGTCGGTGGCCAGTGTGCGGCTGCGGGCCAGTACCACCAGTACCAGCGCTAGCGCCACGCAGGTGCCGGCGATGGTCAGGTTGAGGGGCAGCTGTAACAGAAAGCCCAGGGCGATGCCCAACAGGGCGGAATGGGCGAGGGTGTCGCCAAAATAGGCCATCCGCCGCCACACCACAAAACAGCCCAGTGGTCCGGCAACCAGGGCAACCCCCAGGCCGCCGATCAGGGCACGCCAGAAAAAGTCGCCGAGTACAGAATCAATGAACGCCATGGTGGTCGCAATCCTCATGGCCAGCCGGATCGCCTGAGGCGCCAACCACGTCGCCGTGGAGGTTGTGCTGGTGATTGTGATGGTGGTGGTACACGGCCAGGCTCTCGGCAACCCGCTGACCGAAGGTTTCGATAAAGGCGGGGTCGGTGGAGATGTCCGCCGGATAACCGCTGCAACACACGTGCTGGTTCAGGCAGATGACCCGATCGGTGGCCGCCATGACCAGGTGGAGGTCGTGGGAAATCATGATCACGCCGCAGTTGAGCCGGTTGCGCAAATCACGAATGAGGTCATACAGCGCGGCCTGGCCATTGATATCGACGCCCTGTGCCGGCTCGTCGAGCACCAGCAGATCCGGTTTGCGGGCCAGTGCCCGGGCGATCAGCAGGCGCTGTTTCTCACCGCCGGACAGATGATGCACCGAGGCCTCGAACAGATGGGCTACGCCGGTCTGGGCCAGGGCCTCGCGACAGGCCGACTCCGGTTCACCGGTCAGCATCAGGAAGCGACGCACGCTCAGCGGCAGGGTTGGCTGCAGGATCAGGTGTTGCGGCACGTAGCCGATGCGGGCGCCGGGTTTGCGCCAGATGTCACCGCTGCTCACTGCCTGGATGCCAAGCACCGCCTTGATCAGGGTGGTCTTGCCGGCGCCATTGGGGCCGATGATGGTGACGATGTCGCCACGGTTGACGGTCAGATTGATCCGGTCAACCACCGGCGGACCATCGAAGCGAACCGAGACGTCGTTGAGGGTTACCAGGCGCTCAGTCATGGTGGCAGTTGGGGCATTGGCCCGCGATTTCGATGGTGGTTTCCTCGGGGGTGAACGCCTGTGCCGCAGCGGCATCACGGACCGCGTCGGCCACGCTCGGCGCCGCCAGCTCCAGGGCATTGCGGCAACTGCGGCAAATCAGGAACACGCTGGTGTGATGCTCGCCGGCGTGGGTGCAGCCGATGAAGGCGTTGAGCGAGGCGATGCGGTGCACCAGTCCGTATTGCAGCAAAAAATCGAGCGCCCGGTACACCGTGGGCGGTGCCGCGTTGTGGCCGTCCTCGGCCAGGGCGGCGAGCAGGTCGTAGGCCCCCAGCGGTTTGTGGGATTGCCAGATCAGCTCCAGTACCCGCTCCCGGGTGGGTGTCAGGCGAGCGTTCTGCACCTTGCAGACGGTGCGGGCCTCGGCCAGTGCCTGTTGGACGCAGGCCGCATGGTTATGGGGGCGGTAGGGCAGGGCCTTGCTGGACATAACGCCATCGTCACGGTGAAATTTGCAACATTATAACATTCGCCCGGACAGACGTCACCGTGATCCGTCAGTGGCCGGCTTCCAGGGCCAGGGCTTCCAGGTACTCAAAATTGGGAATACAGGCGGTTTCGCCTTCCACGTCCACCAGCATCAGGTCGGCGGGGCCGGTTTCGCCGTCGAAGCGGCGGACCTGCTCTTCGGTCAATCGGGTCTGGCTGGGAATGCCCTGGGTCAGCAGCGCCAGAAATGGCAACTGGTTGTGGTGCTCGCCGATGGTATTGAGCACCGCGATACGGCCGCGACTGGCCGCCGGGGCGGCAGCGCCGCCATTGGCGGCATCGTAGGAGATGACCGGTAGCTGCAGGCCACGCCAGTTCAGGTCACCGACCAGCCACGCGGGTGCCTCGGTCCGGGGTTCCACGGCCGCGCGGTCGACAATCTCCGCCACCGACACGTTTGGCAACAGCAGATGGCGCTCGTGCATCGGGATCAGCACACAGGGCAGGAGTTGGCTGCTCTCATTCATCATTCAGTTCCTCAGGCCGGATTCCGTTGCTGACGGCTCTTCAGCAAACAGGATTCCTCGATGGTTTTGACAAGTTCGCTGGCCAGTTGCCGTGGCGTGCCGGTGAAGCTGACGCAGCCGGTCTTGGCTACTGAGTCGGGCATCGAACTGTTGGCGCAGCTGGCGCTGTTCTGAACCCAGATGCGGCTGCCATAGGCCCGCAACAGCGGCGCGGCGATGGCGCCGTCGTTGCCCATGCCGGAAAACAGGATGGCGTGACAGCGGGCGCGGTAATGCTCGCCCACGTTCAGCAGCACCTGGTCGATGGAAGGGCCATAGGGGCCCGGCCAGGGATTGGCCTGTTCCTCCAGGCCCCCGTCTTTGCTCAGGGTCCATTCGTGTTCCACCGGTAGCAGCACCACGTCGCCGCTGGCCACCTGCATGCCCGGCGTGGCGTGCCGGAGCTGGTAATGGGCGTGGCGGCCCAGGACCCGGGTCAGCACGTCGGTGAAATTGCCGTCGATGTGCTGGGCATAGATAAAGCCTATGGGCAGGCCGGGGGGGAGGTGATCGAGGAACTCCTTGACCGCCGCCGGCCCGCCCAGGGATGCCCCCAGGATCCAGACCTCAGCGGCCGGGGTGCCCGGTTGCGCCGGTGGAATCCAGCGGGGCAAGTCGGGGGTGGTGTCCACCTCCGGCAGTCGCCCCGCCAGCTGTTCCAGGTCGGCTTCGGAGTCCAGTTCCTCCAGCATGCCCAAGTGGCGTTCCAGCTTGTCCTGCAGCCGCCGTTCCCAGCGCACGTAGTCGGTGGTGCCGGGTTTGGGGGCGGTGTCGAGCCCGAACAGTACCGGTGCGTCGGTGCCTTCGAGCAGCTGTTCAAACAGCGCCGCCTGATCCGTTTCGTCCTTCACGGTCACCAGCCAGAGTTGGGCCTCCGGGAGTTGCCGGTAGCCGAGCAGGCGCTCCGGATCCCCGCTGAAGCTGCCATTGAGCCCGAGCCGGGTGATGGCCTCCTGCAGCCGGTGGCGTTGCAGGACATCATCCGACACGATGCCAACCGATGGTCGCCCGGGTATTGCCGGCATCAGCTATTACCGGTTAACCGTTCGATGGTGGCCAGCAACTGCGATTCCTGGAACGGTTTGCCCAGATACTCGTTGACGCCAATCGACAGCGCCCGCTCGCGGTGTTTCTGACCGGTCCGCGAGGTGATCATGCAAATGGGGGTGTCCCTCAGGCCGCTGTCGTGGCGGACGAAACTGGCCACTTCGAAGCCATCCATTCGCGGCATTTCGATATCCAGCAGGATGACGTCGGGGCGGTGATCCTGCAATTGTGCCACGGCGTCGAGGCCGTCTTTGGCGGTCACCACTTCCATGCCGTTGCGTTCCAGCAGGCGGGAGGTCACCTTGCGCACGGTGACCGAATCGTCCACCACCATCACCACGGTGGGACGGGCCTCCCGGCGCTGGGTCTCCTGACTGCTGGCCTGGTCGGCCAAACGCTGGCGTTCGGACAGGATGTCGGAGCGGATCATCGCCGGCAGGTCAAGAATCACCACCACGTTACCGTCACCCAGGATGGTGGCGCCGGAAACGCCGCGCACCGAGCTGAACTGGGGCCCCAGGGATTTCACCACGATTTCGCGGCTGCCCATCAGGCTGTCCACCTGCAGCGCCATCGGTTGCTCGGAGCCCCGGACCAGGATTACTGGTAGTGGAAGGGCCTGGCCCTGGAGT
>JBFHLR010000153.1:0-6547 GCA_041594735.1 Marinobacter sp.
GCGGTTCGCTGCGCTCACCGGCATCCTACGGATCAGAACAGAGCCTTGTGGGGCCGCTCACGGACAATAAATATCGGCACCCCAGGACAACCTCAGGTGCCGGTCCCCATCCTCGTCGTGTTCACTGCGAAAGCGACCGCCCCGATTGACCGCCATATAGCTCATCTTGCCGCCTTCGATCCCAGGGGCCGGGCACAGTACCAATCCCCCCGAGGCGCCGTAGACCATGCCGGTTGCCGAGAACTGCAAGTAACCGCGACCGCCGGTTCGGGAGCGTACCGAAAAGGCCTCAATGGGTGCGGGGAAGACTCGCCAGACCTGGTTACCGTCGGGTTCTTTGTTGTTGTCTTGATCCGGGAACACCGATACTGGCCGGTTCCAGTCATCCTGGCAGCGGTGGTTTGTGTCCAGTGGGCATAAGGTGACCCGCTGACGCCTGCTGGCGGCCATCCAGCGAGCGTAGTTAAACAGCTCGGCGTAGGCGTTGATTTGGGTTCGGTGACGGACGTCGTTGACCCAGCTAGACCACTGGCTGAGGGCGAAGGTACTAACCAGCGTGAGTATGGTAAGTGCGAGCAACAGTTCCACCAGCGTGAAGCCGGTGTAAGCGGTCGAATTCTTCATCCTTGAATCCTTCGGGGGTAAATTGTCGAACCGGTGACGGTTCAGTGTTCGGGCGTATCCATTCGCCACGAACTGGGTAGCATAGGGGATGGTCGGTGGGACCGCGAGGAGATCCCGCCGCCGTTCGGTGTGAGCATTCGCTCACTCCATGCCGAGTTTCTTTAGCTTGTATCGTAACGCCCGGAAACTGATGCCCAAGCGCTTGGCCGCTGCGGTCTTGTTCCAGCGCGTAGACGCCAGCGCTTTCTCGATGGCCTGTTTCTCCACTTCTTCCAGGAAACCCTCCAGGTCCAGCTCGCCGTCTGGGATCGCCGGAGTGTCGCCTGGGCCGAGACCGTGACCGGATGCCATGTCGCTGAGTTGGGGGGCATGTCCGAGGTGTAGATCAGCTGCGCCGATGCGGTCATCGTCACACAGGGTGTAGGCGCGCTCCAGAATGTTTTCCAGCTCCCGTACGTTGCCGGGAAAATCATAGCCGTGCAGCTTGGTCAGGGCGTCGTCGGTCAGGCAGGCAGCCGGACATTCATAGTCCCGTGCAATGCGCTCGAGAATATGTTCGGCCAGCAGGCCAACGTCGTCTTTGCGCTCGCGCAGCGGTGGCACCGCCAGCTCAATCACGTTGATGCGGTAGAACAGGTCTTGCCGGAAGATGCCTTCGGCAACCATGTCCGGCAGGTCTTTGTGGGTGGCGCTCAGGATCCGAATGTCCACCGGGACTTCCCGGGTGTCCCCGACGGGTCTGACCGCTTTTTCCTGGATGGCTCGCAACAGTTTGACTTGCATGGCCAATGGCAGGTCTGCCACTTCATCAAGGAACAGGGTGCCGCTGTTCGCCGACCGGAAAAGTCCATCTTTATTGTCCACCGCGCCGGTGAAGCTGCCCTTCTTGTGACCGAAGAACTCGCTCTCCATCAGCTCGGCGGGGATGGCTCCGCAGTTAACTGCGACAAAGGGGCCCTCGCTGCGGGGGCCTTGTAGGTGCATCATGCGGGCAACCAGCTCCTTGCCGCTGCCGGACTCACCGCTGATGAACACTGGTGCCTGGCTGCGGGCCAGCTTGCGAATCTGGCCACGGAGCCGTTTGATTTCGCTGGAATTGCCCAGCAGTAGTCCAGGGTCGTCGTCAGGCTTGTCGGGCTCGTCGGCCGTCACCGCGAGCTTGAGGGCGCTGGTGACCAGTTCCCGCAGTCGGGGCAGCTCCACGGGCTTGGAGACAAAATCGAAGGCGCCGGCCTTGAGCGCCTCAATGGCGGTATCCATGCTGCCATAGGCGGTGATGACGGCGACTGGGGTGTGCGGACAGTGGCTCTGGATCCACTGCACCAGCTCGATGCCGTTGCCGTCGGGCAGGTTCATATCGGTGAGACAGAGTTGGGGTTGGTGCTCACCAAGCAGTTTGCGGGCAGAGCCGACGTCTTCGGCGGTGAGGGTGGTGATCCCCATCCGGGTCAGGGTAATTTCCAACAAATCCCGGATGTCGGGTTCGTCGTCCACAATCAGTGCGGTGTGGTTGGCCATGGGGTCCTGTCGATTCGTTCTTGTTACGGCTGTCTACTGGGTGCGCTTATTGTTACTTGAGATGCTTGCGCTTAAAGCTTCCTGTTCTCTCGTGCTTTCTATTCTCTCGTGCTTTCTATTCTCTGGTAGTTTCTGTTCTCTGGTGCTTTCTGTTCTCGTACTACGACGCTGACGCCGACGTCACCGGCTGGCTAGGGCAAGGGGCGGCTAGATCAGCCGGCCGGGGTGTGCGAAGGTGATGCGAAAGCAGCAGCCCGGTTGCTCATCGTCCAGCAGTGACAGGTGGGCCTGATTAGCCTCGCACAGTTCTCTGGCCAGATAAAGCCCCAGCCCCGTTCCGCTTTTGTCGGTTGTGAAGAATGGCTCAAAGACCGAGTTACGACTGTCCTCCGTAATGCCGGGGCCGGCATCGCGGATGTCCACATAACTGCGCTCCCCGTCGTCGGTGATGCCCGCATGCACGGACAGGGTAGCCCGTCCGCTGTGTTGCTTGCTGTACCTCAAGCCGTTGTCAAACAGGTTGACCAGTACCTGTTCCAGTTGGCTGCGATCAAAGCGGGCCGGAGGCAGGCCCGGCTCGAGCTGAAGACCGATGTCCACACGCTCATCGGATTGGGTCTCCCGGGTTTGTTGGTAATCTTCCAGGACTTCCCGCAGCCAGTTGTCGACAGTCACCAGGTCGGTGTTGGCGGCCCGTCGGCGCGACAGCTCCAGCACGTTTTCGATAATGCTGTTCACCCGCCGGGAGTGGCGCTGGATGATGTCCAGCATTTTATGATCGCCCGTATGCAGGTGGTCGGATTCGGCCATGAGCTGGGCCGCGTGGCTGATGGCACCCAGCGGATTGCGGATTTCATGGGCAATGCCGGCGGTCAGGCGGCCCAGGGATGCCAGTTTCATCTGCTGGGCCTGTTGGGTGACCTTGCTGATGTCCTCCACGAACACCAGGATATGGTCGCCCCCTTCGTGATCCAGTCGCGTGAAGTTCGCTTGCAACAACGGAGACGTGTCGGTGGCCTGGAAGGGCTCCCAACGCTGCTGCGGATGCTGCTGCCAGTCTTTCAGCCGTTGCCGCAACGGCCCCGGTAGGGTGCGGCCTTTCGACGACTTCGGCGGGTGCTCTGAGCTGGGCAGGCCAAACAGCAGCTCCTCTGCTGCGGCATTGGCCAGGCGGATGTGGCCCTGGGGATCCACCACGACGATACCAGTGCGCATACGTTGAATGATCTGCTGGTTGATCTGCTCCAGTTCCTGAATGCTCTGGGCGCGATGACTGGCCAGCGCTTCGCTTCGCGCCATGCGCCGGGTAATGTTCTGCAGGAGGAATGCCGCGGCGAAGTAGAGAATGCCCAGGGTGCCCGCGCGAACGATCACGTCGACCCGCAGATCCATCGCCAGGATGGTCCATCCGGCCAGGCCGAGCGAGCTAATCGTCGCCAGGGCCGCGTAAAGCGTACCAATTCGCGTCGGGGAGAGGATGTTGCCAGCGGCTACGGATACGATGATCAGGTTGGCCAGCCCGCTGGCAATGCCGGACGTAAACAACAGGAAACCGTGGAGGAACAGGATGTCCATCACTATCGACAAACTGATATGGCGGGCCTGCGGTTTGATACCGGCCAGTAGCAACAGGGCGATGAACACATTCAGCGACAGGTAACTGAATACGCCCACCTGATAATATTCCCGCAGGTAGAAGTCGGTGCCGAAGTCTGTCGGGTCGAGAAACAGCAGCCCGGCCAGCAACAGGCTGATGGCAACGCGGTAGTGGTTGTAGATACGGAACAGTTTGCGGCGCTGATCCCACTGGTACGTCTCGGTGGTGGCCGGGGCTGGTGACGCGACTGTCGTGGTCATGTTATGGCGCGATCCTATAACCAAATGCAGGAAATCCGAAGCAGGTCGGGTTTATAATAGCCTTTTAGCGGCAATGAGTTACAGGAGCATCCTATGGCAACGTCCACCCATCCGCCTTCCGCGGATTCCACGGTCCCCAATTTACGGGTGGTAATGGCCCAGGTGGACTTTCTGGTGGGGGATATTCCGGGCAATACCCAGCTGGTAATCGAGGCTGCCGTTAAGGCGAGTTCTGAACACCATGCCGACGTGGTGGTTTTCCCCGAACTGTGCCTGACTGGCTATCCGCCGGAGGATCTGTTGTTGCGTCCCAGTCTGGACCTTCGCATCCGGGAGGCGCTGGATACCCTGGAGGAGGCCAATCTGCCTACCGCCATCGTTATCGGTGCGCCCCTGCGCCAACAAGGGTTGCTGTACAACGCGGCCCTGGTCATCGAGCAGGGGAAAGTCACCTACCGCTACCATAAGCGATTCCCCCCTAACTATCAGGTGTTCGACGAGAAGCGCTATTTTGCCGCCGGCTCGGACACGGGCATTGTCCATCTGCGGGGCGTACCGGTCGGGATTACCGTGTGTGAGGACATCTGGAGCGAAGGGCCGGTCGAGGATGCCGCCGCCGCTGGCGCCAAACTGATTCTCAACCTCAATGCCTCGCCGTACGATATCGACAAGCAGGCCCGTCGCAAGGCGTTGCTGGAGCGGAAGTCGCGGGAGAATCAGGTCAGCATCGTCTACACCAATCTGGTGGGCGGTCAGGATGAACTGGTGTTTGACGGTGGTTCCATGGTGTATGACCACTCTGGCGAGCTGGCGGTGGAGGCGCCGCAGTTTGTCGAAGGTCTGTATCCGGTGGATTTTCTGGTCGAACACCACTGCCAGCCGGTGTCCCGGCCGGCCATTACCAAACCCTCGCTGGAGGAAAACGTCTACCGTGCGCTGGTGCTGGGGGTTAGGGACTACGTCAACAAGAACGGCTTCAAATCGGTGGTGCTCGGCTTGTCCGGCGGTATTGATTCGGCGGTGACGCTGGCGGTGGCGGTGGATGCGCTGGGCGCGGACCGGGTGCGTGCGGTGATGATGCCCTTCCGTTACACCTCCGGCATGAGCCTGGAAGACGCCGAAGCCGAGGCCGAGGCCCTGGGTGTGCAATACGACGTGTTTTCCATCGAGCCCATGTACGACGCCTTCATGGCCACCCTGGCCGAGCCGTTCGCCGGGACTCGCCCCGATACGACCGAAGAGAACCTCCAGGCCCGGTTGCGGGGCGTGCTGTTGATGTCCCTGTCCAACAAGTTTGGCGCCCTGGTGCTAACCACCGGCAACAAAAGCGAAATGGCCGTGGGCTACTCCACGCTTTATGGCGACATGGCCGGCGGTTTCGATGTGCTCAAGGACGTGCCGAAGACGCTGGTGTACCGGCTTGCCAATTACCGTAACGCCCAATCCCCGGTGATTCCGGAACGGGTGATCACCCGGCCGCCGTCGGCGGAGCTGGCGCCGGACCAGAAGGATGAGGACAGCCTGCCGGAGTACGATGTGCTGGATCGCATCCTCAATCTCTATGTGGAGCGGGACTACAGCGCGGAGGCCATCATTGCCGAGGGCTATGACCGTGCGGACGTGGAGCGGGTGGTGCGGTTGGTGGACCTGAATGAATACAAACGCCGTCAGGCGCCCATAGGGGTGCGAATCACCGAGCGTGGCTTTGGCAAGGATCGGCGCTACCCCATCACCAACAAATGGAAGATCGGCAAGTAAGGCTTCATCTTAGGTGCGGTATTGTTGTCCCGGTGTAGGATGCCGGTAAGCGCAGCGAACCGAATCACTACGGGAACGAATGTGATGTGATAACGAATGTGATGCGATGGGCCCAGCCTCATCGCATCCTACACGAAGCTGTTAGTCTCCCTCGCCCCCAAACAGCCCGAAGGTCACCACGTTAAGCAGTGACCGGTTTTGCGGCTTCAGTCGACTGGGCTGGAATTGCATGTCCGCAGTGAAGGCCGTGCTCTCCGGGAAATTGATGGCCAGCAGCTGGATGGCGTCGTTGGCCGCTGTTTCAAGTCCCATGAACTGATAGGTCTCGGCGAGGATGATCAGCGCTTCTTCGGCGGCTGGCGTGGTGGAAAAATTCTCGAACACGTAGCGCGCACGGTTGTTGGCCGCCAGGTAGGCTTCCCGTTTGATGTAATAGCGCGCGGCCTCCAACTCCAGATCCGCCATGCGGTTGCGGATGGCAATCATGCGCTGGCGGGCGTCGGCGGCGTACTCGCTGTCGGGGTAGCGATTCAGCAGGGTCGAGAAGTCCTGGAATGCCTGGCGTTGTTCGCCGGGATCCCGGGCGCTGACGTCGATGGGGAAATAGCGACCGGCCAGGCTGATGTCCAGATTGTAGGACGCCACGCCTCGCAGATACAGGGCATAATCCGCGTGTTCACTCTGGGGGTTGAGGCGCAGAAAACGGTCGGCGGCGGCACGGGCGCCTTCGAGATCCAGGTTCTGGTAGCGGGCATAGATCAAGTCGAGTTGCGCCTGTTCGGCGTAGCGA
>JBFHLR010000154.1:0-6487 GCA_041594735.1 Marinobacter sp.
TGAGCAGGCGCCCGCAGCTGGGTACCTCGCCATGGCCGAGAATTGCCCGTACGTACAACAGGGCGATGGTGTAGGTTTTGCCGGTACCGGCGCTGGCCTCAATCAGGCGACTGCCCTGCAAAGGCAGCGTCAGCGGATCGAGTCTCGGATTGCTCGGCGCCGTGACCGTTGCACTGTTGCTGACCATGTTAGCGTCCTGTCTCCTTTACCGCTTGCCAGAGCGGACGATAGAGCCGTTCGCTCCAGTACTGGAAGCCGCCACCGGCCACCAGGGCATCGAAATTCGGGAAAGCCCGTTGCAACGCGGGCGACTGATCCATTTCACCGCTCTGCTTGAAGCCGCCTTCGTAGGCCGCACGGGCATCGGCGAGCCCTTTCTCCTCGGACTTGGCACTGCCTGCGATCCAGGCAAAGGCGGTTTTGGGCGCCAACGGCAGGGGCGTGCGCAGGCTGGTCAGCCAGGCGGTCAGCAGATCGGTCATCAGCTCCGAGGCACGCGCCCGGGGAATGGGCGGCAGCGTCACATCGCCCGCCTTGCTGAGCAGGCAAGTCACCACCGGAACATCCGCCTGTTGCGAGGCCGCCAGGTGGGTCACCCAGGGGCTCAGGAAATGGTGCCAACGGTAGCGGTTACGGTTGTCCGTCAGGCCGCTGCTGGACAGGCGAATCAGCGCCAAGCCACCTTCGGTCGCCACCTTGAACGGGCCCAGCCAGTCTTCCACCGCCACGGTCACGTCCGCAATCTGCGCCCGGTACTCATAGGCCCGTAGATCCAGCTCTCCCGGAAAACGGCTCAACCAACTGCGATAGCGCTGGTTCAGAGCCGGCAAATCCACCTTCAGGCGCTGCTGCAACACCTGACCCACGCCACCACTGGGAAAGTCTCCCCGCCGGCCCTGGCGCTGGATCTCAAGGTCCAAGGCCTCCTGCAAGGCCGCTTCGGCAGCCTGTTCGGTTCCCGGTTCCGATGGCGATGTGGAACGGGCGATGACACCCTGGATCAGCTGATCACTGAGCTTCCAGTGGGACAGACCATCCAGAACAAAGGGTTCATCGTCCTCGGTACCGGAATCCTGTTGGTCGAAAAACACCCCGAGCCTGGACTGGAAGAAACCGTCTACCGGCGACCGCAGGAAGCGACCGAGGGTGGCCAGAGTGATGGGCTCGGCCAGCATGTCTTCGGGCAGATCTGAAAACTCGGGAATCCCGCTGGCAGCCAAGGCTGCGACTTGCCCGTGTGCCTGGCGCCATTCGCGGGCATAGGTAAACAACCCGTCTCTGCCGCTGCCGCCTGGTTCCGTACCGCTGGAGTCTGGCCCGCTAAAATAGTCCGTACTGAAGGGCTGTAACGGATGCTCGGTGGTCAGCCAGTGCGAGATGGACGTTTGCCGGCCAGCGGCCTCAGTCAAGGGCCGAATGACATCCAGGTGATCCCTTAATTGGGCGACAAGGACCGATGGCGGTCGCTCAGAATTATCATTAATACTTCGCCCTATCCAGCTGATATAGAGACGCTTTCTTGCTGAAAGCAGCGCTTCCAGGAAGAGGTATCGGTCATCTTCCCGGCGGGAGCGGTCGCCCGGGCGGTAATCCTCGGCCATTAGGTCGAAGTCCACCGGCGGCTGGCTACGGGGGTAATCGCCATCGTTCATGCCCAACAGGCAGATGTGCTGAAAAGGGATCGCCCGCATTGGCATCAGTGTGGCGAAATTGACCTTGCCGGCAAGAAACCGTTGGCTCAGGCCGCCCTGATCCAGACTCGACAGCCACACTTCCCGCACAATCGCCAAAGGCAGTTCGGTGGCCTCGAGTCCGGCACCGGCACAGGCCTGCAGCCACTGCTCAACGGCCTGATCGAGACGGGTGAATACCAGGCTGTCCTGCTCGTCCAGCGGACCAAAAAACTGGTCACGAATGCCGTTAATGACCTGGGCCCAGCCCGCCGGGCGGTGGGGTGAAGACAACGTCAGCCACAGCCGCTCCAGCTGGTTCAGTAATTGCTCCAGCTGGCCAGCCAGCCGGCTCTCCAGGCCGCCGACTTCGCCAAAGGGTTCGATGCCCTGCCAGCACGGGCCATCGCCAACGGCATAACCCAGCAGCATGCGGCGAAGGCCAAAACTCCAGGTGTGCTGCTCCATCCCTTCGGGCAACTCCAGAGCGGCCCGCTGGCTGCCATCCAGCCCCCAGCGTACGTTGGCGCCGTGAATCCACTGGTGAAGCAGGGGCAGATCCTCTTCCGCCAGGCCGAAACGGCTCCGCACCGCCGGCACATCCAGCAGGTCCAGCACATCGCTCACGGCAATCCGGGATTCCGGCAGCGAGAGCAGCTTTTCCAGGGCAATCAGCGCCGGCACCTGATGGCGCTCGCCCTGGTCCGAGATGGTGAACGGTATGAAGCGGTCGTCATCAGGATCGAGCTGGCCAAATACGGCTTCGATATGGGGCGCATACTGGTCAATATCCGGCACCATCACCAGGATGTCCTGGGGACTGAGGTCCGGATCGGCGCTGAAGGCCGCCAGCAGCTGGTCTTGCAGGATCTCCACCTCCCGCTGGGCACTGTGGCCGGTGTGGAACACCAGCGAGCGGTCGATGGTGCTGAGATCGGTCAACGGGCGGACGGCCTCGCGATTGGGTCGCAGGTTGAGAATGTCGTCCTGCAACGCCATCAGCAGGGTCTGCTGCGATTCCGGCACGCCGTCCAGGGGACTGCTGAACAGGTCGATCTGGCCAAACCAGTGACGATAGTCCGCCTGGTGATCGTATTCGTCCAACATGCGGATATAGTCCCGCCCCTGTTTACCCCAGGCTGCCAGCAGCGGCTGGGCGTGCAGGTGCAGGTTATGGTCATCCAGTACCGCCGGCATCCCGCCGCGTTGGGCACCCCGGCGATTGACAGCCCGCAGCAGGTGCCGATCCTCGACAATGTCCGCCCAGTAGTACTGGGATGGATTGAGGATGCACAGCAACACCTGACAACATTGCCCCAACCGGCTCAGCACCTCCAGCGTCTGCTGGGGTAACGAGGACACCCCGAAGACAATCAGCCGCCGGGGCACGCCCTTGGGGCGACTGGCCGGTTGCAGCTGGCCAGCCGCTGCCAGAAACCGGGCGTGGATCTCGGCCCGGCTGGCTCCGACTTCCTCGCCCCCCGGCGCCTCGATATCCCGCTCCAGCTGCCGCCACAGGGCCGCCTGCCAGCGTTGCTCCGCCGGCAACTCCCGTTCCTGCCCGCCGCGTACGAGTATGACATCCCTGCCCTGTCGCCACCGCGCCAACCAGTCTGCCCGGTAGACCTGATACTGATCGAACAGATCGGCAATACGCTCAGCCAGTTGGTACCGTCGTCGTTCCGCCTCGGCACCCGTCATATACCGGATCAATGGCGCAAACAGCGGATCGCCTTCCAACTCCGGCAGCATCCGGTAGAGCCGCCAGGTCATCTCGTCCTTGTCATAGGGGGAGCGAGTGGCCACCGCCTCGGCGCCAAGCACCGCACGATACACCTGCCAAAGGAACCGCGACGGCAAAGAGAACCGCATGGCGGCGGCAATGCCCAGTCCAGACAGCTCGGCATCGTCCTCATCCCGGGCCAACGCCAGCTTGAGCCATTGCGCGATGCCGTTGGAGTGCACCAGAAACACTTCTTCTTCCAGCGGCGGCAACGGGTAGCGGCGGATCACCTCCACCACCAGGGTTCGCAGGTCTTCCAGACGGTTAGCGTGGATGACCTGAAACCCCACGGGCCGTTCCGGCTCAGCAGGATCGTTGACGATGTGATGCGATAGGCGCTCTGCCATGGTATGGGATGCACCTCCGATGCGTGCGTTGACCAATAGGACGGCGGCAGTCAGGTTGTCGTGAATCGTTAATATAGCGGTGGAGAATACCGCTACAATCCCTTCTATCCAAACGTAATGATGCGTCCGCCGTGAATCAGCCCGCCCCCCGCCGGGACAACCGCAGAGGTACCGGGGCTGGCCAACGGTGGATCATAACAACAATAGCAACAGGAGGTGCGGGCACCATGAGACGCTGGAATGGCTGGGGCGACGACCAATTTAACCTGGACCTGCCACCACAGGGCCATCAATTTCTGTCGGAACGAATCGGCTCAGGCCAGGCCCTGGCGGATGCCGAACTGGCCACGGTCTGTGAGCGAGTACCCGCCAGCCGTCTTGCCGACCACCCGCTCATCGATACCTCGGCCGAAACCCGGGTCCGTCACGCCCGCGGTCAGAGTCTTCCCGACTGGCTCGCTGTGCGCAGTGGCGACATCGGGGTGTTCCCAGACGGGGTGGCGCAACCAAAGAACAGCGACGAGGTTCGGGACCTGCTCCAATACGCCCAGCGTCATGAAATCACCCTGATCCCCTATGGTGGTGGCACCAGCGTCGCTGGCCACATCAACCCCATCGCCGATACCCGGCCCGTGCTGACGGTCGATATGGGGTGCATGAACCAGCTGATGGACTTCGACCCGGAGAGCCAGATCGCCACCTTTGGCGCGGGCACGCCGGGGCCGCTGGTGGAATCCCAGCTGCGGGCCAGGGGATACACCCTCGGCCACTTTCCCCAGTCTTTTGAATTGTCCACCCTCGGTGGCTGGGTGGCGAGCCGCTCCAGTGGCCAGCAGTCCCTGCGTTACGGTCGCATCGAGCAACTGTTTGCCGGTGGCCGGATCGAAACCCTGCAAGGCACGCTGGATATCCCTACCTTCCCGGCGTCCAGCGCAGGCCCCGACATCCGGGAGATGATCCTGGGCTCCGAGGGGCGGCTCGGCATCCTCACCGAGGTTAAGGTGCGGGCGACCCCGCTGGCGGATCAGGAGAGCTTCCACGTCACCTTTTTCCCGACCTGGGAGCAGGCTCGCACTGCCGCCCGTAATCTGGTTCAGGGCAAGGTGCAGCTGTCCATGTTGCGGCTGAGCAATGCCATCGAAACCGAAACCCAACTGGCGCTGGCGGGACACCCCCACCAGATTCGGCTGCTGGAGGCTTACCTGTCGTTCCGTGGCGCCGGGAACCAAAAATGCATGATGACGTTCGGACTCACCGGCAGTCGTGAACAGTGCACCGCGGCGCTGCGCGAAGCCCGCCGGATCTGCGCCAAACACGAAGGTGTGTATACCGGCACCTACCTGGGGGCGAAGTGGGCCGAGAAACGATTTACCATGCCCTATCTGCGGGAAGCACTCTGGCAACTGGGGTACGCCGTGGATACCCTCGAGACCGCCACCGATTGGGACAATGTCGATCACCTGCTCAATCGGATGGAAGGCACCCTGCGGGATGGCCTCGCGGATTTTGGGGAGAAGGTCCATGTCTTCACCCACCTGTCTCACTTCTACGGTCAGGGCTGTAGCATTTACACCACCTACGTGTTCCGCAACGGCAGCAGCTACGCAAACACGCTGGAGCGCTGGAAGCACCTCAAGCATGAGACCTCCCGGGTCATCGTGGAGAACCGCGGCACCATCAGCCATCAGCACGGTGTTGGCAAGGACCATGCTCCCTACCTGCCGGTGGAGAAAGGCGAACTTGGTATGCGGGCGGTTCACGCTCTGTGCCAAAGTTTCGACCCGGACCGGTTGCTCAACCCTGGAACCCTGATCCGCGACGACAAAGCCTGAGGACATCGCCATGGCCCAACAACAGCCGTGCCGGTCGTCCCTGCTCGATCAGCTCAGGACCGGCACCGACCGGTTCGACATCATCGTGATTGGCGGCGGCATCACTGGTGCCGGTATCGCCCGCGAGGCCGCCGGTAGCGGCCTGAAAACCCTGCTTGTGGAACAACGGGATTTTGCCTGGGGCACGTCGAGCCGGTCCTCGAAGATGGTGCATGGCGGCCTGCGTTACCTGGGTAGCGGCCAGTTCGGCTTGACCAGGACGGCGGTTCGGGAACGTCAGCGCCTGCTCAAGGAGGCGCCGGGGCTCATCAATCCGCTGTCCTTTGTCATGCCACACTTTCGCAAGCAGTTTCCCGGGCCACGGCTGTTCGGGCTGCTGCTGTGGCTGTACGACCGCATGGCTGGCCAACACTCGCGCCGGCGACTGACCGCCACCGAGACCCTGCAATGGGTTCCAGGTCTGAGCCGGACTGGACTGGCGGCGGGCAACGTGTTCGTCGACGCCGTCACGGACGATGCCCGTATGGTGCAGCGCACCCTGGAGGAGGCTCGCCGCGACGGCGCCAGCTGTCTGAACTACGTAAAAGCGAGCCGGGTGTTGCGGCAAGATGGCCGAGCCCGAGGCGTAGCCCTGCAGGATCAAGCCGATGGCAACAGCGCCGAGTTCGTCGCCCATGCCGACGTCGTTATCAACGCCACGGGCGCCTGGGCCGGTCGGCTCCTGGCATCGGAGGCCAGCCTTCGTCCACTTCGGGGCAGCCACCTGGTCCTTCGCCATGACGCACTGCCGGTATCCTGCGCGGTGTCGCTGCTGCATCCCGAGGACGGTCGACCGGTGTTTGCGTTTCCGTGGCA